>NZ_JBHVGU010000038.1:54041-95937 GCF_042800575.1 Streptomyces sp. NPDC057616
TTGGGGTGTCTGGGCGCGCTGCGTGCCCGCGGGGGGAGAGGCCTCCCAGAACACCGCTCCCTGTGCGGTGCCGCTCCTCCTCCTCGCCGCGGCGATCGCGCTGGGCGCGGCCTGGCGGCTGCCGAGCCCGGCGGTGCCGACGCTCAACGCCGTGGCGGGCTGGCTGCTGGTGGTCGCCGCGGCGGGCGGTGTGCTGCGGGCGGCGCTGCCCGGGGGATGGACCGTGCCGGGGTACCTGGTCTGCGGTGCCGCCCTGCCGGCGGCGATGCGGACCCGGCTCCCCGAGGTCGTACGGCAGGGTGCCGTACAGGCATCAGGCGCCGTGCAGGCGGCTGCCGTGACGTGTGCGCTGCCGCTCCTCGCGGTGGCGCTGGTGGGTCCGCTGGGCCTGGCCGCCGACCCGTGGTCCGGCGCGCCGTCCGACGCGCGGGCCGCGGTGACCCTCCACACACCGTGGCCGGCGTACCCGTGGCAACTGCTGCTGGGCCCGGTGGCCGTCGCGGCCGTGGCGGTCTTCCTGGTGCGGGACGAGGCCCGGCGGACCTGGGCGCGGAGCGGCGCGACCTGCCTGGTCTGGGCGGCGGTCATGGCGGCGCCGGCCGCCTTCCGGCTCCCCTGCACCGCAGCCCTGTTGCTGCAGGGCGCGGCGACCGTCGCGGCCCTCGCGACGGCGGCCTTCCGCTTCCTGCCCGCGACCACCACCGCGCTCGCCCTCGGCGGCTCGGTCCCGCTCGCGTTCCTCTCCCTGGCCTCCCAGACGGCCACGCTCACCGTACTGTCCGTCCTGACGGCAGCCTGTGCGGCCGCCTCGGTGCGGCCGCACCTGGCGCCCTTCACCGTCCCCGCCTCGCTCGTCCACGGCGCCGCGCTCGCCTGCGCGGCGGGTGCGGCGGCGGGCTGGCAGGTCCAGCACACGGCGCTGCTGATCCTGGCCGTCCCGCTGTGCGCGGCCCTGGCCGCACCGCGTCTGGACGGGCCCCACGCGCGCGTGCCGGCCGAAGTGACCGGCGCCGTCGCGGGGTTGCTCGCCGTCTGCCTCGCGATCACCGACCTGCCGATGCTCGCCCTGGTGCTCGCGCTGTGCGGCGTGATCGCGGCCGGCACGGCGGTGCGGCCCGACCGCCGGTTCGCCGGCTACGTCGCCGCCGTCCTGTTCGTGCTGGCCAGTTGGGTGCGGCTGTTTTCGTGGGAGGTCGGCACGGTCGAGGCGTACACGCTCCCGGTCACCGTCCCGGCGCTGTGCGTCGGCGCCTGGCGCAGGCACCGTGATCCGCAGGTCCCGTCCTGGACCGCCTACGGCCCGGGGCTCGCCGCCACCCTGCTGCCCAGCCTCGTCGCGGCCTGGCACGACCCGCACTGGGCGCGCCCCCTGCTGCTGGGCGCGGCGGCGCTGCTGCTCACCCTGCTCGGCGCCCGGCACCGCCTGCGGGCACCCCTCGTGCTCGGTGGCTCGGTGCTCGTGCTGGACACCCTGCACGAACTCGCCCCGTATCTGGTCCAGATGACCGGCGCACTCCCCCGCTGGGTGCCTCCCGCCCTCGCCGGACTCCTGCTGCTCGCACTCGGCGCGACGTACGAGCAGCGCATCCGGGATGTCCGACGGGTGCGGGAGGTCCTGGGGAGGATGAGCTGACGTCCACTCAAGGGCTATGAGCAGAAAGGGCTCTGAGCAGTAAGGAAGTCAGGGCATCCTGTCGCCCAGCAAAGCCAGGTTCTCGATGGCGGCGAGGCCGTACAGCGCGGTGTCGTTGGACGACACCCATGCGGCCTCGCTGCCCGCGACCAGGGTGAGGGGACCGCTCAGCTTCTCCGTCTTCCAAGGCGAGGACTCCTTGTAGCCGTCGGAGTCGTAGAACTTGGTCCACGCGCGCCGGGCGAGCGTCTCGTCGCCGGTCTTGACGGCGGCGTACGCGTCGAGGCGCGAGTGGCCCTGGAAGAGCAGCAGGGTGCCGAAGCTGGTCCCGTAGCGCGCCGCCTGCTCGGCCTTGGTGGCGTTGAAGTAGCGGCAGTAGTCGAAGTACGCCTCGTCGAAGGCGGGCATGTCGACCAGGTCGATCAGCTCGGCGCACAGCTCGTTGAGGCCGAAGACGGCCGAGAGGTGGGACACGGAGACCACGGGTTTGTCGGCGACGGCGAACCTGCCGGTGTCGAGGTCGTACAGCCCGCTGCCCTGCACGAAGCCGTTGGGCTGCGCGGCGATGCCCTCCATCGTCGACAGCACCCGGGCTCTGGCCTTCTCCCACTTCGGGCCCTTGCGCTCCCACTCGGTCAGCCAGGCCGACACCAGACCGCTCCAGTCGGTGCCGAAGCCGATCGACAGGGCGTGCCGGTCCGGGGTGTAGGGATCGGTGCGCACCTTGCGCAGGGGGTCGAGGACCAGGAACGTCTCGTCCGAGTCGACGTTGGCGTGCATGAGGTCGCCGACCCGTTCGTCCGCGGTGAGGAAGTAGTAGTAGCGCCGGTAGGTCGTGTTGGCGATGCGCTGCTGCTTGGCGCTGTCGGCGAAGTGCTGCACACCGTGCCGGGTGCCCAGGCCCACCCACTTGCCCAGGTGGTAGACGTCGACCTCGCCCGTGTGCCGGGTCAGGGCCTCGGCGAAGCGGAAGATGTCCGCGCGGCCGGAGCGGAGGTAGGCGAACCAGAGCCACAGGTCCGGCGACAGCTCGGAGTTGTCCCAGGCGTAGCCGCCGATGTCGTAACGCCACTGGTGGCGCACGGTGTCGTAGGTGTGCATGAAGTCGCCGTAGTCCCAGAAGCCGTACCAACGGCGTTGCTCCACCTGGTCCTTGTAGTAGGTGAAGAGGAAGTCGAGGTGGTCCTCGATCTTCGCCTTGGCCGCGGTGGACCGGTCGGGCTCCGCGTAGAGCCCGGGGCCGAAGACCTTGGCCCTGATGAGCTGCCGGGGCGGCGCGGCGAGCTGCGGCAGCACCCTCACCGCCTCCACCTGCCGGGCGAGCGTCTCCGGGGCAGGCGTCGACTCGTCGGCCCAGAAGAGGAGTTCGGAAGTGCGGGCGATGCCGTAGGGGCTGCCGAACTCCGGCTCGTAGTCCTCGTAGGTGATCTCGAGGCCTTCGAGCTGCTTCGCGTACGTGTCCTGCCCCATGCCGTCGTGGTAGAAGCGCAGGTCCATGGGCTGGGCCTGCGGCGACCAGAGCCAGAGGGTGACCTCGGCCGCGTCGGTGTGGGCGTCGCGGATGTCGAGCTGGGCCGGGTGCTTCTCCCAGAAGTCCCGCAGTCCGAAGGAGAGTCCGCCGCTCACGCCGCCGACGTAGCCGAAGCCGGAGGCCCGCCCGCCGCCGCCCGCGCCGATCCAGCCGTAGCCCTTCCTGGTGCGCTTGCGCAGGGTGAAGCCGTCGGCGGAGAGCTGGGCGAGGGTGTAGTCGCCCCACTCGGGGATGTACTGCAGCCGGGTCGTCACGCGCTGGTCCCAGGTGGACGGATCGGGCAGCTTCTGCCCCGCGTACTGCGCCGCCTGCACGGCCGCGCCCGGGTCGCGGCGCAGGCCGGTGATGCCCCGTACGGCCTCCCGCAGCAGGCCGGTGCCCTCGCCGCCGATGCGGATGTGCCGGTCGTAGGCGGCGTCCCGCATCGGCACGGTGAAGCGGACGCCGAGGCCGCGGACGAAGTCGCCGCTCGCCTTGCCGGGCTCCTGCGTGCCGTCGTAGGTGATGGTGTGCACCATGCGGAAGGAGTCGGCCCCGGCGTAGAAGTACAGCCGGATCGAGAACGGCAGCCGACTCCGGTCGCCCTTGCGGTGCTTGCCGTCGATGCGGACCACGGCCCGCACCGGTCCGTCCTGCTCGACGGTGACCTCGCCGATCACCCCGTCGAAGCGCTCGGTCCGCACCGTGCCCTGGTCCTCGTCCTCGATCTCGGGCTGGCGGATCAGGACGAGCCGGCCGTTCCTGGCGATCTCGGTCGAGCCGCGGGTGACCGACTTGACGATCGTGGAGCCGTTCCTGGCGATCTTCGCGGTGATGACGCCGGTGGAGACGTCGATGGTGCCGCCGCTCCGGTCGACGGTGACCTTCTGGTCGGGGGCGGCCGCGTCGCCGGCGGCGAGCGTCAGCTTGCCCGAGCCCGAACTCACCGCGTGCGCCGACCACTTGAGGGAGCCGTCGGGCCAGTAGGCGATGGGCCACGACTGCACGGGGACGGCCCTGCCGTCGGCGTCCGTGAGCGCGAACGCCTGGTCGGGCCGGTAGGCGCCCTTGGGCCAGGGCACACCCACCGTCGAACCGGGGGCGGCGCCGAGGCCGCCGTCCTCCAGCCAGTCCAGGGTGACGGGGTCGGCGTCGGCGGCCTCGGCTCGTGGTGCGGCCTGCGCCTCCTTGGCTCCTAGGGCCCAGCCGAACTGCGCGGCGGCTCCGGCGACGGCGGCCGCCTTGAGGAGGGATCTGCGGGGGACGGGAGACATGAGAGTCCAGCCTTTCCTTTCCGTGCGGGAAGCGTGGTTCCTTGCATCTGGTCAGGGTCATGACAGGCAGAGGGGTAGCGCCCAGGGCGCCGACCCGATACGCGGGCACCGTTCGTCAACGGCGCCGGTGGCGCTCCTCCACGGCGACGGCCGCCGCCGCCACGGCCCCCAGGACGGGGACCGCGAGCGGCAGGACGAACCAGGCGGACAGGGCGACCAGCGCCAGCCCGCCGACGATCAGGAAGGACCCGGCCGGATCGAGCACGGTACGGCGGCCTGCGTCGGCGAGCAGCGCCCGCCACCGCTCCCCCGGCGCCCAGACCGCCGCGGCGCGCAGCCCCGCCACGGCGGCCCCGATCAGCGCGAACAGCCCGACGGCCCCGGCGAGCGGCCCACCGGGCAGCCCGGTGCGCACCGCCTGGACGTCAACCCAGACCAGCGCTACGGCGCCCCACCCGGCGAGCCCGACGGCCCACCCGCGCCGCACGGCGGTACGGAAGTCCGCGGTGAACTCCCTCAGGCCACCGCCCTGATGGGCCGTGCGCCGACGCAGATGGCGTGCGCCGGCGGCGAAGGCGGCCGGGTAGGTCACCACACCGCCGGAGGCGACGGCGATCCACACCCCCGTCAGCAGGCACTCGGCGAAGACGCCGAACCGCTCGGCGAGGACGGATTCGCTACGTGCCTTCACACGCGCCCGGGCCACGGTGACCCCCTCAGCCCTTCAGTCCGGAGGTCGCCATGCCGTCGATCAGATAGCGCTGGAAGGCGAGGAAGAACAGCAGGACGGGCAGCAGCGCGACCAGCGACATAGCGATCAGGCCGCCGTAGTTGGACGCGACGCCGTCGGAGTCGCGGAACATCATCATGCCGAGGGACACGGTGTACTTGCCGGGCTCGTTGAGGTAGATCAGCGGGCCCATGAAGTCGTTCCAGGCGTTGATGAAGGTGAAGATGGCGCTGGTGATGAGCGCGGGCCGGCACAGCGGCAGCACGATCGACCAGTAGATCCTCAGGTGCCCGCAGCCGTCGAGGCGCGCGGCCTCGTCCAGTTCCCTGGGCAGGTTGCGCATGAACTGCACCATGAGGAAGACGAAGAACGCCTCGGTGGCCAGGTACTTGCCCAGCAGCAGCGGTACGTAGGTGTTGATCAGCTCCAGCTTCTGGAACATCACGTACTGCGGGATCAGCAGCACGTGGTACGGCAGCAGGAGCGTGCCGATCATCAGCGAGAACAGCAGATTGCGGCCCGTGAAGCGGATCTTGGCGAAGGCGTACGCGGTCAGCGAGCAGGAGACGAGGATGCCGACGACGGCTCCGCCCGCGTAGAGCAGCGAGTTCTGGAAGAAGGTCCAGATCGAGATGTCGGCGATCCCGTCGGCCAGGCCCTTGAAGTTGTCCAGGATCGGATGCGCGGGGAACAGCTGCAGGCTGTTGATGATGTCCTTGCTCGGCTTGAACGACGCGCCGACCACCCACACCACGGGATACAGGACGACCGCGAGGACCAGCAGCGAGCCGAGGTGCCACACCAGCGAGCCGGTCCGCCTGCGGCTCAGGGACAGGGGTTTGGTGGCCGTCGCGCTCATCGGGCGCCCTCCGCGTCGTTCTCGTAGTGCACCCACTTCTTCTGCGACCAGAACAGGACCGCGGTCACCAGGGCCACGGCGACCAGCAGCATCCAGGCCATCGCGGAGGCGAAGCCCATCTGGGCGTTCTTGAAGCCCTGCTGGTAGAGGTAGCAGGTGTAGACGAGCGTGGCGTCGGCCGGACCGCAGTACGTGTTGGAGACGACGTAGGCCGAGCCGAAGATCTGGAACGAGTGGATGGTCTCCAGCAGGACGTTGAAGAACAGCACCGGCGAGATCATCGGCAGCGTGACGCTCCAGAACGTGCGGAACGCCCCGGCGCCGTCCAGCTCGGCGGCCTCGTACAGCTCCTTCGGCACCTGTTTGAGACCCGCGAGGAAGATGACCATGGGCGCGCCGAACTGCCAGACGGTGAGCGCGACCAGGCAGTACAGGATCCAGTCGGGGTTGCCGACCCAGCCGCCGGCATGGACGCCGAAGAGCGACATCGTACGGTCGACGACGGCGTTGTCGGAGAAGAGCGACCGCCAGACGAAGGCGACGGAGACGCTCGCGCCGATCAGCGAGGGGGCGTAGAACGCGGCCCGGTAGAAGGCCTGTCCGCGCCGGCTCTGGGCGAGCAGCAGCGCGACCCCGAGAGCGAGCAGCAACTTCAGCGGGGTGCCGATGACGACGTACTTCGCGGTCACCTCGACCGACTTCTGCCACCGCGGATCGTCGAACATCCGGGTGAAGTTGTCGAGCCCGATCCACTTGGGGCTGTTGAAGAGGTTGTAGTCGGTGAACGCGAACCAGAGCGAGGCGACCATGGGACCCGCGGTCAGCAGCAGGAAGCCCGCGATCCACGGGGACATGAAGAGATAGCCGGCGAGGTTCTCCCGCCGCCCCCGCCGCCGGCCGGCGGCGGGGGCGGGGGAGCCGGCCTTACGGGTGGCGGGCGGTGAGTCCTTGACGAGCGTCATCGTGCTTCCCCATCGGTTCCGTCAGGTCCGGTCAGGCCTCGAAGGCGGCCTGCGACTCGTCGAAGAACTGCTTGACCGCATCGGACGTCTTGACCTTGCCCAGGCCCAGGTCGCCGCCGATGCGCAGGAAGGCGGCCTCGATGGTGTCGGCGCCGGAGGGGTGCGGGGTGATCGTGCCGAGGACGCCCGCCTTCGCGGTGTCGGCCTCGTACCGCGCGATCTCCTTGTTGACCGTGTCGGTCGGCTCGAAGGCGTCGTACTGCTCGGTGGAGGCGAGGATGCCGCGGTCGTAGCCCATGATCTTGCCGACCTCGGGGTCGTGGACCATGAAGTCGATGAACTGGGCGACCTCCTTGGGATGCGAGGTGCGCGCGGAGGCGCTCAGCATCAGGGAGGCCAGGTACTGGCCGGTGTGCTTGCCGTCCATGGTCGGGATGGGCGCGAGGCCGTACTCGCTGTCGCCCTCGGCGGAGTAGCGGACCGTGAAGTTGTCCCAGGTGAATTCCGACGCCCCGTGCCCGGCGGAGAGCGAGGACTTGGGTGTGTCCTGCGCGACGATCTTGGGGTCGGTGACGAGCCCGGCCTTCACGCGGTTGTAGCCGTCCTGCCACCACTCCGTCAGATCGGCCTTGTCGAAACCGAGCCCGTCCTTGGTGTAGAACGCCTTTCCGTTCTGCCGCAGGTACAGGTCGTACAGGTACATGATGCTGAAGTAGCCCGTGTCCCCCGCCACCTTGGTCCTGTCGTGGATGGTCTTGAGGGCCTTGAAGTAGTCGTCCCAGGTCCAGCCGGTCGCCGGCTCGACCCCCGCCTTCCGGTAGAGCTTCTTGTCGATGACCAGCGCCATGGTGTTGGAGCCGACGGGGACGCCGAGCTGCTTGCCGTCGACCTGGCCGACCTTGGTGACACCCGCGCGGAAGTTGTCGAGGCTGAGATTGCCCGCGTCGATCTGCGACCCGAGGTCGAGCAGAACGCTTCTCTTGTCGTACTTCCTAAGGAAAGTGACGGCGTTTTGGAAAACGTCCGGGGGATTTCCGCCCGAGGCCTGCGTCTGGAACTTCTCCCAGAATGACGCGTAGTCCTGGAAGTCCGTCTTCACCTTGATCTTCGGGTACTTCTTCTCGAAGAGCGCGACCGTCCGGTTGATCTTCTTGGCGCGCTCGTCGGCACCCCACCACGAGTAACGGATCGTCACCGTCCCGTCGGCCGACGTGCCGCTGTCGCCCCCACACCCGGTCGTCGCGGCCAGCCCCAGCGTGGCCGCGGAGGCCCCGGCGGCCTTCAGGATCGTGCGCCTGTCGACATTCCTTCTGGTTCCCACTGTCGGGCCCTCCCCGGCATCGTCGCACCTGCATGAATCGTTTCAAGTAAGCGCTTGCTGGCACAAGTTACGGAGGGCCCGGAGGTGCGTCAATGATTCGGACAGGAATTTCTCACGGCCCCCGCCGGCGAGCCGGCGGCACACCGGCGCAAAGGCCCCCCGCACAAGAGGTGTTACCGCAGGTGAGGCTCACGCGGCCGACGGGCCGAACGCCAACTGATGCCCCGTACAAGGAGGTTGTCCGGCCGGAAGCCACCGGGGCCGCCCGGACGGAAAGCCCGGCCCGGAATCCGTGGACAGCGTTCTCCTACGCCGACGGCCCGCCTGCTCTCGCAGACGGGCCGTCGGTCCGGGTGGGCGATACTGGGTTCGAACCAGTGACCTCTTCGGTGTGAACGAAGCGCTCTCCCACTGAGCTAATCGCCCGGGCGCAGGTAGAAGATTACCCCATGTCAGGGGGTGCCTGTGACCGGCGGGAGCCCGCGGCGCACGGCACCGCCCCCGGTCCCGCCGCTCACTGGTTCTCGATGTTCCAGGGCATCGCGAAGCCGAACTTGTAGAGGTAGATGCCGGCGAGGACGCCCACGATCACCAGGCCGATCACCGTGAGCGTGATGTTGCGGCGCCGCACCTTGGGATCGAGGGCGCGCTGGGCCGCCTCGGTCACCTTGCGTTTCGTCCAGCGCAGCACGAGCTGGGCCCAGACGAACTCGGTCGCCCAGATCGCCATGCCGCCGAAGATCACGACCCAGCCGGGTCCGGGCAGCGGCAGCATCACGATGCCGGCGGCCACCACCGCGAGGCCGATCACGAAGACGCCGACCTGCCAGCTCAGATGGAGCGCGCGGCGCCGCTTGATGAACGCGGGCGCCCGGGAGCCGAGCCCCTCGTCGCTCTGCGCGCCCTCGGCCTTCGCGCCGTCGGCGTCCGCCTTGTCCACCCCGCCCGTGTTCGCTTCGTCCACCACGACGACCTCGCCCGGCCCACCTTCGATGCCGTCACTCCCCGTATTCATGCGGCCAAACTTTACCTTACTTTACGCAACGAGAACCAGTCACCGGAATGGCCGTACCGCGCGAACGGACTCTCGGCCGGAAGAGTTACGTAAAGACACGCAAAACACTCAGAGGGGTTTACAACGGCACCGTAGGTGGCATGTCGATTTCGCCGACGTGCGAATCCCCGAGCGCACACTGAGCGAAAGGCCCTGGCGCTTATGAACACCACGGTCAGCTGCGAGCTGCACCTGCGCCTCGTTGTGTCGAGCGAGTCCTCCCTGCCTGTCCCCGCAGGCCTGCGGTACGACACGGCCGACCCCTACGCCGTGCACGCCACCTTCCACACCGGAGCCGAGGAGACCGTCGAGTGGGTGTTCGCCCGCGACCTCCTCGCGGAAGGCCTCCACCGGCCGACGGGCACCGGCGACGTCCGAGTCTGGCCGTCGCGCAGTCACGGTCAGGGCGTCGTGTGCATCGCCCTGAGCTCTCCGGAGGGCGAGGCACTGCTGGAAGCCCCGGCGCGGGCACTGGAGTCCTTCCTGAAGCGAACAGACGCCGCCGTGCCTCCCGGCACGGAACATCGGCACTTCGATCTCGATCAGGAGCTGTCGCACATCCTGGCGGAGAGCTAGGGGCGAGGCACTCGAAGCCGCCCGGCGCCGTCGACTCGGGGTGACGGCTCGGGCCCAGCACAACTGCATACGGTACGCATCAGCGCCGCCACCGCGGATTCCGTCGCGGGGCGGCGCCGGTGTGTGTGGGCCCGGGGCGAGAACCCCGGCGGCACGACCGCCCGCAGCCGGGCGCGGAGCCACTAACATCGGCCAGCATGAGGCGGGCGTCCGCCCCCCAGGCAGGGAGCTGAACGTGCTGATCACCCACGACACGCGGTGCGCGCTGGACACCGTGGTGGATCTGGTGAACACCGCGCCGGAGGACGGCGCGGCACCGGACGCACTGCCGGACGTCGCGGCTCTCGAGGACTTCGTGCGAAACCACGAAATCAGTGACGTCGGAACGCTCTCGGAGTTCGACCTCTCGGCGGTGCGCAAGATCCGCGGACGGTTCGCCGCGGTCTTCGCGGCGCCGGAGGCCCGTACGGCGGCCGGACTGATCAACGAACTCGTCGCCGCCGCGGGCACCACGCCGCGGCTGACGGACCACGACGGCTACGACTGGCACGTGCACTACTTCGCGCCCGGCGCCTCCGTCGCCGATCACCTCGCGGCCGACTGCGGGATGGCGCTGGCCTTCTTCGTCGTGGCCGGCGAGGAGGAGCGGCTGCGCCGGTGCGAGGCCCCCGACTGCCGGCGTGCCTTCGTCGACCTCTCCCGCAACCGCTCGCGGCGCTACTGCGACAGCCGCACCTGCGGAAACCGGCTGCATGTGGCCGCGTACCGGGCGCGGCGCAAGGAGGCTGCGGGCTGACGCCCGGGCCGACAGCCGGACCGTGCCTGCGACGTGGCCCCGGCGGGTGACGCCGGGGACCACGGGTACGGCTCACAGCAACAGCAGGTCGTGCAGCGCAGCCATGAGGAGCAGACACCCGATCACCGCTAGGAAGATCATCAACGGTGGCTGGGAAAGGGCGAAAAGGCATCCGCGCGGCTCATCCTTCGGCGGCGCGGCATCGCTCTGTGTCGTGTCCAGCATCTCGCGGCGATGATGACGCAGAGGACACGCCGCGCGCGATCAACACGCAGGGATTGAACGGCAGTTCTCCGGATTGGTTGAAGTCCGGTACAGGTAGTGACCGCTTCGCTGCGCAGACCTGATCCACTGTGTCGTTTCAGTCGTCATGCGCAGGTCATATGCCGTGTTTCTTCAGGATGGCCTCGATGTCGCTGAAGTCGTCCGCGGCCTGGCCGCGGGGTGCGCTCGCGGGCTTGCCCGCCGCACGGGTGCCGGGGCCGAGGGAGGGCGCCGACGCCGTCGGGGCGACCGCCTCGCGCTGCTGCGCGGCCCTGGCAGCCTCCTTGCGCTCCTTGCGGGTGCCGCCGCGGCGGCGCTCCACCGCGCGCGTGGTGGAGAACAGCAGCCAGGCGACGCCGAGCACGCCGAAGCCGGCCCAGGCCGTCGGGCTGAAGGCGGTGTCCGCCAGCCACTGCACGATGCCGGTCATCACCAGGCCGAGGGGCACCAGCGCGTAGGCGGCGATGCGGGCGGCCGAGAGGAAGCGCTTGCGGTACGCCGAGACGGCCGCGATGCCCAGGCCGGCCGCGGCGACGGCGGAACAGACGGTTTCGGCAATCATCCGGTCCTCCAGGCAGGGCTCGGTCGGGCGGCTCGTCCCTTCCATCCTGCACCGACCCGCCCCCGCGGGGCCATGCTCCGGGCGGACATCAGGGACATCTCCGGGTCGGCTCCTCCGCAGGTGCCGGTCAGGGGCGCACCTCCGGGTGCAGACCGGGGCCGTGGGAGCAGGTGGCGGGGCCGGTCCGATTGGGTCGGCCGGGGGCCGGGCTGGAAGACTGTGGCCATGAGCGACTCCTCCCCCGTGCCGTCCGCCGTGCCCGTGCTCGAGGTCTGGTGCGAACTCCAGTGCCCCGACTGCCGCAGCGCCCTCACGGACCTGCGCGCCCTGCGTGCCCGCTACGGCGACCGGCTGGAGCTGCGGCTGCGGCACTTCCCGCTGGAGAAGCACAAGCACGCCTTCGCCGCCGCGCAGGCCGCCGAAGAGGCCTTCGAGCAGGGCAAGGGCTGGGACTACGTCGAGGCGATGCTGGAGCGGGTCGAGGAACTGGACCGCAAGGGCGAGTCCTTCCTGGTCGCCACGGCCGGTGAACTCGGGCTCGACGCGGACGAGTTCGACACCGCGCTGATCGACGGCCGGCACATCCTGATCGTCGACGCCGACCAGGCCGAGGGCAAGGCGATCGGCGTGACCGGCACGCCGACCTACGTCATCGGGGGCGAGCGCCTGGACGGCAGCAAGAGCCAGGAGGGGCTGCGCGAGCGCGTCGGGGAGATCGCGGACCGGCTGCTCGCCGAGGGCGCATGAGCCCCGGCAGGGGCCCCGCGTCGTGGGTCCCCGCGTCAGAGCAGGTTCTTGTAGAGGACGTGGCGGGTCGTCTCGTAGCCGAGTGACTCGTAGAGCCGCTCGGCCGGGGTGTTGCCGGCGAACACGTTGAGGCCGAGGACGCGCCGGCCCGCGGCGATCGCCTGGGCCTCCGCCAGGAGCATCAGCGAACGGCCGTGGCCGTGGCCGCGATGGGCCGCGTCGGCCTCGACGTCGTAGACGTAGGCCTTGTCGTCGGTCAGGGCCACCCAGAGGGTGCCCACGCGCGTGCCCTCGTGCTCGAGCACGCTGAACAGCATGCCCTCGGTGGTGAGGCCCTGCGGCAGGAGGGTCGCGTGGCCGCGCCGCGACATCTCGTGCGCGACGGCCTCGGGCACGTCCCGCTCGATCCACACGCGCGCGTACGCCTCGGTCTCCTCGGCGATCCACGTCCCGTACTCGGCCTCGGTCATGGGGCGGCCCCGGCTGCCGGACGGCAGGGCGGGCGGGGCGTCGCCGAGCGGCTTCTCCATGCCGCGGTTGCGGTGGACGTACCCGAGAGCGCCGACGAGCCGCAGCGCCGCCTCGGCGTCGGCGGGCACCAGCGCCTCGATCTGCCGGCATCCCCAGCCGCGCGCCACCTCCTCGGCCGCGAGCGCGGCCACCGTGCCCCGGCCCCGGTGGCGGTCCGGCTCCTCGATGCGCAGGTCGAGGATGCGGGCCACGGAGTCGCCGAACTGGGGCAGGGTGGCGAGGCGGACGGTGCCGACGGGGCGGCTGTTCACGCACACCTGGTAGCGGCGTGAACGGGCGCCGTCGGCGGCGCGCTGGAGCGGCTCGGTCGGCCGCAGGGTCGTGGTCATCAGGGGAGTTCTACCCACCGCGCCCGCTCGTGTCAGCCTGTTTTCCCGGCCGCTCACGGATCTTGGTCGTGCCCGGACATCTCGGCGAAGGTCCGCATGGCCTTGGCGGTCACCGGGCCCGGCGCGCCGGGCAGTTCGCGTTCGTCCACGCGGTGCACGGCCTGGATGTCGCGCAGCGAGGAGGTGAGGAAGACCTCGTCGGCGCGCTCCAGGACGTCCAGCGGCAGGTCGGTCTCCTTGGCGCCGGTCCACTCGGCCACCAGTGCGCGCGTGATGCCCGCGAGGCAGCCGGAGGCGACCGGCGGGGTGTGGATCTCACCGTCGAGCACCACGAAGACGTTGGAGCCGGTGCCCTCGCAGAGCTGCCCGACCGTGTTCGCGAACAGGGCCTCGGACGCGCCGTGTTGGTGGGCCCGCGCGAGGGCGACGACGTTCTCGGCGTACGAGGTCGTCTTCAGGCCGGCCAGTGCGCCGCGTTCGTTGCGCGTCCACGGGACCGTGATCACCGCGGTCGAGTCGGGGCGGCGGGTGGCCTCGCCCAGCGCCACGACCAGCGTCGGGCCGTGCTCGCCGCGGTCGGAGCCGAGGGGGCCGTGGCCGCCGGTGTAGGTGATGCGCAGCCGGCCGAAGGCCGTCGGGTTGGCCTCCAGGACGGCCGCGCAGGCCCGCCGGATCTCCTCGTGGTCGGGGTCGGGCAGGCCGAGGCCGCGCGCGGAGCGGGTGAGCCGGTCGAGGTGCCGGGTCAGCGCGAACGGTGTGCCGTCCACCGCCTTCACGGTCTCGAAGATGCCGTCGCCCACGGTGAGCCCGTGGTCGAAGACGGAGACGCGGGCGGTCCCGATGTCCTGCAGCCCGCCGTCGAGCCAGATCTTCACGTCGTGATTCCCTCTCCACTCACCGCATACGTCCCCGACGCTACCGCGAGCAGCCGGGCCGCCTTCAGCTCGGTCTCCCGCCACTCGGCCTCGGGGTCGGAGCCCCAGGTGATGCCGGCCCCGGTGCCGAAGCGCAGCACACCCTGCGCGCGGTCGATCCAGAAGGTACGGATGCCGACGGCCAGCTCGGCGGTTCCCCGGTCGGCGTCGACCCAGCCGATGCCGCCGCAGTACGGGCCGCGCGGCGCGGTCTCCAGGGCGTCGATGATCCGCAGGGCGCTGGACTTGGGGGCGCCGGTGACCGAACCGGGCGGGAAGGCCGCGTCGAGCAGCTCCGGCCAGCCCGCGCCCTCGCCGAGCTCGCCGTGGACGGTGGAGACGAGGTGGACGAGCCCCGGGTGCTTCTCCACGGCGCACAGGTCGGGGACGGTGACGCTGCCGGTCGCGCAGACCCGCCCGATGTCGTTGCGGACCAGATCCACGATCATCACGTTCTCGGCGTAGTCCTTGTCCAGCAGGTCGGCCTCGGTGCGCCCGGTGCCCTTGATCGGCCCGGACTCGACGACGCGGCCCGCGCGCCGCAGGAAGAGCTCGGGCGAGGCCGTGGCTATCTCGACGCCGTGCCCGGGCAGCCGGATCGTTCCTGCGTACGGCGCCGGGTTGCCGCGCGCCAGCACGGCGGTCAGGGCGTCCACGTCGGCGTCGGCCGGCACGGGCGCGGAGAGCACCCGGCAGAGGTTCGCCTGGTAGACCTCGCCGGCCGCGATGTGCTCGCGGATGCGGCGCACGCCGGCCGTGTACGCCGCGCGGTCGAGCGAGGACGTCCAGTCACCGGTGGCCGGTCCCCGCCACCGTCCCGGCACCGGCGCGGGCACCGGCTCCTCCCGGACGTCCCGGAAGCGGGCGCAGGTCAGCGTGCCCTCGAAGTCCGCCACGACGGCCCAGAAGCCGGTGGAGTCGAGGGCGGCGGGATCGCCGGTGACGTCGAGGAGCCCGGTGGCGACGCGGTCGCCGAAGCGGGCGAGAGGGGGCAGGTCGAGCACGCAGACGAGTCTAGGGCGGGTGTCGTGAACGTGACCCGGCCATGACCGTCCGGGGACCCCCGCCACCTCCCTGAGCAGGTGCAGGGCATCACGCTGCGCAAACGCGTTTTTGTACTGGCCCCGGAATCCGCTAGAGTTCACCACGTCGCCGGGACGCGCAAGCGGACCGAAACGACAGGCGGACGTAGCTCAGTTGGTAGAGCGCAACCTTGCCAAGGTTGAGGTCGCGAGTTCGAGCCTCGTCGTCCGCTCGAAGGAATCGAGGGGATCTTCCCGACCCCCGCACTCCTGGTGGAGTGGCCGAGAGGCGAGGCAACGGCCTGCAAAGCCGTCTACACGGGTTCAAATCCCGTCTCCACCTCCAAGGACGATTAGCTCAGCGGGAGAGCGCTTCCCTGACACGGAAGAGGTCACTGGTTCAATCCCAGTATCGTCCACCGGATCTTCGGATCCCCCGCGCGATTAGCTCAGCGGGAGAGCGCTTCCCTGACACGGAAGAGGTCACTGGTTCAATCCCAGTATCGCGCACGCAGCACCCACGACCTGCGGGTCGTGGTCCCGAGGACGATTAGCTCAGCGGGAGAGCGCTTCCCTGACACGGAAGAGGTCACTGGTTCAATCCCAGTATCGTCCACACACCGAAGCCCCCGGCCGTCTCGTACGGCCGGGGGCTTCTTCGTCGTCCGGCGGTCAGCTGGAGAACAGCATGTGGCCGAAGCTCTTGTGACGGTGGTGGCCGCCGTGGTGGCCGCCGTAGTGCCCGCCGCCGTGCTGGGCGCCCCAGGCGGGCGCGTGCGGGGCCGGGTACGCCTGCGGGGCACCCGGGGGCGGCGGCGCGGGCTGGGACCACTGACCCTCCAGGCGGGTCAGCGCCTCCAGCTCGCCGTAGTCCAGGAAGATCCCTCGGCAACCGCTGCACTGCTCGATCTGAACACCGTTGCGGTTGTACGTGTGCATCGGCGCATGGCACTTCGGACACTGCATGGTCGGCTCAACTCCTCGCCGGTCGGTCCTGCTTCGTGTTACGCCAGGACAGACTCTGTCCGGCTGCGGTCGGTTGCACCTTACTTCGCACGAGCCGGACTCAACTCCGGTAGGAGGGAGGCCATTCGGGCACATGCGTCGATCACGGACACTTCGACCTCGTCGAGGGAACGGTCCTCCGTCACCGCCTTGGCGACGGCGCGGGCGGCCGTCTGCACGGTGAGGGCACGGGCCGGGACGTCCAGGGCGGGCCAGGGGTCGCCGTCGGCGGGGACGGCCGGGCCGCCGGCCGCGCGGTAGGCGGCGAGGAAGCGGGCCCATGCCTCGGGCTCGAGGAGGCCGCAGGCGTACCAGGCGGCAGGGCGGGCCAGGTCCCAGGCCGGGACGCCGGTGCCGAGGTCGTCGACGTCGATGAGCAGCCAGGGGCCGTCGGGAGCGGGATGGCGGACGAGCTGGCCGAGGTGGAGGTCGCCGTGGCAGAGGGTGGTGGTGTCCGGCATGGGGGCCTCCCCGCGCGCCCACGCGGGGAGCGTGGACCAGGCGCGCAGGACCGGGGGCGTGCCGGGGTGGTCGGCAGCCGCCGTGCTGAGCCGCTCGATGGCCCGGGCAGCCTTGGCCGGACCCCGCATCGGGGGCAGGGGGACCGGCGCCGGGGTGCGGTGCAGGCGGGCGAGGAGGGTGGCCGCGGGCTCCCAGGGGGCGGCGTCCGGGGCGTCGGGGTCCACAGGGGCGCCGTAGGGCCAGAACGTGACGAGGCGGCCGTGCGGGTCCAGCTCGACGGGGGCCGGGCCGAGCGGGGGCAGGAGGATGCCCGGGAGGCGGGTGGCCGTGGTGAGGCGCGGGACGAGACGGGAGAGGTCCGTGCCGGGGGCGTGGGCCTTGGCGACGGTGTCCGCGTGGCGGACGACGGTGGCGTCCGGGCGGTGGGCGAGGGTGGTCCCCCCGCAGGGGCAGTCGGTGGTGCGCGCGTGTGCTGCGGCCTTGGCTCTGGCGCTGAGGTCCGAGAGCAAGGGGGGTGTGGACACGGGGCTCCCTGGGGGCGGTACGGGGTCTCCCGCGAGGGTACGGCGCGCGGCGCGGTGAGGAAGCGGGGTCCGCGGAGTGGGGCTCCGCACGGAGGGAAAACGGATGCGGACACGGCAATGCCGGCGCAGCTCCCCAGCTGCACCGGCATTTTTGCCGTCCGCCGCACCCCCGTCCCCACGGGGTTTCATGGGTGGATGTCCCCGCCCGGACCGCTCTTCCGGGCCTGGGGTCGCCGCTCAGCGCCCCAGCATCACGCCCACGGACGACGCTTGTGTGGCCACTGTCTCCCAGCCGTCGAAGACGAAGAAGAGCAGGGCCGCCAGGGGGAGGACCATGAGGGTCGCCACCAGCGGGTGGCGGCGGCCCGTGCGACGGCGGAACGCGAAGCGCTCCTCGGTGCGGATCAGCGTCCGCGGTGCCGTGTGGGCCATGGTCCCTCTCCTGACCGATCTCGGTTGTCGTTGGCAGCGGCGGGTGTCTGACCTCGGGGGACGAGTGCTGCACCCGCCGCTTGACCTCAAATCTAGGCGTCCGGGCCTTGCCGCACGTCATGCCCTCGTACCGATTGCCGGGCCTCCCCGAGGATGAGCAATGACCTGCTGTGTACTCCCCTGGGTGGAGACGTGGACCTAGGTCTCAGGGTCTTCCCGGAGGGGGCGCCCGGTGTGCCCCGCCTTTTCCGAGCTGTCCTCCCTGGGGATGGGCTGCTCGACCAGGGCGAGGACCCGGTTCGCCATGAACCGGGCCGTACGGACGACGGAGCCACTGCGGGTGACTTCGCTCACTTCCACGACGCCCCGGCGCACCGCCGTCTCCACCCTGCGGCCCGCTCTGCTCGCCACCACCTCGTACGTGCGGGTCGTGTCCCCCGCGTCCACCACTATCTCCACGCGATCACCCTTCACGGGTTCAATCCCCCTTCGTCGGTGGGTGGTTGGGATCATGACAGGGGCAAAGTCCCCCAGTTCAGGCGCTCCCTGACCACCCTTCAATTTTCGCACCCGGCACTGACAATCCGCCGGGCCGAGAGGGCGCGGCCTCTGCGCGCGGGCGGCCGTGGAAACGTAAGCTGTGCCACGTCACACGGACCGGGCAGCGGGGATGAACATGGCGATGATGCGCCTGAGGCGCGAGGACCCGCGCGTCGTCGGCTCGTTCAGGCTTCACAGGCGGCTCGGCGCGGGCGGGATGGGCGTCGTCTACCTGGGCTCCGACAAGAAGGGGCAGCGTGTCGCACTGAAGGTCATCCGGCCGGATCTGGCGGAGGACCAGGAGTTTCGGTCGCGGTTCGCACGTGAGGTCTCGGCGGCCCGGCGGATCAGGGGTGGATGCACGGCGCGGCTCGTCGCCGCCGACCTGGAGGCGGACCGGCCGTGGTTCGCCACGCAGTACGTGCCCGGGCCCTCGCTGCACGACAAGGTGGCCGACGGGGGGCCGCTCGGCGCGGCCGACGTCGCGGCCGTGGGCGCCGCCCTGTCCGAGGGGCTCGTCGCCGTGCACGAGGCGGGGGTCGTGCACCGGGATCTGAAGCCGTCCAACATCCTGCTGTCCCCGAAGGGGCCGCGGATCATCGACTTCGGCATCGCCTGGGCCACCGGGGCCTCCACGCTCACGCACGTCGGCACGGCCGTCGGCTCGCCGGGCTTCCTCGCGCCGGAGCAGGTGCGCGGGGCCGCCGTCACGCCCGCCACGGACGTCTTCTCGCTCGGTGCGACGCTGGCGTACGCCGCCATGGCCGACTCGCCCTTCGGGCACGGCAGTTCCGAGGTGATGCTGTACCGCGTCGTCCACGAGGAGGCGCAGCTGCACGGCGTGCCGGACGCGCTGGCCCCGCTGCTGCGCGCCTGTCTCGCCAAGGACCCCGAGGAGCGGCCCAGCACGCTCCAGCTGTCGCTGCGGCTCAAGGAGATCGCCGCCCGCGAGACGCAGGGGCCGGCCGACCCGCGTCCGCCCGCGCCGCGCGCCGGTGAGGCGGACCGGCCCACGGGACGGCTCGCCGACACCTACCCGGAGCCGCAGCGCGAGCACCGCCGCCCGCAGGGCACGCAGGGCGGTCCGCCGTCCCGGGGCACGTCGACCGGTTCGCGCGGGCCCTCGCCCGCGCGGGGCGGGGCCGCTCCCTCCCGCGGCGGCGCTCCGCGCGGCGGCCCGGCGTCCCAGCGCTCGGGCTCCCGGCCCACGCCCTCCTCGCGGAACCCGAACCGGCCGGCGACCGGCAGCCGGCCCGCGCCGCGCAGCGGTACCGGCCGGCCGGGGCCCAGGACCACGGGGACGGGGCGGCGTCCCGCCAATCCGCGGCTGCTGCGGCAGCGGCTCTTCGTGTTCGTCGTCGTGACGCTGCTCGTGGCGCTGGCCATCGCCGCGGCCCAGGGCTGCCAGGGGCCGTCGCGGGGACTCGGCGGTGACCGCGGGGTCGTACGGGAGCAGCACCATCAGCAGCGTGTGGAGCCGGGAGCCCTGGCGGAGTAGCCGGACGGCGCCTTACGGCGTCACAGGCTCGGCAGGATCCGTTCGAAGAACTCCCGATCGCCCTCGAAGACCGGGTCCAGGGCCAGGAACTCCTCCGGCGTGACCCAGCGGGCCTCGGCCACCTCGACGGGGTCGGGCACCACCTCGCCACGGTCCGCGTCCGCCGTCCACCAGTGGAGGCGGAAGAGGCCGTCGTCGGTCTCCGACTCCCAGACCTTGGCGCCCGCGCAGACGGTGAGGCCCACCTCCTCGAAGACCTCGCGCACCACGGCCTCTTCCTGGGTCTCCCCCGGTTCGACCTTGCCGCTGAGGGGCTGCCAGTAACCGGGGCGCAAGACGCTCGGACCACGCCGGATCGCCAGCACCCGGCCGGCCCGGCGCAGTACCGCGACGATCGCCTCGCGCTGCTCCACCCGGGCCGCTACAGCGCCTCGGGGCGGCCGGTGGCCACCGCGTAGAAGGCCACGGCGGCGGCCGCGCCCACGTTCAGGGAGTCCACGCCGTGGGACATCGGGATGCGGACCCACTCGTCGGCGGCGACCAGGGCCTGGGTGGACAGTCCGTCGCCCTCCGCGCCCAGCATCAGCGCGACCCGGTCCATCTTGTGCGGGGCGGCCTCGTCGAGCGACTTCGCCTTCTCGTCCGGGGTGAGCGCGAGGAGGGAGAAGCCCGCCTCGCGGACCGACTCCAGGCTTCTGGGCCAGGAGTCGAGACGGGCGTACGGCACGGAGAAGACGGCGCCCATCGAGACCTTGACGCTGCGGCGGTAGAGCGGGTCGGCGCAGTCCGGGGAGAGAAGGACCGCGTCCATGCCGAGGGCGGCGGCGGAGCGGAAGATCGCGCCGATGTTGGTGTGGTCGTTGACCGACTCCATGACCACGACCCGGCGGGTCGTCTGCAGGAGTTCGGCCGCCGTCGGCAGCGGCTTGCGCTGCATGGAGGCGAGCGCGCCGCGGTGCACGTGGTAGCCGGTGACCTGCTCGGCGAGCTCCGGGCTGACCGCGTACACCGGGGCCGGGAGCTCGTCGATGACGTCGCGCATGACGTCGACCCACTTCGCGGACAGCAGCATCGAGCGCATCTCGTACCCGGCGCCCTTGGCGCGGCGGATGACCTTCTCGCCCTCCGCGATGAACAGGCCCTCGGCGGGTTCGCGCTTGCGGCGCAACTCGACGTCGGTCAGGCCCGTGTAGTCACGCAGGCGCGGGTCGTCGGGATCCTCGACGGTGATGAGATCGGCCACAGGGTGATACTGCCTTGTCCTGGGTGTGGTGCCAACGGCTGGAACCGGGTTGGGTTACCCGGGGTTACTCGACGGGGCGCGGGCCCACGCCGACGACCTCGCCGATGACGATGACCGACGGGGCCTTCACCTCGTGGGTGCGCACCGCCTCGGCGATCGTGGCGAGCGTCGCGTCGACCCGGCGCTGGCCGGCCGTCGTGCCCTCCTGGACCGCGGCGACCGGGGTGTCCGGGGACTTGCCGTGCGCGACGAGGGTCTCGGCGACCTTCCCGATCGTGCCGACGCCCATGAGGATGACGAGGGTG
Source organism: Streptomyces sp. NPDC057616 (assembly GCF_042800575.1). NCBI lineage: Bacteria > Bacillati > Actinomycetota > Actinomycetes > Kitasatosporales > Streptomycetaceae > Streptomyces > Streptomyces sp. NPDC057616. The sequence goes on from NZ_JBHVGU010000038.1 coordinate 75,135, forward strand.
CCGGTCAGCTTGGCGAGCGACGGCCAGTCGACCAGGGAGCGCTCGTCGTCGGGGGCGATGTGCCCGCTGACCACCGTGAACTCGTGCGCCACGCCCCGGTGGGTGACCGGGATGCCGGCCGCGCCCGGCACCGAGATGGAGCTGGAGATGCCCGGCACGACGGTGCAGGGGATGCCGGCCTCGGCGAGCGCCTGGACCTCCTCCATCCCGCGGCCGTAGACGAAGGGGTCGCCGCCCTTCAGCCGGACCACCGACTTCCCCTGCTTGGCGTGCTCGATCAGGGCGTTGTTGATGGCCTCCTGGGCCATGAAGCGGCCGTAGGGCAGCTTCGCCGCGTCGATGACCTCGACGCTCGCGGGCAGTTCGGCCAGCAGGTCGCGGGGGCCCAGGTGGTCGGTGATGACCACGTCGGCCTCGGCGAGCAGCCGGCGGCCGCGGACCGTGATCAGGTCCGGGTCGCCGGGGCCGCCGCCGACGAGGGCGACGCCCGGGGTGCGGGTGCGGTGGTGCGGGGCGACCAGGCTGCCGTCGCGCAGGCCCTCGACGACCGCGTCGCGGATGGCGGCGGTGTGGCGGGGGTCGCGGCCTCGGGCGCGGCTGGTGAGGACGGCGATCGTCACGCCCTCGCTGGTGCCGGTGGCCGGGGTCCAGGCGGTGGCCGCGTCGGCGTCGTCGGAGCGCACGCACCAGACGCGGTGGCGCTCGGCCTCCGCGGAGGCGGCGGTGTTGGCCTCGTGGTCGCTGGTGGCGATCAGGGCGTACCAGGCGTCCGCCAGGTCGCCGTCGGCGTACGGGCGCCGCAGCCAGGTGAACTCGCCGGCGTCCGCCATCGCCTCGACCGACGGGGTGGCCTCGGGAGAGACGAGGAGGACGTCCGCGCCCGCCGCGATCAGGGCCGGGAGCCGGCGCTGGGCGACCTGGCCGCCGCCGAGGACGACCACTTTGCGGCCGGTCAGGCGGAGGCCTACGGGATAGGCGGGGTGTTCGGCCATGAGGTGCGGCTCCTCGTCCTGGCTGTGCGATGGGCGCTACGGCGCTGGAGCAGCCCTGACGTGCGGATTTTAGAGGTGGGTTCAGCGTACGGCCGGGGCGGGGTGCACGCAGGGGTGCGTTTCCCGCCCCGGTCCGGGACTACTTCTCGGTGACGCCCGCCGAGTCGAACGTCGCCACCTCGTGCATGGCCCGTGCCGTGCTCTGCACCAGCGGCAGGGCGAGGAGCGCGCCCGTGCCCTCGCCGAGGCGGAGGTCGAGGTCGACCAGCGGGCGCAGGCCCAGCTTGTTCAGCGCCGCCACATGGCCGGGCTCTGCGCTGCGGTGGCCGGCGATGCAGGCCGCCAGGACCTCGGGGGCGATCGCGCGGGCCACCAGCGCGGCGGCGCCGGCGCTGACGCCGTCCAGGATCACCGGCGTGCGCAGGGAGGCGCCGCCGAGGAGCAGGCCGACCATCGCGGCGTGCTCGAAGCCACCGATAGCGGCCAGCACGCCGATGGGGTCGGCCGGGTCCGGCTGGTGGACCTCGATGGCGCGGCGCACGACCTCGGTCTTGCGGGCCAGCGTCTCGTCGTTGATGCCGGTGCCGCGGCCGGTCACCTCGGCCGGGTCGGTGTCCGTGAACACCGAGATCAGCGCGGCGGACGCGGTGGTGTTGGCGATGCCCATCTCGCCCGTCAGCAGCGCCTTGTTGCCGGCCGCCACCAGGTCGCGGGCCGTCTCGATGCCGACCTCGATGGCCTGCTTGGCCTCCTCGCGGGTCATCGCGGGACCGGTGGTCATGTCGGAGGTGCCCGCGCGGACCTTGCGGGGCAGCAGGCCGGGGGTGGCCGGGAGGTCGGTGGCGACGCCGACGTCCACGACGCAGACCTCGGCGCCCACCTGACCGGCGAACGCGTTGCAGACCGCGCCGCCGCCGAGGAAGTTGGCGACCATCTGGGCCGTCACCTCCTGCGGCCAGGGGGTGACGCCCTGGGCGTGCACGCCGTGGTCGCCGGCGAAGATCGCGACGGCCGCGGGCTCCGGGATCGGCGGCGGGCACTGCCGCGAGAGCCCGGACAGCTGCGCGGAGATGATCTCCAGCATGCCGAGCGCGCCGGCCGGCTTGGTCATGCGCTTCTGCCGCTCCCAGGCCTCGCCGAGCGCCTTGGCGTCCAGCGGGCGGATCTGGGCGACGGTCTCGGCGAGCAGGTCGTGCGGCTCCTCGCCGGGCAGAGCGCGGCGGCCGTACGTCTCCTCGTGGACCACCCACGACAGCGGGCGGCGCTTGGACCAGCCGGCCTGCATCAGCTCGGGCTCGTCAGGGAACTCGTCGACGTATCCCACGCACAGGTAGGCGATGACCTCGAGGTGCTCGGGCAGGCCGAGGGAGCGGACCATCTCCCGCTCGTCGAAGAAGCTGACCCAGCCGACGCCCAGGCCCTCGGCGCGGGCGGCGAGCCAGAGGTTCTCGACGGCGAGCGCGGCGGAGTAGGGCGCCATCTGCGGCTGGGTGTGCCGGCCGAGGGTGTGGCGGCCGCCGCGCGTCGGGTCGGCGGTGACGACGATGTTCACCGGGGTGTCGAGGATGGCCTCGATCTTCAGTTCCTTGAACTGCTTCGCGCGGCCCTTGGGCAGGGACTTGGCGTACGCGTCGCGCTGGCGCATGGCCAGTTCGTGCATGCTGCGCCGGGTGTCGGCGGAGCGGATGACGACGAAGTCCCAGGGCTGGGAGTGGCCGACGGACGGGGCGGTGTGCGCGGCCTCCAGGACGCGCAGCAGCACCTCGTGCGGGATCGGGTCGCTGCGGAAGCCGTTGCGGATGTCGCGGCGCTCGCGCATGACCTTCAGCACGGCCTCGCGCTCGGCGTCGTCGTAGGCGGGCGCGGCCGGGCCGGTGGACTGCGGTTCCTCTGCCACGGCGGCCGTGCCCTCCTCCTCCTGGTCTGCGGCCCTGGTGTCCAGGTCCTCGGCGTTCTGTACGAGTCCGGAGTCGGCCTCGCGCGGAGCCGGGACCACGGCGACCGGCTCCGGCGCCTGCCCGTCCTCCACGGGAAGGATCAGGGCGTGCGGCGGGGTCGGGGCGAGGTGCGGGGTGGTCGGCACGGTGCCGTCGACCGGCACGAACTGTCCGGTGGGCTCGGCCACGACCGGCGGCTGGAGGGTGTCCGGACCGGCGGCGGCGTCGGTCTGCGCGGCCGGAGCCTCCGCCGGTGCATCGGCCTCGGCCTCGGCGAGGCGCGGCTGCTCCGCCGGGACGCCGGCGTCGGCCGGGGCGGTCGCCTCCGGGGCCGGTTGCGCGGGGAGCGCGGCGAGGGCCTGGTCCAGCGCGTTCAAGGGCGGTGTACCGGCGGTCGACGGCGCGTCCGCTTCCGGCACGGACGGGACCTGGTCCTCAAGCGCGGGACCGGGCGCGGCAGTTGCGTCCACGGCCGGGGCGGCGGGCTGGTCGGCGGGGAGGTTCGCGGAGGGGGCCATGGAGAGGTCCGTGGACGGGTCCGCGAGCGGGGCGGGCGCGGCCTGCGCGACCTGTTCGGTCTCCGCGGGCGGTACGGGCTCGGCGAGCGCGGGCGGGGCTGTGTCGAGAGGGGCGCCCTCTGCGGCGTGACCGGCGTCGGGGACCGGACCGGCGTCGACGGCCTGACCGGCGGCGGGGGCCACCGTCTCGGGGGCCTGCGCGGCCTCGGGCGCGAGGGTGTGCGGCAGAGGTGTGGCCTCCGGCGCGACGGCGTGCGGGAGTTGGGCGGGCTCGGGCGTGAGCGTCCCGGGCAGCTGCTCGTTCTCCGGCAGCCCGGGCTGCGCGAACCGCGCGCCTTCGGGCGCCACCGCGACCGGGGCGGCCGCGTCCGGCTCGGCGACCGGAGCACCGGCCTCGGCGAGGGGCGCGACACCCTCGGCGTACGCCGCCTCAGGGGCCGGGACGGCCTCGGGCACCGGGACCGTTCCGTGAGCGGGGGTGGCGTCCTGCAGAGCTGCGCCGTCATGGGCCGCCACGCCCTCGGGAGCGGGTCCGGCCTCCGGGGCGGGTACAGGGGCGAGACCCTGGTCCGCGCCGTCGGCTCCGTCCGCCTGCGCCACGGACGCGCCCTGGGCGGCGGGTTCGCTCCCGGGCATCTGTGCCTCGGGCGCGGGCGGCTGCCCGCCGTCCGCCGGGAATCCGACGAACTCACCGGAAGAACCGTGCGCGTTCTCCGCGGGGATCATTCCTGGAGCCGCATGACCGTTCTCGGCGGGCAGGCCACCGGCGACGACGCCACCGTCCACCGGCAGTCCACCCGCGGCCACGAGTCCGCCGTCCACGGGAAGCCCGCCCGCGGCCGCGAGCCCACCGTCCATCGGCACGTCGCCCGCGGGGAGCCCGCCGACCTGCCCGGCCTGACCAGCCTGACCGACCTGCTGTCCGGCTTCCGCGGCGGACACGCCCACCGGGATCTGCCCGGACTCCGGGGTGTACGCCGCCGCGACGGCGTGGGCCGCCTCCGGGCCGTGGGCCACGCCCGCTGCGGGGGTCGCCTGCGGCTCGGGCACGCCCGCGTGGCCGGGTACCGCCTGCGCGCCGTGGGCGAGTTCGGGCTCCGGGGTCTGCGCCGCCGGAACAACCGTTTCGGCAGCCGGTGCCTGCGCGCTCACCGGTACCTGCACCGCGGCCTGGGCCGGGGCGCCCCAGGGCGCTCCGCCCTGCGGTGCCGTCTCGCGCAGCTGGGGTGCCTCGAAGTACTCGGGACCGGTCGTCGGCGGGCCGGACGGGCGCACGGGCGCGCCCGCGGGACCGCGGTCGGCGAGCGAGCGGACCGGGCTGGCCGACGCGTCGGGGATCGGCGGGCCGAGGTGCAGCGGGCGGCGCGCCGTCGGCGGCGCCGGGTTGGGCAGGCGGACGCCGTTCAGGTCCACCGAGCCGCTGTCGCGGCCGCCGGCCTCGTGGGCGCCGGGCTCGTGCACGGTCTCCACGACCGGCTCCGGGGCGGGCGGGGCGACCTCGTTGCCCCACGGGCTCTGCGCGCCCGGCAGCAGCAGAAGGTCGTCGTCCTCCGCGGTCGTCTCGGAGAGGTAGGTGTACGCGCCGTGCGGGGGGACGCCCGGCTGCTCCACCGTGCCTGCGCTCTCCGGCAGTCCTTCGCCCGGGACCTGGCCGGTGTCGGTCATGCGTACCCCTCGCCCATCGGTTAGTGCTTGTCGGTCCAGCTCTTCGGGAACGGCGCACCGACCGCCCCCGCAGTGAAGAACGAGCGTCCGTGCCCAGCGGCACGAACGACCCGCCCGGAAAAGGCGACAAAGCCATTCAGTGGCATTGTCCCGGTCGTTCCGCCGTCACGACAGCTTGATCCGTGACGGTCCGCTGTGGACTGCGCCACGTTGCGCGTCCTCCGGTTCTGCCGTACCACACCCGCCCCAAAAGGGGCGCGTTTTCCGGACATTGGCGAACGAAAAGCGGGCCACCCGGTGCGGTGCAACGGTCGGCCAGCCTACCGCGAGCGATACGACTACAGGATCACCGGTAGGGCGGAAAACAGGATCACTGGGACGGCGCCCGGGTTCACGTTGTGCGCTCCGGTAGCACCCCGCCGAGCAGGAACGCCACGCTCCGCTCCTTCTCCGTCCAGGCGCGGGTGTCGAGTTCGACGGACTGCAGCAGCGCGCACTCGACCTCGTAGCCGTGCTCCGTCAGGTCCCGGCCGATCAGTTCGGCCTCGTCGCGGGTCGCGGCGTGCGTGACGATGCGCTGCGGACGGCGGTCGGCGACGGCGGAGACCACGGCCGCTCCCCCACCGCCGACGCGGACCACGTCGGGCTCGGGGAGGTTCTCCAGGACGTGCGGGGCCTCGCCCTGGACGACCTGGAGCTGGACCCCGAACGTGCGGGCGTTGGACTCGGTGCGCTCGCAGGCTCGCGGGTCGCTGTCGACGGCGATGACGCCGGCGCCCGCCCGTGCGGCCTCCGTGGCGAAGGCGCCGCTGCCGCAGCCGATGTCCCACAGGAGGTCGCCCACGCGCGGGCCGAGCCGGGCGAGTTGGGCCGCGCGCAGCGGCTCCAGCTCGCCTTCGCCCATGAGACCGCCGTAGGACTCGGCGGACAGGGTCCAGCCGCGCGGTCCGGCGCTCGGGTCGCGGCCGGCGATCCAGTCGGGGCCGTCCGCGACGGGGGCCGTGCCGCCGACCACGATGACGACGTTCGGGTCGCGCCAGGTGTGGTCGGCGGCCTTGTCGGAGGTGACGACGGTGACCTGTTCGCGTTCGGTGCCGAGTTCCTCGCAGATGACGAAGGTGCGGTGGACGCCCTCCATGAGCAGGCCGAGTTCGGCGGGTCCGGCACCGGGTGAGGTGAGGACGGCGACCTTGGTGTGGGCGCGGCACACATTCACCGCGCGTCGCAGGGTGCGGCGATGTGCGACCACCACCAGGGCGTCGTCCCAGGGCATCCCGGCTCGCGCGAACGCCGCGGCCACGGAGGAGACGGCGGGGACCACTTCGACCTCGAGGCCGAACTCGGGTGCACGCAGCGTCCGCACGACACCGAAGAACGCGGGGTCGCCGTCGGCCAGCACCACCGCGGTGCCGCGGTGCCCGGTGATCCGGCGGGCGGCGAGGGCGACGCTGCCGAGGCGGATGCGCTCGGCGTTCGCCGGCACCTCGGGAAGCGCCAGGTGATGGGCGGCGCCGGCCACGAGTGTGGCGGCGCCCAGAGCCGAGCGGGCGGCGGCGGTCAGCGGCGAGCCGTCCCAGCCGATCACGGTGACGCGGTCGGCCATCGTCGTCAGTCTCCAGGGGGTCTGCGCAGGTCGTCGGAGGCGGCCCGGGCGGGCTTGGTGAGGGTACCTGGTGAAGCCGGCGGGGACGTCCGGCGGTGTACCCGTCCGCTCCTGATCGGTCTTCGTTCAGTTCCAGTCGGGGAAGGTCGTGAAACCCCCGGGGTCGGCGAGTTGCTCGCCGGCGCCGTCGAGATCCTCGGGCAGCAGACTCCAGACGATGTAGTCGGTGCGTACGTCGCTCCAGGTGCCGTCGTCGGCGCGGACGTGCGCTATGCAGGCGCCCCGCAGGACGCCCTCGCTGATGCAGCCGATCTTCTGCGCGACCTGCTGGGAGGCGGTGTTGTCGGCCGCCGTGCGCAGTTCGATGCGCTCGAACTTCTGGTCGCCGAGCAGCCATTGGGCGGTGGCGAGCGCCGCCTCCGAGGCGTAGCCCTCGCCGCGCGCCCAGGGTGCCACGATGTACGACATCTCGGTGGACCGGACATGCCAGTCGGTCTTGGCGAGCTGGACGACGCCGACCAGGCGCTGGGTGAGGAACTCGGCGACCGCGAAGTCGAGTCCGCGGCCGGCGACGCGCTCCGCGGGCGCGTGGTCGAGGATCCAGGTGCGGGCCCGGTCCTCGGTGTAGGGCTGGGGGACGTCCGTCCAGGCGCCGACCTGCTCGTCGTTCATCATCTCGGCCAGTGCGGGCACGTCGTCCTCGTCGAGGGGCCGCAGCACCAACCGCTCCGTGCTGATGGAGATGTTGGGGAAGGTGCTAGTCATGCGCCGCTCCGTAACCTTCGGAAAACCTTCAGGGCCTGCTGAACTGCCCAGCATGCAGCATGAAACCACTGAACCGCACGACGGGGTCCACTCGCGGTGAGCGAGTAAACCCCGTGCGTGGTGATACGCCTCAGAAGGACGGGATGACCGAACCCTGGTACTTGTCCTCGATGAACTTCTTGACCTCGGGCGAGGTGAGGAGCTTGGCGAGCTTCTTCACCCGCGGGTCCTTCTCGTTGCCCTTCTTCACCGCGAGGAAGTTGCCGTAGGGGCTGTTCTTCGCGGACTCCAGGACGAGGGCGTCCTTGGCGGGCTTGATCCCGGCGGAGATGGCGTAGTTGCCGTTGACGACCGCGGCGTCCACGTCGTCCAGGGAGCGCGCGGTCTGGGCCGCCTCGACCTCCTTGAACTTGAGGTTCCTGGGGTTCTTGGCGATGTCCTGCGGGGTCGCCTCGGTGCCCGCGCCGGCCTTGAGTGTGATGAGGCCGTTCGCGGCGAGCAGCTTCAGGGCGCGCGCCTCGTTGACCGCGTCGTTCGGGACCGCGACCGTCGCACCGCTCTTCAGCTCGTCGGCCTTCTTGACCTTGTGGGAGTAGAGGCCGAGCGGCTCCAGGTGGACCGTGACGACGGGCACGATGTGGGTGCCGCGCTTCTTGTTGAAGTCGTCGAGGTACGGCTGGTTCTGGAAGTAGTTGGCGTCCACCGAGCCGTCCTCGGTCGCGGTGTTCGGGACGATGTAGTCCTGGAACTCCTTGACCTCCAGGTCGAGACCCGCCTTCTTCGCCAGGTTCTTCTTGACGAAGTTCAGGATCTCGGCGTGCGGGGTGGGGCTCGCGGCGACGACCAGCGGGCCGCTGTAGTCGGCGGAGCTCGCGGTGGATTCGGAGCCGGAGCCGCAGGCGGTGAGCCCGAAGGTGAGGGCTCCGGCGGCGAGGACGGCGGTGGTGAGCTTTGCGGTGTTACGCACGAAAAGTGCCTTTCCTTAAGGATGGAGCGGCCCCGCGGTGGGTGGTGCGGGGAGTCTGTGAAGGGGTTACGCGGCCTTGCCGACGCCGGCTGCCGCGGGCTCCTTGGGCTTGAGCAGGCGGAGCCTGGGCGCCACGCCGGAGTGCCCGCCGCGCCGGTGCAGCGAGCGCGCCGCGAAGTCGCCGGCGAACTGGATGAGCGAGATGACGACGGCGAGGATCGCCACGGTGATCCACATCAGCTCGGTCTCGAAGCGCTGGTAGCCGTAGCGGATGGCGATGTCGCCGAGTCCGCCGGCGCCGACCGTGCCGGCCATCGCGGAGTAGCCGATGAGGGCCACGATCGTCGTCGTGGTGCTGGCGATCAGCGAGGGCAGGGCCTCGGGCACCAGGACCTTGCGCACGATCGTCCAGGTGTTGCCGCCCATCGACTGCACGGCCTCGACCAGCCCGCCGTCCACTTCGCGGACAGCCGTCTCGACCAGGCGCGCGAAGAAGGGGATCGCGCCGATGGCGAGCGGCACGATGGCGGCCTCGCGGCCGATGGTCGTCCCGGTGATCGAGCGCGTGAAGCCCATGAGCGCGACCATGAGGATGATGAACGGCATCGAGCGGGCGATGTTCACGACCTGCCCGATGACCTTGTTGGCGAGGACGTTCTGCAGCATCCCGCCGCGGTCCGTGAGGACGAGCAGGATGCCGAGCGGGAGCCCGCCGACGACGGCGATCAGCGTGGACCAGCCGACCATGTAGAGGGTGTCCCAACACGCCTGGGACAGCAGCGGCTGCATCTCCGACCAACTCACTTGGCGCCCTCCTTCACCAGCAGGGGCTGCTCGTCCGAAGCGCCCACGACATCGATCTGCAGCCCCTGCTCGCGCAGGAAGCCGATCGGCACGACGTTGTCCTCGTAGCGGCCGGGCAGTTCGATGCGCATCCGGCCGACCTGGAGTCCGCCGACGGTGTCGATGGCGGCGCCGAGGATCGATATGTCGATGTTGTAGGTGCGCGAGAGCTGCGAGATGACGGGCTGGGTCGCGGCCTCGCCCTGGAAGGTGACGTCGACGACCGTGCGGTCCGCCCCGGTGGCCTCGCCGCCGACCGGGAAGAGCGCACCGGCCAGTTCGGAGCCGGGGGTGGCGAGCAGTTCGCTCACGGTGCCGGACTCGACGATGCGGCCGTTCTCCATCAGCGCCGCCGAGTCGCAGATCGACTTCACGACGTCCATCTCGTGCGTGATGAGCAGGACGGTCAGGCCCAGCTGCCGGTTCAGGTCGCGCAGCAGCTGGAGGATCGAGCGGGTGGTCTCCGGGTCGAGGGCGCTGGTGGCCTCGTCGGAGAGCAGCACCTTGGGGTCGCCGGCCAGCGCGCGGGCTATGCCGACGCGCTGCTTCTGGCCGCCGGAGAGCTGGGCGGGGTAGGCCTTCGCCTGGTCGGCGAGGCCGACGAGGTCCAGCAGCTCCAGCGCCTTGCGCGAGCGCTCCCGGCCGGAGGTGCCGAGGATCTCCAGCGGCAGCTCGACGTTGTCCTGGACCGTGCGCGAGGCCAGCAGGTTGAAGTGCTGGAAGACCATGCCGATACGGCTGCGCGCCCGGCGCAGCTCCCGGCCGGCGCGGGGCCCGCGCCCCGCGAGGGCGGTGAGGTCCTGCCCGGCGACGGTCACCGTGCCGGCGGTGGGCCGCTCCAGCAGGTTGACGCAGCGGATGAGCGAGGACTTGCCGGCGCCGGACTGGCCGATGACGCCGTACACCTCCCCTTCGCGGACGTGCAGATCGACGCCGTCGAGGGCGGTGACCTCACGGCCGCGCGAGCGGTAGACCTTGGTCAGGCCCGATGTGGTGATCACTGGGGTTTCCGTCACTGTCGAGTACGCGGGCGTGGGTGTGCCCGGGTACGGAGAGAGGATGTGCGCGGGGCATCTGGATCGCGTACGGCACACGGCCTACGGACATGCCACGGCGGCTCGCTTCGGGGCGCGAGGCTCGGGGGGTTGGTGCAGGGGCCCTCTAGAAGGCGCACATTCGACACATACAACGAGCACCGGGCGTCATGGTCGCCTCGGTCGCAAGCGTGCGGCAGCTCGTCGTGGTCATGCGATCAGTAAACCAGACCTACGGTCCTTACCGGCCGCCGCCGTCCGCATCGTGGACAGCGGCGGACACCCGTCAGCGGCGGACGGAGATCTCCACTCCCCCGTCGGTGACCAGCGCGGACAGGGCCGAGAGGTCGTCGACCACCAGGTCGGCGTCCAGTTCGTGGGCCTGGTGCGTTGTGGCCAAGGCCACGGTGGTCATGCCGGCGGCGCGGCCGGCCGTGAGACCCGCCGGCGCGTCCTCGAAGACGACGCAGCGGGCCGGGTCGACGCCGAGGGCGCGGGCGGCGAGGAGGTAGGGCTCGGGGTCGGGCTTGCCGCGGGTGATGTCGTCGGCGGCGACCAGCATCTTGGGCAGGATGCCGACGGCGGCGAGCCGGGCCTCGGCCAGGCGCCGGGTGGCGGAGGTGACGACGGCCCAGCGGTCGGCGGGCAGCGCGTCCAGGAGGGCCCGGGTGCCGGGCAGCAGGTGGACGCCGTCGTTCGGCACGTCCTCCACCTCCAGCTGCTCGACGCGCGCGACGGCCTCGGGCACCACGTGGGCGGGCAGCAGGTCGGCGGCTATCTCCACGGCGGGCCGTCCGTGCAGCTCGACGCGGGCGAACTCATCGGCGGTGATGCCGTACTCCTCGGCCCAGCGGGTCCAGCAGCGGTGGACGGAGTCGAGGGAGGAGACGAGGGTGCCGTCGTTGTCGAACAGGAGGGCTTGTGCGTGGATCTTCATGCTCCCGACCCTACGGTGCAGGGCGGGGGCGACGGCATCGGGCCATTTACGCCGTAATAAAGTCACGGCATGTTTGATGTCCTGACGCTGGTGACCGGCGTCGCCGCGCTGCTGCTCGCCGTCTGGTGCGGCTGGGCCGCCTACCGCGACCAGCCGACCAAGGACTGGCACTTCATCGGCATGGCCGTGGTGTCGGTGCTGGCCCTCGTGCAGCTGGTGATCGGGATCGTCCGGCTGGCGCGGGGCGAGAAGCCGGATCAGGGCACGACGATCTTCGTGGCGTATCTGCTGGGCGCCTTCGCGTGCGTGCCGGCCGCGGGGTTCATGTCGCTGGCGGAGCGCACCCGTTGGGGCTCCGTGACGGTCGCCGCGGGCGGTGTGGTGCTCGCCGTGCTCGAGGTGCGGCTCTATGACATCTGGGGAGGCTGAGGTGGCCGTGACCGAGGAGAAGCAGAAGCCGGCGAGGACCCGTCTGATCAGCGGGCCGGGCATGCTGCTGGTCTGGTTCTACGGCGTGATGGTCGTCGGGGCCGTGTCGCGCTCCGTCTACCAGATCGCGACGGACTTCGACCGGGCGCCGCTCGCCTACTCGCTGTCCGCGGTGGCCGGCGTCGTCTACGGCTTCATCACGTACACCCTGGTGCGCGGCGGCGAGACGGCCCGCAAGGCGGCACAGGTGTGCTGCGCCGCCGAGCTCGCGGGCGTGCTGATCGTCGGGACCTGGACGCTGGTCGAACCGTCGGCCTTCCCGGACGCGACGGTCTGGTCCGACTACGGCATGGGGTACGTCTTCATCCCCGTCCTGCTGCCGCTGTCGGCCCTGTACTGGCTGCGCCGGTCGCGCCGGCCGGTCACGCCGTAGCCGCGTACGTCCCCGCCGTCTTCTCCAGGACGATCATGGGCACGCCGTCGTTGCCCTGCGACGTGCCCACCGCCTCGTAGCCCACCTTGCGGTACAGACGCAGGTTGCCCTCGCTGCGGTGGCCGGTGTGCAGGCGGAAGAGCTTCGCGCCGCGCTCCTCCGCGAGCGCCGACTCGGCCGCGCGCAGCAGCCGCGCGCCGATGCCGTGGCCCTGCAGGCGGGGGTGGACGCAGAGCTTGCCGATGGAGGCGGAGCCGTCCTCGGTGACCCGGCCGCGCACCGAGCCGACGACCTCCTCGCCGAGCCGGGCGACGTAGACGCAGTCCGCGACCACCTCCTGGCGGAGCGAGTCGAGGCTCTGCACGAGCGGGTCGATGCGGTAGTTGCCGTACAGCGCCGCCTCGCTCTGGAAGCACAGGTACTGGAGCTTGAAGATCTGCTCCGCATCCTGCTCGGTCGCCACCGAGATGGTCACGCTCATGCCCATGTGCGCACGCCTCCCGCTCACCTGATCGCCGGTCGTAAACACTCCTATCCCCACGGTTCGTGCGCCGCAACCTCCGGTGTGAGCAAACGACGGAGACAACCCAGGCATCTGGAACGTTCCGGGCCGAGACTTCCCTGTGAGATACCCAACTCCCCCGCGATTTCCCGGTATGTCAGGTCCTTCGGGGACAGCAGCGCCTCCAGCAGCCTCGGGCAGCGGCCGGGCAGCCGGCGGACCGCGGCGCGCAGGGCGCGCCGGCGGGCGGCCGCGAGGGCCAGGTGCTCGGGTTCGCGGTCGGGGTCGTCGACCGGCTCGCCGGCGTACGGCCGCTCGAAGTGGGTCGTACGGCGGCTGCGGCGGGCCTCGGAGCGGACGGCGCTGCGCAGCCAGCCGTGCGGGTCGCGCGGCGGGCCGTCGGCCTCGAGGTGCTCCAGGAGGCGGAGCCAGACCGCCTGTTCCAGGTCGCCCGGCTCGGCTCCGGAGGCGTGCGCCTCCGCGGAGGCCTCGGCGGTGAGCAGCGGGCGCAGGGTGGTGACGAGGTCGTGCGTCATGTGCGACACGACGCGGCCGCCCGGGCGGCGGGTTGCCCGGGCGGACGGCGAATCACCCCAACCGGGGTTCCCGGCTCAGCCGTTGACGAAGTCCTCGCGGGCCAGCACGCCGGTGTCCGCGTTGTCGGTGAAGACGCCGTCGATGCCGGTCGCGAAGTACGTCCTGAAGGCGCCGAAGGCGTCGCCGTACCCGTCGGGGTCGCTGCCCTTGCGGAACTCCGCGGGCAGGAACGGGTTCTCGTTGCGCATCGTGTACGGGTGCAGGATCAGCCCGACCTTGTGCGCGTCCGCGACGAGCGTGGTGCGCCTGCCGAGGCTGCCGTCGGCGTTCTTCGTGATGACGAGGTCGAGGGTGGGGCCGATGCCCTGCGCGTAACCCGCGATCTCCCGCAGGCCCTTGGGGGTGATCAGGTCCGCGACGGTGCGCGGGTCGCCCGTCTCGACGAAGTCCCAGGGCCGGCTGTCCGCGGCGGACAGCAGGACGACGAGCGGGTTGTCCACGAGCGTGTTCAGCCGCTGGATGCTGGTCGGCTCGAAGGACTGCAGGACGACCGGCGAGTTCCGGCGGTCCTTGCCGTGCTTGCGCAGCAGCTTGGCGACCCGCTCCTCCAGGCCCAGGCCCAGCTTGCGGAAGTAGGTGGGGTGCTTGGTCTCCGGATAGATGAAGACCTGCTTGCCGCGCTTGCGGGTCTGCTCGTCCTGCCACCTGAGGACTTCCTCGAAGGTGGGGATCTCCCAGCGGCCGTTGTAGAGCGTGTTGTGCGGGCGGTTGGCCGGAATGCGCTCGATCGCGCGCAGCGTCTTCAGCTCGGCCAGCGTGAAGTCCTCGGTGAACCAGCCGGTGGTGGCGACACCGTCCAGCACCTTGGTCGTCTTGCGGCCGGCGAACTCGGGGTGGTCGGCGACGTTCGTGGTGCCGCCGATCTCCGGCTCGTGCCGGCAGACCAGATGACCGTCCCTGGTGGGGCACAGGTCGCCGGCCTCGACGATGTCCGCGCCGAGGTCGAGGGCGAGTTCGTAGGACCCGAAGGTGTGCTCCGGGCGATAGCCGCTGGCTCCGCGGTGACCGATGATCGTCGGCCTGGGCAGGCTGTTCAGCCCGCCGCCGGACCGGCCGGCGTCGGCCGCTCTCGCCGTACCGGACAGGCCGAGTACGGCTCCGCCCGCGCCCAGTACCGCCGCGCCGAGGAGCGCACGCCGCCCGGTGCCACCCGTCTGCTCGTCCTGCGATCCCATGAACGCCTCCCCTGATTCGTCGGTTGTGCCGATGCGCGCCGATCGTAGGGGCGTGGACATGACGCGAGGGAGACCATGGCCGGAACACGCGGGTGACCCGAGATGTCGCACGAGAACCAGGGGAACGTGCCTGACCTGGGCGTATGCGATCTCCGTCACATCATGTCGGGCCCGTTACCGGCAGGCACCGGGAGATCACCCCAGGTAAACGCGCATCAACAGTACGTAAGACCTGGGTGAACCCGATGTGCAAGAGACCGGGGACCGCGAGTATCGTCCTCACCTGCACAGACTCATATCGAATCCCTTGACACCGGAGGGCCTGTTGTCCCGCTTCGCGCTCATCAAGGCAGTGCTCGGACCGATCATGCGCCTGATGTTCCGCCCACAGGTGGAGGGCGCCGAGCACATTCCGGGTGACGGTCCGGTCATCCTGGCCGGCAACCACGTGACGTTCATCGACTCGATGATCCTGCCCCTGGTCTGCGACCGTCAGGTCTTCTTCATCGGCAAGGACGAGTACGTCACCGGCGAGGGCCTCAAGGGCCGCCTGATGGCGTGGTTCTTCACCGGCGTCGGCATGATCCCGGTCGACCGCGACGGCGGCAAGGGCGGCGTGGCCGCGCTCATGACCGGACGCCGCGTGCTGGACGAGGGCAAGGTCTTCGGCATCTACCCCGAGGGCACGCGGTCGCCCGACGGGCGGCTGTACCGGGGGCGCACCGGTATCGCGCGGCTGACGCTGATGACCGGTGCGCCGGTGGTGCCGTTCGCCATGATCGGCACGGATCGGATCCAGCCGGGTGGTGCGGGGCTGCCCCGGCCGGCGAAGGTGACGGTTCGTTTCGGCGAGGCCATGGAGTTCTCCCGGTACGAGGGCATGGACCGGGATCGCTACGTCCTGCGGGCCGTGACCGACTCCGTGATGGCTGAGGTCATGCAGTTGTCCGGGCAGGAGTACGTGGACATGTACGCGACCAAGGCGAAGGCCGCTTAGCAGTCCGCTGCCGGGTGGGGCTCCGCCCCCTGAAGGCGCTGCCCGCGGAGCAGGTACCAGGCCGCCGCTGCCGTCGCCAGCAGGACCGCTGCGCCCACCCCCGACGCCATGCCCAGGCCGTCGACGAAGGCCGCGCGGGCCGACGTCAGCATCGCCTGGCCGGTGCCGGCGGGCATCCCGGCCGCCGCCTCCACCGCGCCGCCCAGTGACTCGTGGGCTCCCGCCGGGGTGCCCGCCGGTGCCGTGAATCCGCGGTAGACGCCGGTGACGATCGTGCCGAGGAGCGCGATGCCGAGGGCGGCGCCGAGTTCGTACGCCGTCTCCGACACCGCCGAGGCGGCGCCCGCCTGCTCCTTCGGTACGGAGGAGAGGATGACGTCGGCCGTCACCGTGAAGGAGAAGCCGGCGCCCACTCCCACGACCAGCAGGGCCGCGCCGAGCAGCGGGTAGCCCGTCGACTCGTCGATCAGCGTCAGGGCGGCCAGGGCCAGGCCCACCGCCGCCAGTCCGCCCGAGACCACCGCTCGGACCGAGAAGCGGCGCGCGGCACGCCCCGCGACCAGGCCCGCCGCCACCGCGCCGACGGCCGCGGGCAGTTCGGCCAGACCCGCCTCGAACGGGCGCCTGCCCTGGACGAGTTGCAGGTACTGGGAGAGGAAGAACACCAGGCCAGACAGGCCGAGGATGGTCAACAGGTCGGCCAGGACGGCCCCGCTGAAGCCGCGGTTGCGGAACAGCCGCATGTCCAGCAGCGGTGCGCGGAGCGTCAGCTGGCGGCGGACGAACCAGTACAGGGCCGCTCCGCCGAGCACGCCCGTGCCCAGCGCGTCCCACGAGAAGCCGTGCGTCGCGGCCTCCTTGACCGCGTAGACGACCGCGATCATGCCGACCAGCGACAGCACGACGCTGATCAGGTCCCACGGGCCTGGGTTCGGGTTCTTCGACTCCGGCAGCAGCCGGATGCCGACCAGGACCAGGACCGCCATCACCGGCAGGTTGATCAGGAAGACCGAGCCCCACCAGAAGTGCTCCAGCAGGAAGCCGCCGACGATCGGGCCGACGGCCGTGCCCGCGGAGGCCGTCGCGCCCCAGACGCCGACCGCGAGGCTGCGCTCGCGCGGGTCGTGGAAGAGGTTGCGGATCAGGGCGAGGGTGGCGGGCATGAGGGTCGCGCCCGCGACTCCGAGCAGGGCGCGGGCCAGGATCATCGACTCCGGCGTCGACGCATAGGCGTTGAGGACCGATATCGCGCCGAACGCGGTGGCACCGCCGAGCAGGATCCGCTTGCGGCCGATGCGGTCGCCGAGGCTGCCCATGGTGACGAGCAGTCCGGCGATGACGAACGAGTAGACGTCGCCGATCCACAGGAGCTGGGTGCCGGAGGGCCTCAGGTCCTCGCTGATGTAGGGGGTCGCGAGACCGAGGACGGTCGCGTCGACGGCCACCAGCAGCACGGCGAGCACGAGGACGGACAGCGCGAGCCAGCGGCCCGGGCGCTTCACCGCCTCGGTCGTGGTCGCCCGCTGCAGGGTGCTGCTCATGATTCCTCTCTCTGTGCCGTGTGCTGTCGCAGTGCGCCGCCGAGCAGCAGCTCGACGATCATGTGGGTGAAGTCCTTGGGGGCCACGCGGCCCTCCGCCACCGCCCAGGCGCCGGAACCCAGCAGGCCGTACAGCGCCTCGGTGAGCCAGACCGGGCTGAGGTCGATACGGAACTCGCCGGCCGCCTGGCCGCGCCGGAACAGGTCCGCGATGCGGTCGTCGATGCGCGTCCAGCCCGCGTTCTGCTCCTCGCCCTCGAACAGCTGGTTCTCGGTGTAGAGGAAGGCGAGCAGCGCGGCGGAGGGCTCGACCTCCTGGACCAGGCGCCGCACGGCGTCGGCCGCCGGGCCCTCGTCCGGACGGGCCGCGTCCAGCGCCGCCTCGCACTCCGCGATGCCGAGCGACTCCAGCGCCCGTACGAGCGCGTCACGGCCGGCGAACTGACGGTGCAGGGTGGCACGGCTGATCCCCGCGGCCTTGGCGACCTCGTCCATCGTCGCGGTGGACTTGCGGGTCAGCAGGGCTGCGGCGGTGCGGAGTACGTGGTCACGGTCGACGGCCATGAGACAACCATAGCCCAGATGAGACACTGATGTCTCATCACGGGCACTCGTGTCTCACGGATGAGTAGGTTGTGCCGTTTTTGTACCTAGGCAGACTGGCGCGGTCAGTTCCAGGGGAGACCGGCGCGCTTCTCCCAGTACACCTGCGGCTCCTCCACCAGCGCGGCGAGGGCGGCCAGCTGGTCCTCGTCCAGGTCCACGACCGCGGCGTGCAGGTTGGAGGAGAGCTGGTTGACCGTGGCCGCACCGGACAGGACGACACCGGCCCACGGCCGGCGCAGGATCAGGGCGAGGGCCACGGCGTCACAGCCGAGGGACGTCTGCGCGGCGACGGCCTTCAGGGCGTCGGGCGCGTGGGCGTCCGCGAGACGGCCGTTGGCCATGCCCTCCTTGACGATCACCGTGAGCCCGGCGTCGTGCGCCTCGGCCAGGGCGGGCCCGGCCGAGGTCTCCAGGACGTTGTACGTCGACTGGACGGTACGGAAGAGGGGCTCGCCGTCGACCGTCACGGCGAGGGCCGCGCGGATGGCGTCCGCCTGGGCCGGGCCGCTGGTGGAGAAGCCGACCGTGGTGCCCTGGGCCGCGGCCTCGGCGAGCCTGGCGTGCAGTTCCTTGTCCGTGAGGGCCGGGCTGTCCGGGGTCACCGAGTGGATCTGGTAGAGGTCCAGCCGGTCGCCGAGCAGTTCGGCCGTCTCGGCGCGCTGGCGCTCGTACGTCCGCAGGGTGTGGTCCTTGACCTCGTGCCGCTCGGCGTCCGTGGTCCAGTCCGCGGTGTAGGTGTAGCCCCACTTGCTGCCGACGACGATGTCGTCGAAGCTCGGCCGGGCGTTGAGCCAGTCGGCGAGGAACTCCTCCGAGCGGCCGTAGGAGCGGGCCACGTCGAAGTAGCGGACGCCCTGGACGTAGGCGGCGTCGAGGAGTTCGTGGGTGCGGGCGCGCAGCGCCTCGACGCTGCGGTCCTCTCCGAGGTCTTCGGTGCGGCCCAGGTTGATGTAACCGGGGCGGCCGATCGCGGCGAGGCCGAGGCCGATGTGGCAGGTGGGGGTGGTCGCTGTGGCCAGTCGGGCGAAGGGCATCGCGGGCTCCGTGGGGTCGGGTCCGGTACGGCTTGCGACCAACGTACCCGCGATGACCTTCGACAACGGGGCGCGCGCCGAACAGCTCGGGCGCCCCCCCGTGACGACCGTGCGGCTCAGGCCTTCTTGGCCGTCGCCCAGGCGTGCTGCGCCGCCACGTCCGTCTTCACCTCTGCCAGTTGGACCGCCACCGCGCTCGGCGCCGTGCCGCCCCGGCCGTTGCGGGAGGCCAGCGCGCCCGGGACGTTGAGGACCGACCGCACCTCGGGGGTCAGATGGGCGGAGATCTTGGCGAACTGGTCGTCCGTCAGGTCGGCCAGCTCCTTGTCCTCGGCCTCGGCGGCCTTGACGCACTCGCCCGCGACCTCGTGGGCGACACGGAAGGGCACGCCCTGCTTGACCAGCCACTCGGCGATGTCGGTGGCGAGGGAGAAGCCGGCCGGGGCCAGTTCCTCCATGCGCTCGCGGTGCACGGTGAGCGTCGCCATCATGCCGGTGAAGGCCGGGAGCAGCACCTCCAGCTGGTCGATGGAGTCGAAGACCGGCTCCTTGTCCTCCTGGAGGTCGCGGTTGTACGCGAGCGGGAGGGCCTTGAGGGTGGCCATCAGGCCGGTCAGGTTGCCGATGAGGCGGCCCGACTTGCCCCGCGCCAGCTCGGCGATGTCCGGGTTCTTCTTCTGCGGCATGATCGACGAGCCCGTGGAGAAGGCGTCGTGCAGCGTCACGAAGGAGAACTCCTTCGTGTTCCAGATGATGACCTCCTCGGCGATCCGGGAGAGGTTCACGCCGATCATCGCGGTGACGAAGGCGAACTCTGCGGCGAAGTCGCGGGAGGCCGTGCCGTCGATGGAGTTCGGGGAGCTGCCGTGCTCGAAGCCGAGGTCCTTGGCGACCGCCTCCGGGTCCAGGCCGAGCGAGGAGCCCGCGAGCGCGCCGGAGCCGTACGGCGACACGGCGGTGCGCTCGTCCCACTGACGCAGCCGCTCGGCGTCCCGGGACAGGGACTGCACGTGCGCGAGGACGTGGTGGGCGAAGAGCACCGGCTGGGCGTGCTGGAGGTGTGTGCGGCCGGGCATCGCCACGTCCGGGTGGGCCTCGGCGAGGCCGATCAGCGCGTCCTGGAGCTCGGCGATCAGGCCGCCGATGGTGCGGGCGTGATCCCGCAGATACATCCGGAAGAGGGTCGCCACCTGGTCGTTCCTGGACCGGCCCGCCCGCAGCTTGCCGCCGAGCTCGGCGCCGAGGCGCTCCAGCAGGCCCCGCTCCAGGGCGGTGTGCACGTCCTCGTCGGCGATGGTGCCCACGAAGGAGCCGTCGGCGACGTCGGCCTCGAGCTGGTCGAGGCCGGCGATCATGCGCTGGAGCTCGTCCTCGGTGAGCAGGCCCGCCTTGTGCAGCACGCGCGCGTGGGCCCGGGAGCCGGCGATGTCGTAGGGCGCGAGCCGCCAGTCGAAGTGGACGGACGCGGACAGCTTCGCCAGGGCCTCGGCGGGACCGTCGGCGAAACGGCCGCCCCAGAGCCGAACGTCACCGCTGTTGCTGCTCACTTGCGTTGCTCCTAGGGAGGTCGGTCCGGTCACGGACCGGGATGTCAGGCGCGAGCCTCGGGCCACGTCACGTCATACCGCATTCGTTGACATGCATGAGTATGCAGACCTCTGCATGATTCGTCAATTCGGGGGCCTGCGGCGGTCGACGCGGGGGCGCTTGAACGCGAGCAACCGCTTTCTCGTACCTCACGCAGAACGCAGGCGCCGCGTTTGTACGCACCGGCCACAGCAGTGACACCCCCGTCACTCCAGACCCCGAGTGAGGCTCCGCATGTCCAGGGCACTTCCGAAGTACAAGAAGCGTCGCGTGGCGGTCATCGGCGGCGCCGCCGCGGTGGCGCTGTCCGGCGCGGTGATCGCCGGCACCGCCCTCGCCGGTACGCCGTCCAAGGGCGACGGGAACGGCGCCCGGACCCTGGCCGCGTCCCCCGGCACGATCACGTGCCCGGACGTCGCCTCGCAGCTCCCCGCGATCCCCGCCTCCGCGCAGGCCGAGGTCGACCGCAACCTCGCCCTGCTCACCACCCAGATCGACGAGGCCGACAAGCGCCTCGCCGCCACCCTCGGCCAAGGCGGACCCGACTTCGTCCAGAACGCCATCCTCGGCCCCCTCGCCGACAAGCGGAAGTCCACCGTCGACCGCATCGCCATCGCCATCGGCCGCACCGCCGACAAGCCC
>NZ_JBHVGU010000039.1:0-75699 GCF_042800575.1 Streptomyces sp. NPDC057616
TGGTGGCGCTTGGGAGGGGATGGAGAAGGTGTCGTTCGGGGGGCGGGTTTTGTGGGAGAGTGGGGCACCCCCCTCGTCGCGGACTCCCCGACCCCGGCCCCCCCACCCCCCCCCCCTGGTCCCGGCGGTCCGGCCGCCCCAGGACGGCCGGTCAGCCCGTCTTGCCGACCGTCAGCAGCACGGCCGAGTCCTCCAGGGCGTCCAGGCTGTGCCGCGCGGGAGGCACGAGGAGCAGGTCCCCGGTCCTGCCCTCCCACACGTCCCCGCCGCTGCGCAGGCGCACACGGCCGCGCAGCACGAGCACCGTCGCCTCGCCGGGACTGTCGTGCTCGGCCAGCTCGGTGCCGGCGCACAGGGTGATCAGGGTCTGGCGCAGGACGTGTTCGTGGCCGCCGTAGACGGTCTCGGCGCTGCGGCCGGTGGAGGACGCGGCGGCCCGTTCGAGGTGTTCGCGGATGCGGGCGTCGAGCGAGAGCTTCTGCATGGTTGCAGTGTGCCGTTTCTGTGTCGGTGACGGCCGCCGATACGCCGCCGCGAAAGCCGTGCGGCGCCTGGAACGGCCCGGTGGAAGACGTCTCATCCGCTCACCTGGTGTCGCTCGTGTCCGTGGTCTCGGTCAGCGATGCGCGTCCCGCCTCCAGCCGGGCCGCCGGGATGCGGAACGGCGAGCAGGAAACGTAGTCCAGGCCCACCCGGTGGAAGAAGTGGATCGAGTCCGGGTCGCCGCCGTGCTCGCCGCACACGCCCGTCTCTAGCCTCGGGTTGACCGCACGGCCCGCCTGCACGCCGATCTCCACCAGCCGGCCGACGCCCTCCTGGTCGATCGTCTCGAACGGCGACACCGGGAAGACGCCCTTGTCGAGGTAGAGCGGGAAGAAGGACGCCTCGGCGTCGTCGCGCGACAGCCCCCAGGTGGTCTGGGTGAGGTCGTTGGTGCCGAAGGAGAAGAAGTCGGCCGCCTCGGCGATGCGACCCGCGGTGAGCGCGGCCCGCGGCAGCTCGATCATCGTTCCGATCGGGCACTCCAGGGCCCGGCCGGTCTCGGTCTCCACCTCGCCGAGCACCCGTTCCGCCTCGGCGCGGGCCAGCCGCAGCTCCTCGACCGTGCCGACGAGCGGGATCATGATCTCGGCGCGCGGTGCGCCGCCGTCGCGCAGCCGCTGCGCGACGGCCTCGGCGACCGCCCTGACCTGCATGGCCATCAGGCCCGGCACGGCCAGACCCAGACGGACGCCGCGCAGGCCCAGCATCGGGTTCTGCTCGTGCATCCGCTCGACGGCCGCGAGCAGTTCACGGTCGTGCGGGTCCGGCCGGTCGGTGCGGGCGAGGCGGACGGCGAGTTCCGTGCGGTCGGGCAGGAACTCGTGCAGCGGCGGGTCGATCAGCCGGATCGTCACCGGCAGTCCGTCCATCGCCTCCAGGATGGCGGTGAAGTCGGCCCGCTGCAGCGGCAGCAGGGCGTCCAGGGCCCGTTCGCGTGCGACGTCGTCGCGGGCCAGGATCATCGCCTCGACCAGCGCCCTGCGCTCGCCGAGGAACATGTGCTCGGTGCGGCACAGGCCGATGCCCTGCGCGCCCAGTGCGCGGGCCCGCACGGCGTCCTCGGGGGTGTCGGCGTTGGCCCGCACCTCCAGGCGGCGTACGGAGTCGGCGTGGTCGAGGGCGCCCAGGACCGCGCTCGTGAGCGTGTCGGTGGCGGTGCCGGACTCCAGGGCGCGTCCGACGTCGGAGGCGGTGAGCGGCAGCGCTCCGAGGTGCACGGTGCCCGCCGTGCCGTCGACGGAGACCACGTCACCCTCGTGGACCACGGTCCCGGACGGCGCGGTGAACCGCCGCTGTGCCGCGTCCACGGCCAGTTCCTCGGCGCCGCACACGCACACCTTGCCCATGCCGCGGGCGACCACCGCGGCATGGCTGGTCTTGCCGCCCCGGCTGGTGAGGACGGCCTGGGCGGCGATCATGCCGGGCAGGTCGTCGGGCGTGGTCTCCCGGCGGACCAGGACCACCTGCTCGCCGGCGGCGGCACGGCGGACGGCCTCGGCGGAGTCGAAGACGACGGCGCCGACCGCCGCGCCCGGTGAGGCGGGCACGCCGTGGGCGAGGGGCCGGTCGGTGGTCCGTGCGTCGAACCGCGGGAACATCAGCCGGGTCAGGGCGGCGCCGTCGACGCGGATCAGGGCCTCGTCGGCGGTGATCGTCCGCTCCTCGCGCAGGTCGTGGGCGATACGGAAGGCGGCCTTGGCGGTGCGCTTGCCGACCCGGGTCTGCAGGACCCACAGCTTGCCGCGCTCGACGGTGAACTCGACGTCGCACAGGTCGCGGTAGTGGTTCTCCAGCGTGCGCAGGTGGTCGCCGAGTTCGGCGTAGGCGCGGGGGTCGAGCGTCCTGAGCTCGCTCAGCGGCAGGGCGTCGCGCACACCGGCGACGACGTCCTCGCCCTGGGCGTCGGGCAGGTAGTCCCCGTAGACGCCCTGTTCCCCGGTGGCGGGGTCGCGGGTGAAGGCGACGCCGGTGCCGGAGTCGGTGCCGAGGTTGCCGAAGACCATCGCCTGGATGTTGACGGCGGTGCCGAGATCCTCGGGGATGTGCTCGCGGTGGCGGTAGACGTGGGCGCGTTCGGTGTTCCAAGAGTCGAAGACGGCCCGGATGGCCCGGGCGAGCTGGTCGGCCGGCTCCTGCGGGAAGTCCGCACCGGTCTCCTGGCGGATGATCGCCTTGAACTCCTCGGTGAGCAGGACGAGTTCGGCGGTGTCGAGCAGATGGTCGTCGGCGACCCCACGCCGGGCCTTGTGCGCGGCGATGGCCTGCTCGAACAGGTCGCCGTCGACGCCCAGCACGGTGTGCCCGAACATCTGGATGAGCCGGCGGTAGGAGTCCCAGGCGAACCGCTCCTGCCCGGACGCCTTGGCCAGCCCGGTGACGGACTCGTCGTTGAGGCCGACGTCGAGGATGGTGTCCATCATTCCGGGCATCGAGAAGCGGGCGCCCGAACGCACGGACACCAGCAGCGGATCGTCGGGCGCTCCCAGGGTGCGGCCCATCGCCCGCTCCAGGCCGGCGAGCGCCTGCGCCGCCTCGACGGCGAGTTCCGGCGGCTCCTGCCCGGTGTTCAGATAGACCTTGCACGCCTCGGTGGTGACGGTGAATCCGGGCGGGACGGGCAGCCCGATCCTGGTCATCTCGGCGAGCCCGGCTCCCTTGCCACCGAGCAGGGCGGCCATGTCCCGGCCGCCCTCGGCGAAGGCGTACACGTACTTCGTCGGCTTGGTCATGATGCCCTCTCAGGCGTGGGGCACGACGGCCACGGGGCAGCCGACGTGGTGGATGGCGGCGTGGGTGACGGGGCCCGTGCGCGGGCCCGCGGGACGTTCGGTGGTGTGGCGGCCGACGACGAGCAGGCTCGCGCCCGAGGCGGCCCGGACCAGCACGGACTGGGGGCGGCCCTCGGTCACGGTCTCGGCGACCTCGACGCCGGGGTACTTGTCGCGCCACACCTGCAGGACGGCGCTCAGGTAGCCGAGCCATTCCCCGGCCCGTTCCGGGGCGCCCATCAGGCCGAGGTCACCGGGCCCGAGGCCGACCGGGGAGGGCTGCTGCCAGGCGTGCACGGCCCTCAGGCGCGTGCCCCGCGTACGGGCCTCCTCGAAGGCGAACTCGATCACCTCGTCGCACGGGTCCTCGACGTCGACACCGACGACGACGTCCCGGTAACCGGTGTCGGTGGACGCGGCGCCGCCGGCGTCCGGAAGGTGCTCGTCGGCGGCCTCCTCGCCGGCCCGGACCAGGACGACGGGCCCGGTGGCGCGTGCCACCACGCCCAGCGCGACCGAGCCGACCAGGAAGCCGGTGAAGCCGCTCAGGCCGCGCGACCCCAGCACGAGCAGGTCGGCGTCCGCGCCGGCCTTGAGCAGGGCGGCGGTGGCAGGGCCCTCGACCTGGACGTCGGGGTCCAGGCGGACGTCGGGGCAGGTGCGGCGGATGCGTTCCTGCGCCGCGCGCAGGGACCGCCGCGCCAGATGACGCCGGGCGGCCGTGGCCTCCTCGCCGTCCTCCTGGCGCGGATGCCAGTTCCAGGCGTGGAAGAGCCGCAGGGGCCGGTCGCGGCGTAAGGCCTCACGGGCGGCCCACTGTGCGGCTGCCAGACTCTCGGCCGAACCGTCGACACCGGCGATGACGGGCGGAAGCATGATGCGCACCTCCAGCGCTCGGTCTGCTCCTCGCCACCAGCGTCGTTCGGCGGCCCGCGGGCAGGTATGGGCCGCCAGGTCTTCGGCCTGGACCGTTCGGCCCCTGCTCGCCGGCTGGACGCGGGGAAAAGTGTGGAGGACACACGGCCCGAAAGGCGGCGCACCATGCAACGAGAGATCATCGTCGGCGTCGACCGGTCGGCACGCAGCCGTGCCGCCGCGGACTGGGGCGCCAGGGAGGCGCTGCTGCGGGGACTGCCGCTGCGCGTGGTGCACGTGGTGCCGCCGGCCTCCCTGGATCCCGTGGAGCAGTGGCCGTACCACCCAGAGGCGGTTGCCGACCATGTGGTGGCCGAACTCACCGGACGGCACGGCACGTTGCGGGCCGGGGCCGAGAGCGCGATCGGCACGCCCGCCCCCGTGCTGCGCGCCGTGGGCCGGGACGCCGAGCTGCTCGTGCTCGGCCTGCGCGGCGAGGGAGGCCAGGCCGGAACCGCCGTGGGCTCGACCGCGGAGGCCGTCGCGGAGGAGTCCACCGGGCCGGTGGTCCTCGTGCCGGGCGCGACCCCCGCCGAGGCGCCGCCGTGGCGGTCCGCCGGCGTGGCCGTCGGCGTCGACGTCCGTGACCCGTCGGCCGCCGCGCTCGACTTCGCCTTCGAGGCGGCCCGGCTGCGTGGCGCGCGCCTGCACGCCGTGCACGCGTGGCAGCTGCCCGACAGCGCCGTGTCCCCGCCCCTGCCGATCCTGGAGGAGGACCGGGCCACCTGGGAGGACAACGAGGTGCAGCTGCTGTCCGACGCACTGCGCCCCTGGCGCCGGAAGTACCCGGACGTCGACGTGCTGGAGGACGTCCTGCTGTTCACCCCGGCGGAGGCCCTCGCCCACGCCTCGGAGGGAGCCGAACTCATGGTGGTGGCACGGCACTCCGGCGCGGGCTCCACGCTGCGGGAGCTGCTCGGGCGCTTGCGCTGCCCCGTCGCCGTCGTGCCCTCCTGACCCGGGCGGGTCGGCCCCGGCGGTGGGGTCGTTCGGCCCATGCGGTGCCGCGCGGGGACGGCGCACCGTGTGGACCATGGGGACACCTACACGGATCGCCGTCATCGGCGTCGGCAACGAGTTCCGGCGCGACGACGGAGTGGGCTGGGCCGTGCTCGCCCGGCTGCGCGAGCGTGCCGCGCGCCGTCCGCTGCCGCCGGGCACCGTGCCCGCCGTCTGCGACGGCGATCCGGGACGGCTGATCGGGCTGTGGGAGGACGCGGACCTCGCGGTGGTCGTGGACGCGGCCCACGCGCACCCGGGCACGCCCGGCCGGGTGCACCGCCTGGAGCTGGACGCCGGTCACCTGGCGCAGCCGCCGACCACCAGCTCGCACGGCCTCGGACTCGGCGAGGCCGTCGAACTCGCCCGCGCGCTCGGCAGGTTGCCCCGCCACCTCGTCGTCTACGCCGTGGAGGGCGCCGACAGCTCGCTGGGCACCGGCCTCTCCCCCGCCGTGGCGGCGGCCGTCGAACCGCTCACGCGCACCGTCGAGTGGGAGATCGTCCGGCACCGGCCCACCGCGGGGAGGCCGGCATGACCGTGCGGCGCTTCCGCGTGGAGGGGATCGTCCAGGGTGTCGGCTTCCGGCCGTTCGTCTACCGCACCGCGTCCACGCTCGGCCTGGACGGCTGGGTGGCCAACGTCAACGGGCACGTGGAGGGCGAGGTCGCCGGGCCGCCGCAGGTGATCGACGAGTTCGCCGTCCGGCTGCGCGCCGACGCGCCGGCCCTCGCCCGGGTGCGCCGGGTCCGGCTGACCGGCGACACGGCGCAGCCGGCGTTCGGGCCGGGGTTCCAGGTGCGCCACAGCGCGCCCGCGGAGGCGGACACGGCGCCGCGCGAGATACCCCCCGACGCCGCGATCTGCGAGGCCTGCCTGGCCGAGCTGCGCGACCCCGGCGACCGCCGTCACCGCTACCCCTTCATCAACTGCACGGACTGCGGTCCGCGCGCCACGATCATCGAGGATCTCCCGTACGACCGGATCCGCACCACCATGCGCCGCTTCCCTCTCTGCCCGCGGTGCGCGGCCGAGTACGCCGATCCGGCGGACCGGCGCTTCCACGCCGAACCCGTCGCCTGCCCCGTCTGCGGTCCGCGGCTCGCCTGGGAGGACCTGCGGGGCGAGGAGGCGCTGCAGGCCGCCGTCAAGACCGTCGCCGCGGGCGGGATCGTCGCGCTGAAAGGTATCGGCGGTTATCAACTCGTGTGCGACGCCGGTGATCCGGCCGCCGTCTCGGAGCTGCGGCGGCGCAAGGGACGGCCCACCAAGCCGTTCGCCGTCATGGTCCCCGACCTCGCGGCTGCCGCCCGGCTGGCGCGGATCGGTTCCACCGAGGAAGCCGCCCTGACCTCCCTGGAACGACCGGTCGTGCTGCTCGCGCGGCGCCGCCTGAACCGTGCCGATCCGCTCGCCCACGAGATCCACCCGGGCCTGACGAGCGTCGGCCTGTTCCTGCCGACCACGGGTCTGCACCACCTCCTCCTCGGCGATCTGGCCCGCCCCCTGGTGGTGACCAGCGGAAACCTCGCCGACGAGCCGATCGCCGTCGACGACGCCGACGCCCGGCGGGCGCTGGAGGGTGTCGCCGACGGCTTTCTCACCCACGACCGTGCCGTCCGGTCCCGCTACGACGACTCCGTGGTGCAGTTCACCGGGCGGACGCGGATCACGGTCCGGAGGGCCCGCGGCCTGGCCCCGGCTCCGCTGCCGCTCACCGTCGGCGCGCCGGTCGCCGGGGCCGGCGCCCAGCTCAAGCACACGTTCACGCTCGCCGCCGACGGCCGCGCCCACCTCGGACCGCACCTCGGCGACCTCGCCGACGCCACCGCCCACGACGCGTTCCTGGCGTCGTACGCCCACCTCAAGCGGCTCACCGGCATCGAACCCGTGGCCCTCGCCCACGACCTGCACCCCGGCTACCTGTCCACGCAGTGGGCGAAGGCTCAGTCGCTGCGTCTGGTCCCGGTGCAGCACCATCACGCGCACGTGGCCGCCTGCGCGGCCGAGCACGGAGTGCACGGGCCGTTCCTCGGCGTGGCCTACGACGGACTGGGACTGGGCGACGACGGCACCCTGTGGGGCGGCGAGATCCTCGTCGCCGACCTGAGCGGCTACCGCCGCGTAGGCAGGTTCGCGACCGCGCCCCTGCCCGGCGGCGACGCGGCGGTACGCCATCCCTCGCGTACGGCCCTGGGCCATCTGTTCGGCGGCGAGACGCTGGGCTCCCCGCACCCGTACCCGTGGCTCACCCGCGCCTTCACCGACCGGCTCGATCCGGCCGAGGTCGCCGCCGTGCGGGCCATGGTCGCGCGCGACGTCAACTGCCCGCGCGCGTCGAGCGCCGGCCGCCTCTTCGACACGGTCGCCGCGCTGCTGGGCCTGTGCGAGCGGGTGGGCTACGAGGGCGAGGCGGCCGTCCTGCTGGAGGCGGCGGCCGGAAGCGAGCATGCCGCACCGCTGGACCAACGGGTGGTGCGGGTCCGGGGGTTGTGGGTCTACGACTCCACGCCGACCCTGGCGGACCTGCTGCGCCGTCGGCTGGACGGGGAGCCGGTGTCCCGGCTGGCGGCTGCCTTCCATCTGACGCTCGGGATCGTGACCGCGGACCTGGTGGCGCGTGCGGTGGCCGAGGGCGCGCCACGGACCGTGTGCCTCGGCGGGGGCTGCTTCGTCAACCGGCGGCTGCTGACGGAGGTGAAGCGGCGGCTGCACGCGCAGGGGCTGCGGGTGCTGGCCGGCGGCCAGGTGCCGGTCGGGGACGGCGGTGTCAGTTACGGACAGGCGGCGGTGGCCGCCGCACGGCTGGCCGGGAAGGGGTGAACGCGCATGTGTCTGGGCATCCCGGGGCGGGTCGTGGAGGTGCACGACGACGCGGGGCTGCGGATGGGGACGGTGGACTTCGGCGGGGTCCGGCGCGAGGTGTGCCTCGGATGCACCCCCGACGCGGGGGTGGGGTCCTACGTGATCGTGCACGTCGGGTTCGCGATCACCGAGGTGGACGAGGCGGAGGCGCACAGGACGCTGTCGGTCCTGCGCGCGATGGCCGGAGCCGTGGAGGGCGAGCTGGGCGAGCCGCTGCCCTAGTGCGCATCGACGTGTCCCCGCGCCCCCGAAGGGGGGCGCCCGGGGTCCGGTCGGCTTGGTCGCTGGGCCGGTCGGCCCCTGCCGTCCCGCGGTGGCCGGGCACGACGCTGGGAGTGGACGAGTGACGAGGAGGAACGTGATGGACGCAGCCCCTGCCGTACTCGATCAAGACGGGCTCGCCGCCCTGGTCGAGGCACTCGTGGCGGACGGGCGGACCGTGGTGGGACCGACCGTGCGCGACGGGGCGGTCGTGCTGGCCGAACTGACCTCGGCGGACGCGCTGCCGTACGGCTGGGGGGTCGAGCTCGAGGCCGGACGGTACCGGCTGGTCCCCCGTGCGGACGGGGCCGCCTTCGCGCACAGCGCGGGGCCGCAGTCCTGGAAGAACTTCCTGCATCCCGCGCGGGAGCTGCTGTGGAGCGCCGACCGGACGCCGGAGGGCGACGTGTCGTTCACCGCGCACGAGGCCGAGGCGCCGTCGTACGCCTTCCTCGGGGTCCGGCCCTGCGACCTGCGGGCCATCGCCATCCAGGACCGCGTGCTGACCGGCGGCCGGTACGAGGACGGCGGGTACGGCGAGCGGCGCCGGCGGGCGCTGCTGATCGCCGCCGAGTGCACCGAGCCGGGTGCGACCTGCTTCTGCGTCTCCACGGGCGGCGGGCCCGCCGCCGATCCCGGCTACGACCTGGCGCTGACCGAGGTGGTGGACGAGGAGGGGCACCGGTTCCTGGTCCGCGTCGGCAGCGCGGAGGGCGCCCGGCTGCTCGACCAAGTCCCCTCCCGCCCGGCCGACATGGTCACCGAGTCCACCGCCCGCGGCGCGGTCGACGCGGCCCGTGAGCGGATGGGCCGCTCGCTGCCGCCTGTCGACCTGCGTGACCTGATGGGGGCGAGCCTGGACGCCGAGCGCTGGGACGACGTCGCCGAACGCTGTCTGACCTGCGGCAACTGCACGATGGTCTGCCCCACCTGCTTCTGCACCACCACGGAGGAGGTCACCGATCTGACCGGTGACCACACCGAGCGCTGGCAGCGCTGGGACTCCTGCTTCGACCTGGACTTCTCCTATCTGCACGGAGGGTCGGTGCGGCAGTCGTCCCGCAGCCGCTACCGGCAGTGGCTCACCCACAAACTCTCCACCTGGTACGACCAGTTCGGCACGTCCGGATGTGTCGGCTGCGGGCGCTGCATCGCCTGGTGCCCGGCCGGCATCGACATCACGGAGGAAGTGGCGGACCTGGAGACCGAACGCGGAACGGAGTCGGACTGATGCCCCCGTCGATGGCCCTGCGCATGAACCACGCCCTGCCCGCCGAACACCGCGAGCGTCTGCTGCGCGTCGGCCGCGAGGCCGCCTTCGCGCAGGACACCCGGCTGTTCGAGGAGGGCGGGCACGCGAACCGCTTCTGGATCCTCCGCAACGGCACGGCCGCGCTCGACATGCATGTGCCCGGCCGCCGCTCGCCGGTCGTCGAGACGCTCGGTGCCGGCGACCTGCTCGGCTGGTCGTGGCTGTACGAGCCGTACGTCTGGCAGCTCGGCGCAGTCGCCGTGACCCCCTTGCGGGCCTACGAGTTCGACGCCGTCGCCGTCCGCCTGATGTGTCTCGACGACGCCGAGTTCGGGCGCGCGGTGGAGCACTGGGTCGGGCGGGTGCTCGCCCACCGGCTGAACGCGGCCCGCACCCGGATGGTCGACCTGTACGGGACGCACGGGGCGTACGGCCTCCACGGGACGAAGGACGAGCAATGACCGCGCTGCCGGTACCGCACCGGGTCGTCGCCCGCCGGGCGGAGACCGCGGACACGGTCACCCTCCGGTTCGAGCCGGTGGGGCCGGCGCTGCCCGACTTCCTGCCGGGGCAGTTCGCGATGGTGCACTCCTTCGGGCGGGGCGAGATCCCCGTGTCGGTCAGCTCCGTCCAGGCCACCGGCGGTCTCGCGCACACCGTCCGCTCGGTGGGCGCGGTCTCCGACGGGGTGTGCGCGGCCCGGGTCGGCGACGTCGTCGGCATCCGCGGCCCCTACGGCACCAGCTGGGAGGCGGAGCGGGCGCACGGCCGGGACGTGGTGATCGTGGCGGGCGGCATCGGGTTCGCCCCGCTGCGGCCGCTGATCCTGGCGGTGCTGGCGGAGCCGGAGGCGTACGGGCGGGTCAACGTCCTGATCGGGGCCCGGACCCCGAGTGATCTCATCGCCCGTGCGGAGGTGGCGAGTTGGGCCACGGCGTTCACCGGTGTGACGGTCGACCGCCCCGAGGTGGACTGGCGCGGGGACGTCGGCGTGGTCACCCAGCTGCTCGGGCGGGCGCGGTTCGAGCCCGGGGAGACGACGGCGTTCGTGTGCGGCCCCGAGCCCATGATCCGGGCCACGGCCCGCGACCTGGTCCACCGAGGTGTGCCCGCCGAGGAGATCCAGGTCTCGCTGGAGCGGAACATGCGCTGCGCGACCGGGCACTGCGGGCACTGCCAGCTCGGCCCGCTGCTGCTGTGCCAGGTGGGACCGGTCGTGGACTGGGCGCGCGCCGAACCGCTCCTCTCGGCAAGGGAGTTGTGAGATGGCCACCACCAGGACCAGGCCCAGGCTCGCCGTGTTCAAGCTGGCCTCCTGCGACGGCTGCCAGCTCACCCTGCTCGACTGCGAGGACGAACTCCTGGCGCTGGCGGGCGAGGTGGACATCTCGCACTTCCTGGAGGCCTCCAGCTCGGTGGAGCCCGGGCCGTACGACCTCTCCCTGGTCGAGGGCTCCATCACCACGGCCGCGGACGCCGAGCGCATCCGGGCCATCCGCGACGCATCGCGCCACCTGGTGACCATCGGCGCGTGCGCCACGGCGGGCGGCATCCAGGCGCTGCGCAACTTCGCGGACGTCGAGGAGTTCCGGCGCACCGTGTACGCGCACCCCGAGTACATCTCCACGCTCGCCACCTCCACTCCCGTGTCGGCCCATGTGGACGTCGACTTCGAGCTGCGCGGCTGCCCGGTCGACCGGCGCCAGCTCATCGAGGTGATCACCGCGTTCCTCGCCGGGCGCAAGCCCGACGTGCCGAACCACAGCGTGTGCTTCGAGTGCAAGCGGCGCGGCACGGTCTGCGTCACGGTCGCCCACGGCACACCCTGCCTCGGGCCGGTCACGCACGCCGGGTGCGGGGCGCTGTGCCCCGCCTACCACCGCGGCTGCTTCGGCTGCTTCGGCCCGTCCGGGTCGGTGAACCTGCCCGCCCTGATCCCGCTGCTGCGCCGCGACGGCCTCGGCGACGAGGACGTGGTGCGGCTCCTGCACACCTTCAACACCGCTGCGTTCGAGGAGGAGTTGAACAAGTGACCCATCGCGGATCCCGGATGCTGCACGTCGGCTCGCTGTCGCGGGTCGAGGGCGAGGGTGCGCTGCGCCTGCACGTGCACGACGGCACGGTCACCGAGGCGCGGCTGGAGATCTACGAGCCGCCGCGCTTCTTCGAGGCGTTCCTGCGCGGCCGTTCGTACACCGAGCCGCCCGACATCACGGCGCGGGTGTGCGGGATCTGCCCGGTGGCGTACCAGATGAGCGCGTGCGCGGCGATCGAGGACGCGTGCGGCGTGAAGGTCGACCCGGTGATCCGGGACCTGCGCCGGCTGCTGTACTGCGGCGAGTGGATCGAGAGCCAGGTCCTGCACATCTACCTGCTGCACGCACCGGACTTCCTGGGCCGTGCGAGCGCGATCGAGCTGGCCCGCACCCATCGCGCCGAGGTGGAACGGGGGCTGAGGCTGAAGAAGGCCGGCAACTCCCTGATGGAGCTGATCGGCGGACGGGCCGTGCACCCCGTGAACGTACGGCTGGGCGGCTTCCACCGGGTGCCGACGCGCGGGGAACTGCGGCCCGTGCGGGAGGAGTTGAAGCAGGCGCTGGTCGACGCGTGGGAGACCGTGCGCTGGGTCGCCGGCTTCGAGTTCCCGGACGCCCGTGTCGAGGCGGACCTGCTGGCGCTGGCCGAGCCGGACACGTACGCCATCGACGGCGGCACCCCGACCGTGCTGCGCGCGGACGGCGGCACCGGTTCCTTCCCCGTGCGGGAGTTCGCCGAGCACGTCACCGAGACGCAGGTGCGCCGTTCCACCGCCCTGCACTCGCGGCTGGACGGCCGGCTGCATCTCACGGGCTCGCTCGCCCGGTTCGCGATCAACGGCCCGCGGCTGTCGCCGGTGGCGCTGCAGGCCGCCGTGGAGGCGGGGCTGGGCGACCCGCGCGAGGGCGCGGTGTGCCGCAACCCGTTCCGCTCGATCCTGGTGCGGGCCGTGGAGGCGGTGTACGCCGTCTCGGAGGCGCTGCGGATCATCGACACCTACGAGCCGCCCGCGCGCCCGTACACCGAGGTGCCCCCGGTCGCGGGCGTCGGGCACGGCGCCACCGAGGCGCCCCGCGGGGTGCTGTACCACCGCTACGAACTCGACGCCGACGGCATCGTGACCAGTGCCCTGATGGTGCCGCCGACGGCGCAGAACCAGGCCGCGATCGAGGACGACCTGCGCCGCATGACGCAGCGCGCGATCGGCGAACGCGACCCGGACGACGCCGAGTTGACGGCCCTGTGCGAGCGGGCGATCCGCAACCACGACCCGTGCATCTCGTGCTCCACCCACTTCCTCGACCTGACGGTCGTCCGTACCTCGGCAGACAGTCCGGGAGGCTGCGATGTCTGAATCTCCGTACACCGTGAGCGACGTGATGACGCACACCGTCGTCGCCGTCGGCAGCCAGGCGCCCTTCAAGGAGATCGTCGAGCTGCTCGACCAGTGGAAGGTCAGCGCCGTGCCGGTCCTGGC
Source organism: Streptomyces sp. NPDC057616 (assembly GCF_042800575.1). Lineage (NCBI taxonomy): Bacteria > Bacillati > Actinomycetota > Actinomycetes > Kitasatosporales > Streptomycetaceae > Streptomyces > Streptomyces sp. NPDC057616. The sequence continues at coordinate 13,118 of NZ_JBHVGU010000039.1, forward strand.
GGGCGAGGGCCGGGTCGTGGGGGTCGTGTCCGAGGCCGATCTGATGGCCAAGGAGGAGTTCCGCGACACCGAGGAGGGGGATCCGGACGACCGGCGTAAGGCCGGCGCGGTGACCGCGGGCGAGCTCATGAGCGCCCCCGCCGTGACCGTGCACGCGGACGCCTCGCTGGCCGAGGCCGCCCGCATCATGGCCCACCGGCACGTCAAGCGACTGCCCGTGGTGGACGGCGTCGGCCTGCTCCAGGGCGTGGTCAGCCGCAGCGACCTGCTGAAGGTGTTCCTGCGGGACGACGAGGAGATCGCCGGGGAGATCCGGCGCGACGTGCTCGGCCAGCTCCCGGTCGTCGCCCCCCTGACGGTGAGCGTGTCCGAGGGCGTGGTCACGCTCGGCGGCGTCCTGCCCGACCGGACGCTCGTGCCCGTGGTGGCGCGGGCGGTGCGGGCGGTGGAGGGGGTCGTGGACGTCCGGCTCGACCTCTCGCACCGATGAAGTACCTCGACGAGTACCGCGATCCCGTCCTCGCCCGGCGGCTGCTGGACGAGCTGCGGGGCGCCGCCACCCGGCCCTGGCGGATCATGGAGGTGTGCGGCGGGCAGACCCACACCCTGGTCCGCCAGGGCATCGACGAGCTGCTGCCCGCCGGGATGCGGATGATCCACGGCCCCGGCTGCCCGGTCTGCGTCACCCCGCTGGAGACCCTGGACCGGGCCATGGCGATCGCCGCCCGGCCCGGTGTGACCCTCACCAGCTTCGGCGACATGCTGCGCGTGCCGGGCACCGACACCGACCTGCTGTCGCTGCGGGCGCGCGGCGCGGACGTACGCGTGGTGTACGCCCCGATGGACGCCGTGCGCCTGGCCGCCGGCCACCCCGACCGGGAGGTGGTCTTCCTCGCCGTCGGCTTCGAGACGACCGCCCCGGCCAACGCGACGGCCGTGCTGCACGCCGCCCGCCTCGGCCTGACGAACTTCTCGATGCTGGTCAGCCACGTCCTCGTGCCGCCCGCGATGACCGCCCTGCTCGACGACCCCGGCTGCGAGGTGCAGGCCTTCCTGGCGGCCGGGCACGTCTGCGCGGTGATGGGCTGGACCGAGTACGAGCCGATCGCCGCCCGGTACGGCGTGCCGATCGTGGTCACCGGTTTCGAGCCGCTGGACCTGCTGGAGGGCATCCTGATGGCCGTACGGCAGCTGGAGGCCGGGCGGGCCGAGGTGGAGAACCAGTACGTACGGGCCGTGCGCCGGTCCGGCAACACCGCCGCGCGGGACGCCGTCCGCCGGGTCTTCCAGGTCACCGACCGGGCCTGGCGCGGCATCGGCGAGCTGCCCGGCAGCGGCCTCGAACTGACCGAGGAATACCGGCGGTTCGACGCGGCCCGCCGCTTCGACGTGGGCGGTCTGCGGCCTGTCGAGGACGCGGCGTGCATCGCGGGCGCCATCCTGACCGGGGCGAAGCTGCCCACCGACTGCGCCGCGTACGGCACCCGCTGCACACCCCGCCATCCCCTGGGCGCGCCGATGGTGTCGTCCGAGGGCACCTGTGCCGCCTTCCACGCGGCCGGCCGCACTCCCGCGAGGAGCACGCCATGAGCATCCAATGCCCCACCCCGAACCACGAGGACGAGGTCGTGCTGCTGGGCCATGGTGCCGGCGGGCGCCTGACCGCGGAGCTGCTCGAGAGCCTGGTGCTGCCCGCAGTGGGCGGCGGCGCGGGGCCGCTGGAGGACGCCGCGCTGCTGCCCTCCCATCCGAGTCTGGTGATGAGCACCGACAGCTTCGTCGTCAGCCCGCTGTTCTTCCCGGGCGGCGACATCGGCTCCCTGGCCGTGCACGGCACGGTCAACGACCTGGCCATGCGCGGTGCGTGGCCGCTGGCGCTGTCCGTCTCCCTGATCGTCGAGGAGGGGCTGCCGCTGGCCGAACTGCGGTCCGTCATGGTGTCGTTGGGCAAGGCCGCCCAGAACGTGGGCGTCCCCGTGATCACCGGGGACACCAAGGTCGTCGGACGCGGCGCGGCAGACCGCTTGTTCATCAACACCACCGGGATCGGGCAGCGGCACGAACTCCTGTGCCTGTCGGCCGCGTTGGCCCGCCCGGGGGACGCCGTGCTGCTGTCGGGGCCGATCGGCCTGCACGGCACGACCGTGCTGAGCACCCGCGAGGGGCTCGGCTTCGAGAGCGACATCGCCTCCGACACCCGGCCGCTGCACCGGCTGGTGCGCGCCCTGGCCCCGCTCGGCGAGGCGGTTCATGTGCTGCGCGATCCGACCCGGGGCGGGCTGGCGGCCGCGCTCAACGAGATCGCCCGGGACTCCTCGGCCGCCGTGGAGATCGAGGAGCACGCCGTGCCGGTGCCGCAGGCGGTCGCCTCGGCCTGCGACCTGCTCGGCCTGGACCCGCTGGTGGTCGCCAACGAGGGCTGCCTGGTCGCCTTCGTCGACGCAACGGCGGCCGAAGCGGCACTGGCCGCGATGCGGTCGCTGCCCGAGGGGGCGCAGGCGGTGCGGATCGGCGAGGTGCTGCCGCAGGGGCAGGGGCAGGGGCCGCAGGGGCGGGTGACCATGCGGACGCTGGTGGGGGCGCGGCGGATCGTGGAGATGCCACTGGGTGAGCAACTGCCGCGCATCTGCTGACAGTCGTCCCGGGCAGGGCGGGCAGGTGCCGGTTTCCGTCAGCCGGTCCTGCGGCCCCACCTCGGGTCGATCAGGGCCCACTCCGTGTCCCACTGGTCCTGCCGCCGCCGGTCCATGCGCACGCGCGTGAAGCAGCTGGCCAGGATCACCGCCGTACCCGCGCTCACCGCGGCCACCGCGCCCATCACGGCTCCCTGGAACTCCGCCTCGTCGGCCGTGGTGGGCTCGCGCACGAGGTCGCCCTGCCGGTCCAGCCACACCGCCGTCGTGTCTCCGCTGCGGCTCCTGGCCGAGTCGACCCGGGCGATGCCCGTCCGGGGCGTACCGTCCGCCGCCCGGTAGCGGACGTGCGCCCACACCTGGCCGCCGGTCGTGCCGTCCATGCCGTCGACGCCGGGGGACGGCTTCACGCTCCGGGTGACCACCGCCGGCACCTTGTGCCGCTCGGCCCTCATCCCGTCGAGGTCGCGCTGGACGGCATGGGCGGTCACGACGCCCGCGGTGACCGCCCCGGCCAGCGCGAGCAGCCCGGTGGCGAACAACAACCACGCCTCGACGAGGTAGCTGCGGCGCCTGAGGGGGTTGCGGCGCAGCCGCCACCACCGCACCCGGCCCTGCCGACGCCGGCCGGCCCGCGTCATGGTGACCACCGTGCCGGGGCGTCGTCGCGGGCGAGCACCTGCACGGGCGGGCGCCGCGGTGTGCACCACGCCGGCCGCTGCGGCACCTGTCCCAGCCGCAGGACGATCTGCGGGTAGCGGCCGGCCGTGACGTCCGTCCGCAGCCGGGCGCGCAGGGCGGGCAGTTCGAGGGGCTGCGTGTGGAAGGCGGCCATGACGTCGTGGGCCGCCGCATGCAGCAGCATGCGCTGCAGGGCCTGCCCCGAGCGCAGCCAGTCCGTACGGCGGTCGTGGGGGGTGGACAGGATCACGACGGTGCCGGTGCCCGCGGTGCGGCTACGGGCGGAGACGCGGCGCCGGCCGGCGCGGGGCAGGTACTCGCGGCCGGCCAGCAGGGTGGTGTCCGGGTGGTGGCGGCAGGCCTCGACGGGCATCCCGTACGGGCCGACGCAGCGTGCCAGTTCGGTGGCGTGCCCCAGGTCCGCGCGGTGCGTGTCCTCCGCGGTGCGCACCAGCCCGGCGAGGAGTGCCAGCTGCTCCGGGTCGTCGACGATCTGGAGGGTGGCCCCCTCGACCCGGGCCTGCTCGTGCAGGTCGGCCAGGAGCTCGTCCGGGACCGGCGCGGCGCCGAACCGCCCCCGGTGGGTGTACCGGCTGTTCATCCCGCGGACCAGCAGCGCCTCGTCCGGGGTGCTCGGGGCGTGGGCCGCGTAGCCGACGCGGGCCAGGTGGTGGGAGTCCCCGGGGTCCGGCAGGAGGTCGACCACGGGCCGGAAGCCGAGGTGGCGTACGGCGATCCGCACGTTGAACAGGGCCGCCCCGCAGGCGATGACGGCCTCCCTGCCGTACGGGTCGGTCAGCACCATCCGCCGGCCGTCGTCCAGGTGCACCTCGAAGCCGCGGTCGTCGCCCTCCTCGACGAAGAACCAGGGCTGGCAGTTGTGCGGCGAGGGCGCGAGCGAGGCGGCACGGGCCAGGTGGAGGGCGGCGCGGCCCGGCTTGTCGTGGATCACCGACATGATGCATCCCGCCTTTCGCTGGACATCCACCTCCAGCGTCGCCGTGCGCCGCGTCCTGGCACATGGGCCGTCCGGTCCCGCCTGCCCGGACTCAGGGACCCTGCTGGCCCCGGGGCGCGGCTCCGCCGCCGCACCTTGATCACCCGGCGGGCGAACACCGGGCGGACGGCCACGGGCCCGCGCGCCGAACGACGGTGATCGGCGCGGCCGTTCGGCCCTGCGGCACAGGCCGTGCGGCACTTCTGGCGGCGGCCGGCACGCGGTTCGCTGGAAGTGTCGGAGGAGGTTGCCATGTCCAGCCAGCCATGGTCCGTCGCTCGCTCCCGCCGGCACCGCCGCGCCGCCCTGCTCACCACGGCGCTGACGCTCCCGGCCCTCGCCCTCACCGCCTGCGGCACACAGACCGCGGCACCCGGCGGCCCGGCGGACGGCAGCCGTCCGTCCGGCTCGTCCGCCGGCTCAGGGACCTCGGGCGGCACGTCGGGCGCCCCGGCGCCCACCACGTCCGCCCCGTCGACACCGTCCGCGACCACGCCCGGCACGAGTGGGACCGGCGGCACGGGCGGCACCGCGGCGAAGACCGTCCGCACGGCCGTCTACTTCCTGCACGGCGAGAACGTCTCGCCCGCCCCGCGCGCCGTGACCGCACCCGCGACCGCCACCGCGGCCGTACGGGCCCTGCTCGCCGGGCCCGACGGCTACGAGGCCCGCCACGGCCGCACCACCGCCGTGCCGTCCGGGACACGGCTGCGCTCACTCGTGATCCGCGACCACGTGGCCACCGTCGACCTCTCCGGCCGGTACGACGACGGAGGCGGCAGCCTGTCGATGCGCGAACGGCTGGCCCAGGTCGTGTTCACCGTGACCCGCTTCCCGTCCGTGCACAAGGTCGCCTTCGAGGTCGACGGCAAGCCCGCGCACCACTTCGGGGGCGAGGGCATCGTGCTCAACGGCCCCGTCGGCCGGGCCGACTTCGAGAGCGTCTCCCCCGCCGTCCTGGTCGAGTCCCCGCTGATCGGCGATGCCGTCCGCACCCCGGTGCGGGTCTGGGGCAGCGCCGACACCTTCGAGGCCGAGTTCCGGCTGAAGGTCACCGACACCACCGGGCACACCGCCGCCGACGTCCTGGTCAGGGCGACGTCGGGCACGGGCACCCGTGGCACCTTCGACGTGACCTTCCCCTACAAGGCCGCCCGCACCGGACCGGGCCTGCTGACGGCGTACTTCGTGTCGCCGGCGGACGGCCGGCCCGTGACCGTCGACACCGTGCCGCTGACCGTGAACCGCTGACACCGGCCCACGACACGAGGACCCCGGCGCGATCGTCGCGCCGGGGTCGACAACTGCTTGGTGGTCCGGGCTTTCTTCAGGCACCGCACGCCTCGGCGGGCTACGCCTTGGCGGTGGGAGGATGGTGGCCGCGGCCCAGCCGCCGGGCCAGCAGGACCAGCGCGACGACGACCGGGATCAGCAGCGGCACCAGCGGCAGACCGATCACCGAGGCGACCAGTCCCAGGCAGAAGACGGCCAGGATGGTGGCGATCAGGTACAGCACCGCCTCCGCCGTCATCGTGGGGATCTCACGGAAACTCATGATGCGCCTCCCTCCGGGGAGTTGTGCCGAGCGGGTCAGCGGTTCTCCCGCTCCTCGACCAGTTCGCCGGCCACCCCCGCGGCCCACGCCTCGATGGCGGGGAAGTCGCGGTAGTCGCCGCCCTTTCCGTTGCGCACGATCATCCGGGCCAGACGTCCCTTGGCGCCCTCCTGGAGGCAGCCGCCGAAGGTGACGTGTCCCCGGGCGTCGACCCGGTTCATGGCACGCCGCACGCCGGGCACGGGCGGGATGTCCTTCTCGGACGCCGAGGGGTCCAGCGGCCCGCTGCTGAAGAACCACACGGGCCGGTCGGCGAGCGCGCGGCGGTTGCGGCGCACGAACCGGCGGGCGTCCTTGTGCCAGCGTCCGGCGTACAGCCCGCCGCCGACCACGACGGCGTCGTAGCGCGTCACGTCACCGGCCGAGGCGGCCGGCAGCGCCTCGGCGGCGAGCCCCGCCTTGGACATGACCTCGGCCACGGCCTCGGCGATCTGCGCGGTGGATCCGTTCGTCGTCCCGTAGGCGACCAGAACTTCGGCAGGCATGGCGGTCCGCCTCCTCTCACAACCGGCGCAGCCAGTCGTCGGCCACGCCGTGCACGGCCTGCTGCTGGGGCTGGATCTTCGCGTCGTCCAGCCGGAAGGTGAGCCTGTCGACCACGGCGACGACGCCGTCGATCTGCCGGGTCATGAACAGGGCGATCTCCTTCTCGCTCTTGCGCTCCATGTGACCGGCCAGCGTGACCACGCCTTCGGTCACGGTGACGTCGATGCTGCGCGGCGGCAGCCACAGCGCGCGCACCAGCACCTCTTCGATCACCTCGGTGCGGATCTTCGCGTCGGGCCGCAGGAAGACGGTCAGCAGGTCGCGGCGGGTGACGATGCCCACGAGCCGGTCCGCCTCGTCCAGCACCGGCAGCCGCTCGACGCGGTGCTGGGCCATCGTCCGGGCGGCCTCGACGATGGTGTCGTCGGCGTAGACCGTGACGGGCGGTGCGGTCATCAGCTGCCCGGCGGTGCTCGCCCGGGACTTCGCGGCGTGCCTCCTGGCGCCCCGGGTCAGACCGGCCAGCCGCGACCGCTTCTTCGTCTCGAAGGGATCGGGGGTGTCCGCCTGGCGGGCCATCAGGTCGGTCTCGGAGATCACTCCGATGACCTTGTCGTCCTCGTCGACCACCGGCAGTCCGCTGATGCGGTGCTCGCCGAGCCGGCGCGCCACCTCCTTGAACGGGGTGCCGTACTCGGCGCGGACGACCTCCGTGGTCATCACGGAGCCGACCTTGTTGTGCTTCATGACTGTCCCTCCTCAGCGGAGTCGGCGCAGATACGGGTCGTGGGACCTGCGCGGCACCAGGCGTACCCGTGCGTCCAGCACGGTGACGCCGCCCGGGGCCGCGAGAACGGGGTTGAAGTCGGCCTCGGCCAGCTGCGGCAGGTCGCTCGCCATCCGCGACAGCCGCAGCAGCAGCCGTTCGAGTTCCTCGAGGTCGACGGGGCGCGTGCCGTCCGCGCCGAAGAGCAGCGGGGCGCAGCGCGGGGAGGTGATCAGGTCGTGCACGTCGTGGTCGGTGAGCGGGGCGAGCCGGGCCGCGTGGTCGGCGAGCACCTCGGTCGCGGTGCCGCCGAGTCCGAACAGCACCAGCGGGCCGAAGACCTCGTCCTGGACCACGCCGGCGAACAGCTCGGTGCCGCGGTCGGCGAGCGGCTGAAGCACCACTCCGGTCAGCAGGCCGGCGAAGCGCGTCTCCAGGTCCCGGTAGGCGGCCCGCACTTGGGACTCGCCGCGCAGATCGAGGTGGACGGCGTGCTCGACGGTCTTGTGCAGCAGCCCGGGCCAGTACCCCTTCATCACCACGCGGCCGTCGGCGCCGCGCAGCCGGTCGGCGGCGAGGGCGGCGTCGTCCTCCGTCTCGGCCCACGCCCACGCCGACTGCCGGATGCCGTAGCAGCCGAGGAGCGCGGCGCAGGTGCGCGGGTCGAGCCAGCCGCCGTCCGGGTGCGCGTCGAGGTAGGTCTCGACGACGGCGTGGGCGCGTGTCGTCTCGGCGCCGTCCAGCGCGGGGACGGTCCCGGCGGGCCGGGCCAGCCAGTCGGCGCGCCGGACCGCGTGGGCCAGGGCCCGTGCCGCGGCGTGGGGTTCGGCGTAGGACGGGACGGTGCCGCCGCCGGCCTGCAGCAGTTCGACCGGCAGGGCCTGCTCGAGCCGGATCACGGCGACGGGCTTGGTCCGCCGCGCGGGGGCGCGGGTGAGCGCCCGGACGAGGTCGTCGCCGGTGGCCGCGGCCACCGCCGTGGGGACGAGGGCCACGAGTACGGCGTCGATTCCGCTGTTGTGCATGATCAGGTCGACGCAGTTCGCGAGTTGCTCCTCCGTGACGGCGGCGCTCGCGTCGACGGGGTTGCCGACGGCGGCCCCCTCGGGCAGCACGGCGAGTACGGCGTCGACGAGCTGCGGCGTGGGCGGCGGCAGCGTCAGCCCGGCCTCGGCGCAGGCGTCCGCCGCGAGCACGCCCGCTCCCCCGGCGTTGGTGACGATCGCGACGCGCCCGCCCGCGGGCAGCGGCTGGGAGTGCAACAGGGCCGCGGTCTCCAGGAGCTCACCGACCGAGCGGGTGGCGGTGACGCCCGCCTGCGTGAACAGGGCGCCGCGCGTCATGGTGCGGGTGGCGGCGGCAGCGGTGTGCGAGGCGGCGGCGCGCCGGCCCGCGTCGGTGCGTCCGGCGTCGACGGTCAGCACCGGCATGCGGCGCGCCACGCGGCGGGCGGTACGGGAGAAGGCGCGCGGGTTGCCGAACGACTCCAGGTGCAGCAGGGCCAGGTCGGTGCGGTGGTCGCTCTCCCACCACTGGAGCATGTCGTTGCCGCTGACGTCGTACTTGTCGCCCAGCGACGCGAAGGTGGACACGCCGATGCCGAGCCGGGAGAGCCCGTCCAGCAGGGCGATGCCGACGCCGCCGGACTGCACCGCGACACCGGCCGTGCCGGGGCGCGGGTGGCCGGCGGCGAAGGTGGCGTCCAGCCGCAGCTGGGAGTCGGTGTTGGACACGCCCAGGCAGTTCGGCCCGACCATGCGCATGCCGTACGTGCGGCAGGCGGCCATCAGCGCCTGCGCCTGGTCGGCGTCGAGTCCGGCGGTGACCACGAGCAGGGCGCGCACGCCGGCCTTGCCGCACTCCTCGGCCACCGGGGCCACGCCCGCCGCCGGTACGGCGACGACGGCGAGGTCGGGCGTCCTGGGCAGGGCGCTGACCGAGGGGTGGGAGGGCACGCCGAGGATGGAGGTGGCGGCGGGGTTCACGGCGAACACGCGCCGGGTGTAGCCGCCGGCCTTCAGGTGGTGCAGGATCGCCCGGCCCACCGAGCCCGGTTTGCGTCCGGCGCCGACGACGGCGACGGTCTTCGGCCGCAGCAGCGGTTCGAGGCTGGCCACGTCGGCGGCCCGGCCGCGCTCCTCCACCGCAGAGAGGTAGGTGTCGCTCTGCGTGAGCTCGATGGTGCAGCGCACCTCGGGGCCCTCGAAGCGGCGGGCGGTGCGCAGTCCGAGGTCGGCGAAGAGCCGGAGCACCTCGCGGTTCTCGCTCAGCGCGTCGGCGGTGAAGGCGGTGACGCCCTCCGCGCGCGCGGTGGAGACGAGGTGCTCGACGAGCAGGGTGCCGACACCGCGGTGGTGCAGTCCCTCGGCGACCGCGATGGACATGTCGGCCTCGGTTCCCGAGCCGCCGGTGTCGTACTCGGCGAGACCGAGCACCTGGCCCGAGCGTTCGGCCAGCAGCGCCCGGTATCCGGGTCGCGGGGCGGCGCAGGCGCGGTCGGCGGCCATCTCGGCCGAGCGCCGGCTCACGCCGAAGAACCTCAGCCGCAGGTTCTCCGGGGACATCTCCTCGTACAGTCCCTGCAGTTGGCCGTGGTCGCCGGGCACGACGGGACGGATGGACACGGTGGTGCCGTCCGCGAGCAGGGCATGGACCGGCGGTCCACTGGGCTTGTCGTCCGTCATCGCGGACCTCCTCCAGGAGTCTGTTCACTTCGAGCGTCCGGCGGAACGGTGCGGGGACCCATGGGCTGACCGGCGGTGACATGGGGGCCGGACGGCCCTCGGTCGGCGCGGGCGCACGCCGCGGTCCTGCCGGTCACGGCCGAACGGTCCGGCCGGTCCGGGCGGGCACGACGGCGACCGGGCAGTGGGCGCGGCCCACGAGGGTCCGGCCGGGCGAGCCCGGCGCCATCTCCAGCGCCCGGTGGCGGGAGGCGATCACGACCAGCTGGGCGCCGTCGCTCGCCCGGACGAGCGCGTGTCCGCTGCGGCGCCGGGTGCGCCTGTCCTGGACGGTGACACCGGGGTACCTCTTCCGCAGCCGGGTCAGCGGCCGGCGCAGGGCGTCGGCCCGCGTCCGCAGCACCAGCAGTTCCGCGCCGCGCTCCGCGGCCTCCGCGAAGGCGAATTCGGCGGCGTTCGCCGAGGTGGCGTCCGCGAGCACCACGGGGCCCTGCCGCTCGGTCCGGCCGCGCACCACCAGCAGCGGGGCGCGTCCGTGGGCGGACAGCCGGCCGGTGAGTCCGGCCGCCTGCCGGTCGCCCACCACGGTCAGCGACGCGGTGCGCGACTCCGCCTCCAGCACGTGCGCCGCGTCGCCCAGCAGGACGTCACTGGTGATCGTCACGTGCGGTGCGGCCTTGCGGGCGCGCCGCTCGGCCTCGCCGAGCCGGACGTTCAGGCTCTCGCGCAGTCCGCCGCCGTCCGGGTCCCAGGGCGGCACACCGGGCTGCACGGGCGCCATCGGCCAGGCCAGTGCGTGCGCCAAGTGCAGTTCCGTACCGCGCCGTTCGGCCTCCAGTGCCGCGGCCTCCACCGCCGCCAGGCTCGACGCCGATCCGTCGACCCCCACCACAACCGGCCCGTTCATGACAGCCCTCCCGCCGTCGGCCCGCTCGGGGCCGGCTCGTGTACGAGGTCCGGCCGCGGCGGCATCGTGCGGCAGGGACCGTGCCCGCCGTTGCCGGTGGGACGGCCCCCGCCTCTCCTGACGCACCTCAGCCTCGGGCCGCGGTTTTCCGGCCGCAGTGGGCCGTACGGGCCCAATGGCGCACCGTCCGGCCCTGCCGGGGTGCTCGCGCCGCGGCCAGCCTGGAGATGGGAGGCACCTTGCGCGGTGTGCGCCGCGCGGAGAACGGAGGTGTGCCATGACCGGACCCGTCGTCGTCGGACTCGACGGCGCACCCGCGAGCGCGACGGCCGCGTGGTGGGCGGCGCGCGAGGCCGTGGACCGGCATCTGCCCCTTCTGCTGCTGCACTCCTGGACCGCCCAGCCCTACGACGTGCCCGCCGACCGCAAGGCCCTCGCCAAGGCGCGTCACGGAGGTCAGATCCTGCAGCGGACGCAGTCCGAACTGCTGGACCGGCACCCGGACCTGGAGCTGGTCACGGAGCTGGTCCCGGTCTCCGCGGCGCAGGCGCTGCTGGACGCGAGCGGCACCGCGTCGCTGCTGGTGCTCGGCTCCCGCGGGCACGGCCCGGTGGCCGGCTTCATGCTGGGTTCCATCAGCCTGCAGGTCCTGGGCCTGGCCCGCTGTCCCACCGTGACCGTACGGGCCGACCATCCCGCCGTGGAGACCGGCTGGGGGCGCCCGGCCGCGGACGACCGGCAGGAGATCGTCGTCGGCGTCCGGGAGGCCGGGCCGGTCTCCGACCCGCTGCTTGAGTTCGCCTTCACCGCCGCCGAACTGCGCGGGGCGCGGGTGCGCGCGGTGCGGGCACTGCCGGTGTCGTCCCTGGTGACGCATCCGCCCGTCGGCCGCGCCGACGGGGGCTACGAGACGGACGAACACGGCCGGCTGGCCGCCGCGCTCGCGCCGTGGCGGCAGAAGTTCCCCGACATCGACGTCGTGGACCATGTGGCCCGCGGCCCGGCGGCGCAGGTGCTGCTCGCCGCCTCCGCGCACGGCATGCTCACCGTCCTGGGCCGCCGGCGTCACCCCTCGCCGCTCACGTGGAAGCTCGGTCCCGTCGCGCACGCCGCCCTGCACCATGCGCCGTGCCCCGTGGCCGTCGTCCCCCACGACTGAGCCGCACCGGCCGAGCGAGCCCGTCATGGCCACCGTCACCGCGAGGAAGCAGCTGCGCCGGCTGTTCACGGCCCTGTTCGTGCCGCCGACGCCCGAGTCCGTGCTGCTGATCGTGACCACGTCCGCGCTCCTGGCCGGCGGCGTCTGCCGGCTCGCCGGCGCTCCCGGCCTCGCGGAGTTGTGCTGGGGCCTGGGCACGGCCGCCGCCGTCGTCCCGGCGGTCGGCTGGGTGCTCGACACCCTCCGGCACGGCCGCGCCGGCGTCGACCTGATCGCCGTCCTCGCCCTCGGCGGCACCCTGGCCGTGCACGAGTACCTCGCCGGAGCGCTGATCGCGCTCATGCTCGCCTCCGGCCGCACCCTGGAGGCGGCGGCGCAGCGGCGGGCCTCGCACGATCTGCGGGCCCTGCTGGAACGCGCGCCGCGCACCGCGCGGGTCCGTACCGCGAGCGGTGTGAGCCAGGTGCCCTCGTCCGAGGTCGCCGTCGGCGATCTGCTCGTCGTCGGTCCCGGTGAAGTGGTGCCCGTGGACGGGCGGGTGGCCGACGTGCCCGCCGTGCTGGACGAGTCGGCGCTGACCGGCGAGCCGCTCACCGTGCGGCGGGCGCGGGGCGAGCCGGTGCGCAGCGGGGTGGTCAACGGCGGCGACGCCTTCGAGCTGCGCGCCACCGCGACCGAGGAGGACAGCACCTACGCGGGGATCGTTCGGCTGGCCCGGCAGGCGGGCGCGGAGTCGGCCCCGGTGGTGCGGCTGGCCGACCGGTACGCGGCCTGGTTCCTGCCGCTGTCCCTGGCGGTCGCCGCCGTGGCCTGGCTGCTCAGCGGCTCCGCCGTGCGGGCGGTGGCCGTGCTGGTGGTGGCGACGCCGTGTCCGCTGCTGCTGGCGGCGCCGGTGGCGGTCGTCTCCGGTCTGTCCCGGGCCTCGCGGCTCGGGGTGGTGGTCCGCGACGGCGGGGCGCTGGAGAACCTGGGCCGGGCCAGGACCCTGCTGCTGGACAAGACGGGCACGCTCACCGGTGGCCGGCCCCGCGTCCTGGACGTGGTCGCGGCACCGGGATGGAAGCCCGCCCAGGTGCTGCGGCTGGCGGCCTCGCTCGACCAGTACTCCCCGCACGTCCTGGCGCAGGCCGTGGTCGACGCGGCGCGCGAGCGCGGGCTTCGGCTCTCCGTGCCGGCCGAGGTGTCGGAGGAGCCCGGCCGGGGTGCGTCCGGCGTCGTGGCGGGTCGCCGGACGGCGATCGGCCGGCGCGACGAGGACGCCCGGCTGCCGGACTGGGCACGGTCGGTGGAGAACCGGGCGCTGCTGGACGGAGCGGCGGTGGCCTGGCTGTCGGTGGACGGCGACCCGGTCGGGGCGGTGCTGCTGCGCGATCCGCTGCGTCCGGACGCGCCGCGCACCCTGCGCCGGCTGCGCGCCTCCGGCATCCGGCGGCTGGTGATGCTCACCGGCGACCGAGCCGCCCCCGCGCGCGAGGTCGGCGCCGTCCTCGGCCTCGACGACGTGCGGGCCGGGCTCACCCCGGCCGGCAAGGTCGCCGCGGTCCGCGCGGAGCGCGAGCGCGCGGTCACCGTGATGGTGGGCGACGGCGTGAACGACGCTCCCGCGCTCGCCGCCGCGGACATCGGCGTGGCGATGGGCGCCCGGGGTTCCACGGCCTCCTCGGAGGCGGCCGACATCGTGCTGACCACCGACCGGGTGGACCGGCTGGCCGACGCCGGGGCCATCGCCGTACGGGCGCGGCGCATCGCCGTGCAGAGCGCGCTCGGCGGCATGGCGCTGTCGCTGGCCGCCATGGCCGCGGCCGCCTTCGGCCTGCTGCCGCCGGCCGCCGGCGCGCTGCTGCAGGAGGGCATCGACGTGGCCGTGATCCTCAACGCCCTGCGGGTGCTGCGCGACGACCGGCAGGGCCGGCCCGTGCTGCCGCCGTCCACGGAGGCGCTCATCCGCCGGTTCGCCGCGGAACACGACGACCTGCAGGACGTGCTGGACGCCGTGCGCGACGCCGCCGACCGGTTGTCGGACGGGGCGGGTCCCCGGTCCCTCGACGCGGTGCGGGAGGTGCACCGGCTGCTCACCGAGCGGCTGCTGCCCCACGAGTACGCCGAGGAGCACCAGTTGTATCCGGCGCTCGCCCCGACCCTCGGGGGCCCCGAGGCGACGGCCACCATGAGCCGCGCGCATGCAGAGATCGAACGGCTCTCCCGCCGCGTGGCCACCCACCTGACGCTGACCGGCCCCGACGGGGCCCTGTCCCCGGAGCAGCTGGACGACCTGCGGGCCTGCCTCTACGGCCTGCACTCGGTGCTGCGGCTGCACTTCACACAGGAGGAGGAGAGCTACTTCTCCCTCGCCCAGTGAGTGGCCGCCCCGCAGCGTGGCCGACCGGCCCACCGGATCGGCCCGTTCGGCCCGCGATCGAGGTAACTGCACGGCGGTGTACTGGAGTTGACGAGGTTTCCGCATCGCTTCAGGGGAGGGGAACGTCATGATGACACCTCGTACCGTGCGCCGCGTCGCCCTGGGTGCCGTGGTGCTGGCCCTCGCGGCCACCGCACCGGCGACCGCGACCGGATCGCGCACGGACGACGGATCCGCCACCACGGCCACCGCGCCGGACCGCACGGGCACACCGCGCTCTGCGGTCGACAGGGTCGCCGACTTCTACGGCACCTACCTCGACGTCCTGTACGACTCCGGCCGCAACCAGCTCGCCGACTCCCTGCGCGCCCACTACCTGACCGCGAACCTGCGCGCGGACCTGGCGCGGTGGGAGGCCGCCCACCACAAGGACGGCGTACTGCGGGCCAAGGGGACGCCGATCGCCTGGGAGGTCGCCTACAACGACAGCGGGATGGGGCACTGCTGGACCCGGGTCACGCTCACCTGGCAGGACGCCGGCAACCGTACCCACCGCACGCACCTGATGATCCAGTCCGACCTCGGGTCGCGGCTGATCACCGGCATCCGCGCGGTGGCCTGACCGGGCAGGGCCCGATCGGCCGCCCGAAGGACCGGTCGGCCCATCCCGGTGCCGGTGCGGACTGCGCACGATGTCCGTGTGCCCCGTCCCACGGCAGCGGCGCGGGCGTCTCGAAGGTCTCGGAGGTGACCCCCATGAGCACGGTTCCCTCGCGGCGGTCGTCCGGACGCCCCGCCACCGTGGTGCATCTGCCGTGTGCCCGGCGCACCGTGGGTGTGGAGGCGGCGCTGCGCCTGCCCAGTGTGATGGTGCTGGTGGTCGAGGACGCGTGCACCGTGATGGCGCTGCACGACTGGCAGCGCCGTGAGCCCCACCGCCTGCGCCCCCTGGCCCGCCGCCGCTGGCGGGCGGAGGGCAGGCGGCTGCGCGCCAAGGAAGAGCGGATGCGGGAGCTGGCCGCGCAGTGCCTGGACGCGCCCGACTGACCGAGGGGGTGCGATGAAGGAGACCGAGGGGCCGTTCGGCGCCTACCGCCACTCCGCGTTCCCGGTGCTCGCCGCGGACGGCACGCCGGCCGGACTGGTCACGGTGCGGCTCGTCAACCGGGTCCCGCTGCAGGCCCGTTCGGCGACCACGGTCGCCGACGTGATGCGCCCTCTCGCGGACGTCACGACCGCGTCCCCCGACGAGCCGGTCGTGGACCTGATCCCGCGTCTGGAGGCGAGCCGGGACCGCCGGGCCCTCGTCCTCGACACCGGGCACCTCGTCGGCATCGTCACCCTCGCCGACGTCAGCAGGGCCCTGACCTGGCTGACGGCGTCGACCCGGCCGCGGACGTGACGGGGCGGCGCCGCTACGGGACAGGGCCCCTCGGGCACCGGCCCGGGGCCCTTCGGCCCGCGCGACGGCCCCCGGGTGCGGGGCACGGTGGGACCGAGGACGTTCCAGGGGAGATCTGTCAGGGAGGCAGCCGTGTCCGGATGCGCCGAGGGCAAGGGCATCGTCGTGGGCGTGGACGGTTCCGCGGCCTCACGCGCCGCGCTGCGCTGGGCCGTTGATCAGGCGCACGCCCTGGACGTCGAGCTGGTCGCCGTGCACGCCTGGGAGCCGGCCACGGGGTTCGCCCCCTACGCCCCCGTCTCCACGCGCCCCACGGTGGCGGAGCAGCGCGAACGGGCCGCCGAGGTGCTCGCCGCCACCGTGCGCGCCGTCTTCGGCCCCCGTCCGGCCGCCGGCACGCACGCGGTGCTCGCGGAGGGGCCGCCCGCGCACGTCCTGCTCGAGCAGGCGCGCGGGGCGCTGCTGCTCGCTGTGGGCCGCGGGCCGGGCGTGCAGGGGGAGCCGCGGGCCGTGGGCGCGGTGGGCCGTGAGTGCCTGCGCCACTCCACGGTGCCCGTGGTCGTGGTGCCCGCCCCCGCAGCGTCGGAGCGTCCCCCCGACCGCCGACGGGGCGCCAGGTCACTTCACGCGGCGGGCGTCGCACGGGGGCGGCGGACGAACCGGAACGCGCGGGACCGCGCGATCGACACGAGGTGATGACCATGGACGTCCTGGTGGGATACGCCACCGCCCACGGCTCGACGCGCGAGATGGCCGACCGGGTGGCGGCCGGACTGGACAAGGCCGGGCTGAGAGTGGAGGCCAGGGACCTGCGGACGGTCGACGACGCCGACGCCTACTCCGCCTTCGTCCTCGGCAGCGCGGTGCACGGGCAGACCTGGCTGGAGCCGGCCAAGGACTTCCTGCGGGAGAACGCCGACATCCTCGGCACCCGCCCGGTGTGGATCTTCAGCGTCGGGATGCCGGCCGCGCTGCGCGGGCCCTGGAAGCGCCTGGCGCCCAAGGAGGAGCCGGTGATCGTGGAGAGCCTGCCCGGCGGGCTGCCGTACCGCGACCACCGCCTCTTCTCGGGTGTCATCGCGCCGGAGCAGCTGCCGTTCACCGGGCGCCTGATGTTCCGCCTGGTCGGCGGCCGGTTCGGCGACTACCGGGACTGGGCCGCCGTGGACACCTGGACCGCCGCGATCGCCGGCGACCTGGCGCGCTGACGGCTGGGCCGTTCGGTTCCGGAGCCGGTCCCGTATCGGCCCATGATCCGGGGTCGATGGCCTCATGGCGGTGCGGCCCGTTGCGGAGAAGGCTGGACGGTGCAGGCGGAACACGCGGGCGGCCTCTGCCCTGCCGAGTGCGAACGAGGCGGTGACCATGCGATTCGAGGACCGTACGGATGCGGGACGCCGGCTGGCGCCCCTGCTGGCACACCTGCGCGGCCAGGACGTCGCCGTCCTGGGACTGCCCAGGGGCGGGATGCCCGTGGCCTTCGAGGTGGCGCGGGAGCTCGACGCCCCGCTGGACGTCCTCGTGGTGCGCAAGCTGGGCGTGCCCCGGCAGCCCGAGCTGGCCTTCGGCGCCGTGGGAGAGCACGGGGTCCTCGTGCTCAACGACGACGTGATCGCGGAGGCGGGGCTCGGACCGGACGGGCGACAGAAGGTGGAGCGGGTCCAACGGGCCGAGGTGGAACGGCAGTCGGAGCGCTACCGCCACGACCGTGTACCCGTCCCCGTGGCCGGGCGGACCGTCGTGGTGGTGGACGACGGGCTGGCCACCGGCGCCACCGCCGAGGCCGCCTGCCGGGTGGCCCGCGGTCTGGGGGCGAACCGGGTGGTGCTGGCCGTGCCGGTGGGGACCGAGCGGACCGTGCAGCGCCTGCGCCGTACGGCCGACGAGGTCGTCTGTCTGCACTCCCCGCACTTCTTCGGCTCGGTCGGCGCCTGGTACCGGGACTTCACCCAGGTCCCCGACGCCCTGGTGACGGCCCTGCTGCACCGGGCCGCGCGCCCGGCACCGCCGGATGCCCCCGCACCCGCCACCTCCGCGCCCCCTCCCTCGGCACCCGCCGCGTCCCCGTCCGCCGAACATCCGCCCGCGAGCCGGGAGATCGAGATCCCCACGCGGCATGTGCGGCTGGCCGCGCGTCTCGTCCTGCCCGGGGAGGCGCCGGGGGTCGTGGTGTTCGCGCACGGCAGCGGCAGCAGCCGCCACAGCCCGCGCAACCGGTACGTCGCCGACGTCCTGAACCGGGCGGGCCTGGGCACGCTGCTGCTGGACCTGCTCACCGAGGACGAGGAAGGCGACCGCCACAACACCTTCGACATCGTGCTGCTGGCCGGGCGGCTGCGCGCCGCCGCGGACCGGCTACGCCGTGAAACCGGCCTGCCCGTCGCCTACTTCGGGGCCAGCACCGGCGCGGCCGCCGCCCTGCAGGCCGCCGCGGTGGACTCCGGCATCCGCGCGGTCGTCTCCCGCGGTGGGCGCCCGGACCTGGCCCCGACCGCCGCGCTGGCGCACGTGCGGGCCCCGACCCTGTTCGTCGTCGGCTCGCTCGACACACGGGTCCTGAGCCTCAACCGGCTGGCCGCCGACTGGATGCACTGCGACCACCGCATCGCCGTCGTCCCCGGTGCCGGTCACCTCTTCGAGGAACCCGGCACCCTGTCCGCCGTCGCGGGACTGGCCCGCGACTGGTTCACCGGCCACCTCGCGTTCACCCCCGCTGTATATCGTCAGCCGATATCGGACGGCGACGGAGGACGGGTGCGGCATGGGCCAGGCGTCGCAGGGCGGCACGACGGCTGAGTTGGAGCGGCGGCTCGGTGTCTTCGACGCCGTGGTCATCGGGCTGGGATCGATGATCGGCGCGGGCATCTTCGTTGCGCTGGCGCCGGCCGCGCGGGCCGCGGGGTCGGGGCTGCTGGTGGGGCTGGCGATCGCGGCCGTGGTGGCCTACTGCAACGCCACGTCCTCGGCCCGGCTCGCCGCCCGCTACCCGCGGTCGGGCGGGACGTACGTCTACGGCCGTGAGCGGCTGGGCCCGTTCTGGGGGTATCTCGCCGGCTGGGGATTCGTGGTCGGCAAGACCGCGTCGTGCGCCGCGATGGCGCTGACCGTGGGGTCGTACGTGTGGCCGGAGCACACGCACGCCGTCGCAGTGGCCGCGGTCGTGGCTCTGACAGCGGTCGACTACCTGGGCGTGCAGAAGGCGGCCTGGCTGACGCGGGCGATCGTGGCGGTGGTGCTGGCGGTGCTGGCGGCGGTGGTCGTCGCCTGTCTGACCTCGGCCGACGCCCGCACCGGGCGGCTGGGCATCGGCTCGGACGCCTCGGCCGGCGGTGTGCTGCAGGCCGCCGGTCTGCTGTTCTTCGCCTTCGCCGGGTACGCGCGCATCGCCACCCTGGGCGAGGAGGTGCGGGATCCCGCGCGCACGATCCCGCGGGCGATCCCCCTCGCCCTGGGCATCACCCTCGTCGTGTACGCGGCGGTCGCGGTGTCCGTGCTCCTCGTGCTCGGGCCCGCCGGGCTGGCCGGAGAGAGCGCGCCGCTGGCCGAAGCCGTGCGGCAGGCCGGGACACCGGGGCTGGCGCCGGTCGTACGGGTGGGAGCGGCCGTGGCCGCGCTCGGCTCGCTGCTCGCCCTGATCCTCGGCGTCTCGCGCACCACGCTGGCCATGTCCCGGGACCGCCATCTGCCCCATGTCCTGTCCGCCGTGCATCCGCGGTTCAAGGTCCCGCACCGCGCCGAACTCCTGGTCGGCGCGGTCGTGGCCGTCCTCGCCGCCACCACGGACGTACGCGGCGCGATCGGCTTCTCCTCCTTCGGCGTGCTCGCCTACTACGCCGTGGCCAACGCCTCCGCGTGGACGCTGACGGAGCAGGAGAACCCGCCCCCGCGCGCCGTCCCCGTCGTCGGACTGGCCGGCTGCCTGGTGCTCGCCTTCACATTGCCCGCCTCGTCGGTGGCCTGGGGAACGGCCGTACTCCTCTTGGGAGTTGCGGCCTACGCGGTGCGCCGCGCCATCGCCCTGCGCGACGCGTCCTGAGCCCACGCACGGCAGCGTTCCGCACCGCCCACGCTCCGAGCCGCCCACGCTCCGAGCCGCTCACGCTCCGAGCCGCTCACGGGGAGTCGCCGAGGAGTTCACGGGCCAGCTCCGCCAGTGCCCTGCGGTCCTCGGCCAGCGCCTCGCGGCCGGCCTCCGTCGCGGTGCAGACCCGGCGCGTACGGCCGTTCACCAGGCGCTGCTGCGAGGTCAGCAGCCCCTCGGCCTCCAGCCGGTGCAGGGTCGGATACAGCGTGCCGGGGCTGATGTCGTAACCGTGGCGGGCGAGTTCAGCGGTCATCCAGGCGCCGTGGATCTCGCCCTCGGCCGCGTGGTGCAGGATGTGCAGCCGCACCGCGCCGCGCTGGAACTCCCGCACCCTGGCCACCTCCGCGCCCGGACCGGCGGTCATGAATCCGGTGTCGGCCATCGATACTACGGCGCGAAGGTGGCACGGGCGGCGGGCGTTCAGCCGCCCCGGGCGAATGCGGGCGTACGGCAGACGTGCCGGGCGATGCGCGTGGCGGCGAACTCGGTCCCGGCGACGAACCGCATCATCGGGCCGAACATGGGCGCGGCGAGAGAGCCGGTGAAGTACAGCCCCGACACCGACGATTCGAGGGCCGCCGAGAGATGCGGCGCCCTCGAACCGCGCACGCACACCATCGAGTCGCGGACCGCGGTCGACAGGAACGGCACCGCGTCCAGGTCGAGCCGGTAGCCGGTGGCCGCCAGCACGTGATCGACGGTCGTCGTGGCGGGCCCGCCCGGCGCGTCGAGCTCCAGGCGCACCCCCGCCTGAACCGCTTCGGCCCCCACGACGCGGCAGGACGTGCGGACCGGGACGATGTTCTCGACGCGGTCCCGCAGCCACCAGCCGCCCGAGGGCCCGAGCGCCCGGCGGAAGAGCAGCAGGCGGGCCGCCGCGGGCATCCACCGCACCCCGCCGGGTGCCTTGCAGACCGCCGCCAGGATCCAGCCCGTGCCGAGGGGCGAGGCCGGTTTGGCCATCCGCTCGGTCAGGGGCCGGGCCAGGTCCGGCTTCATCCCCCACAGCACCTTGGGCTCGCGCACCAGGACCTGGGCCTCGGCACCGGCCTCGTGCAGCAGGGCGGCGCTCTCCAGCGCCGACTGGCCGCCGCCGACCACGACGACACGGCGGCCGGCGTAGCACGACAGGTCGGTGTGCTGGCTGGTGTGGGAGACCAGGGCGTCCCGGCCCGGGCCCTCCGGGGCGAGCCGCCGCAGTTCGGCGGGGATGTGCGCGAGGCCGTTGAGACCGGTCGCGGCCACGACCGCCGCCGCCTCGATCTCCTGTCCGTCGTCGAGGCGGACGAGGAAGGCCGGGCCGGGTCCCGGCCGGTCGACGGAGACCACCCGTGCCTGGTCCACCTCCCCCACGTACTGCTTCTGGAACCACATCCCGTAGCGCACGAAGACGTCGCACGGGATCGGTGTGAGCTCGGTCAGCTCCGGCTCGCCGTGCACCCGGCGGAAGTCCGCCAGCCGGCCGCCCGGCTCCGGTGCCGAGAGGTCGGTGGCGTCCGGAGTCGATTTCAGGAACATCCCGGTGGCCATCGCGTGCCGCCAACTGCCCAGCACCTCACCGAAGATGCGCACCGGCACGCCCGCCGCCCGCAGATGCGCGGCCACCGAGAGACCGTACGGCCCCGCACCCACGATGACGACCGGAAGCCCCCCGCGCCCGGTCAACGCCTGCTCGCCGACGGGGCGTTGCCCCGGAAGCGACTGCGTCATGCATCCCCCCACTGTGGTCCTGACGCCGCCTTCCCCAAAGCAGCGCGACATGTGGGATGGTGCGCCCGGCGCAGGCCTGTCGCACCCGTCCCCCTCCGTGGCTCAGTGTGACGTGTCGCCACGCTGTCGGTCGACGATATCGGCACACGTTGTCCAAAACGTGGTCGAACCGTGGACCGCGAATTGCCTACCGATCCCCCGTGACCTCGTCAGACGCACCAGCAGACACGACCGTA
The DNA here is from genome assembly GCF_042800575.1 of Streptomyces sp. NPDC057616. Lineage (NCBI taxonomy): Bacteria > Bacillati > Actinomycetota > Actinomycetes > Kitasatosporales > Streptomycetaceae > Streptomyces > Streptomyces sp. NPDC057616. The sequence goes on from NZ_JBHVGU010000039.1 coordinate 34,837, forward strand.
CAGGTTCCATCAATTTCATTTGATGTAGTCTGGATGGTATGGCGTCCTCCAGCCGCGCAGCGCCCCCGTTCGTGCATCTGGCCGCCCACCCGGTGCGCTGGCGCCTGCTGACCACCCTGGCCGGCGGTGACCACCGGGTCCGCGAACTGGTGGCGCTCGTCGGTGAGCCGCAGAACCTGGTCTCGTACCATCTACGGCTCCTGCGGGACGGCGGGCTGGTCACGGCGGCCCGGAGCAGCTTCGACGGCCGGGACAGCTACTACCGCCTCGATCTGGACCGCTGCGCACAGGTCCTCTCCGCCACGGGCGTCGCCCTTCATCCCGCACTGCGCACCCGGCCGGCCCCGTCACCGCCGTTCACCACCGCGCACGCGCGCACACCCTCCGTGCTCTTCCTGTGCACCGGCAACAGCGCCCGCTCACCGATCGCGGAGGCCCTGCTGCGGCAGCACACGGGCGGTGCCGTCCAGGTCGCCAGCGCGGGCAGCCGTCCGGCGCCGCGTGTGCACCCCGACGCCGTACGGGTGCTGCGGGAGGAATTCGGCATCGACATCGGTGACCGGCGGCCACGGCATCTGGACACGCTGTCGGAGCAGCGGTTCGACCACGTCATCACCCTGTGCGACAAGGTTCGCGAGGTCTGCCCCGAGTATCCGCGGCCCACCCGCCGAGCCCACTGGAGCACCCCCGACCCGGCCGCCGCCGGGAACGGCCACAGCGACGGCGACCGGACGAGCTACCCCGCATTCAGGCGCACGGCGGGCGACATCGACACCCGCATCCGTCATCTGCTGCCCGTCCTCGCCACCCCTCAGGAGGCCCAGCCATGACGTCCACCGAGCAACTCGCGAGCGTCCGTTACATCGTCGACGACGTCCAGGCAGCCGTCGACTTCTACACCACCCATCTCGGGTTCACCCTGCGCTTCAGCGCCGCACCCGCGTTCGCCGACGTCACGCGCGGCCCGCTGCGGCTGCTGCTGTCCGGCGCGGCCAGCTCCGGCGCCCGGGCCACGCCCGACGGCAACGCCACCGCCGGCCGCAACCGCATCCACCTGGTCCTCGACGACCTCGACGCCGACGTCGAGCGCCTGCGCGCGGCCGGACTGACCTTCCGCAGCGACATCCTCTCCGGCCCGGGCGGACGCCAGATCCTCCTGGCCGACCCGGCCGGCAACCTCGTCGAGCTGTTCCAGCCGGCGAGCGACCGGACCTGACGCGGCGGTTCGCACCGATCGGCTCACCGGTCCGGCCGGGCGGCGGCCGCCGCGCTCTGCGCACCCGCCGCCCACCGTCTGCGGACGGCGTCCTCGTGCTCGCTCTGTTCCAGTGCGCGGTCCGCGGCGGCCAGGGCCGTCTCCAGGCGCGGCACCCAGTGCCGGCGCAGGGCCCGCAGCCTGCGCCGGGTGCGGACGACCTCGTCGCCCACGGCACGCGACGCGGACCGGGCGACGGCGTAGGCGGCCGCCGCCCGCACCGCCTCGGCGTAGGCGGCCTCGGCGTGGACCAGAGCGGTGTTCGCGGGCGTGGGGTCGTCCGGCTCCCGCGGCGGCACCGCGCACGTCACGGTGCCCGGGTGCCGTACGCCCATGGTGGAGGTCCAGGAGACCGCCAGTTCGGCGGGGCGGGTGAAGTCCGCCGGGTCCAGGGCCTCTTCGCCGCTCAGCAGCAGCCCGCGCCGCAGCCATCGCTCGGCCTGCGCGAGCTGCCGGTGCCAGCGCTCGCCGGCCTCCCGCTCGACGCGCAGCAGTTCCGCGTGGCGGGTGCGCAGGACGCGCAGCTTCTGGTCGAGCAGGTCCGCCCCGCGCCTGGCGACGTCGAGGCTGCGGCGCAGGCGCAGCCGGCCGGCCCGGCCGGGCGGGACACGCAGGTCGGCCATCGGGTCACCCGCCTTCCTGCGCACCGTGGGCGTCGAGGAACTCGGCCGGAAGCATGGCCAGTTGACTGCGCGGAAGGGTCAGCAGCACCTGCCACGCGCGCTCCAGCGTCTGCTCCAGGGTGCGCAGTTCGTCCTGCCCCTGGTGCACGAGACCGCGGGCGAAGGCACGGTCGAAGTCCAGATAGGTCCGGTCGGCGGGGCCGAGCGATCCCTCGCCCACGAGATCGGCCAGTTCCCTGACCTGCCGGGCACGGGCCAGCGCGGACAACAGCTGGGCGGCGACGTCGAGATGGTCCTCCCGGGTACGGCCGGGCCCCGCCCCCTTGCGCATCAGCCGCGACAGCGAGGACAGCGCGTCCACCGGCGGATAGACACCCTGGGCGTGCATCTGCCGGGACAGCACGATCTGCCCCTCCGTGATGTAACCGGTGAGGTCCGGCACGGGGTGGGTGATGTCGCCGGCGGGCATGGTCAGCACCGGCAGCACGGTGACCGACCCCGGCAGGCCGCGGATGCGTCCGCAGCGCTCGTAGAGGGAGGCCAGGTCGCTGTAGAGGTAGCCGGGGTAGGCGCGGCGGGCCGGGGTCTCGCCGCGGGCGGCGGACACCTCGCGCAGCGCCTCGGCGTAGCTGGTCATGTCCGTCATGACCACCAGGACGTGGCGGCCCTCGGCGAACGCCAGCTGCTCGGCGACGGTGAGCGCGATGCGCGGGGTGAGGATGCGCTCGATCACGGGGTCGTCGGCGGTGTTGAGCAGCAGCACCAGCTCGCCCGCGGCCGACCGTTCCTCCAGCGCGTCGCGGACGAAGTCGGCGTCCGCGTGGGTCACCCCCATGGCGGCGAAGACCACGCAGAACGGCTGCCCTCCGGCCGTCGACCGGGCGGCGATCTGCGTCGCCAGTTCGAGGTGGGGCAGGCCGGCCGCCGAGAAGACCGGGAGCTTCTGTCCCCGCACCAGCGTGGTGAGCGCGTCGATGGCGCTGACACCGGTCAGCACCGGCTCGGCGGGCGGCTCGCGGCGCAGGGGATTGACCGGGCGGCCGGCGACCGCCGATGCGGTGGCCCCGAAGACGGGCGGGCCGCCGTCGAGCGGTTCGCCGCGGCCGTTGCACACCCGGCCCAGCCAGCCGGGGCCGACGGGGATGCGCAGGGGCGAGCCGGTGAACTCGGCGCCCACGCGCGCCGGGTCCATGCCCGCGGTGTCCTCCAGCACCTGGACGACGGCCGTGCCCCGGTCCACCTCCAGCACGACGCCGTGGCGCCGCTCCCCCGACCCGAGGGTGAACAGGACGAACTCGTCCCAGCCGACCCCCTCGACCTTGTCGATGACCGCCAGCGGGCCGCTCAGCTCGCGCACCGAGGTGAACTCGGCGCGGCCCCAGTCGGGCACTGTGTTCACGACACCTCCCCGAGCCGGGCGAGCATGGTCGCGCGCAGGGTGTCCACGGTCGCCGCGCCGTGCGGGCCCGCCTCCTCGCGGGCGCGCAGGACGGGCGAGAAGTCGGCCTCCTCGATGTGTGCGGCCGGCACGCCCGCGTCCGCCAGTTCGTGGCAGCGTGCGACGACGGCCAGCACCGCCTCGGCGAGCGCGGCCGTCTTCCGGGTGCCGCTGTAGGCGTCCCGTTCGGACAGCGCGCTCTGCTGGAGCACGCCCTCGCGCACCAGCCGCCCGCCCAGGACGCTGACGCGTTCACGCGCGGGCAGGGCGGTGATGCCGAGCAGGTCGACCAGGTCGGCCAGCCGGTCGGCCTCGGCGAGCAGGCCCGCGATGCGGGCGCGGCGGGCGGGCGTGTCCGGGTCGTCCGCCGTCGCCCGGTGGGCGTCGAGCGCCTCGGTGTCGCGGGAGAACGACTCGGCCCAGGAGACGGCCGGGTAGTGGCGGGCGTAGGCCAGTTCGCGGTCGAGGGTCCACAGGCAGCGGACGAAGCGCTGGGTGTGGGCGGTGACCGGCTCGGCCATGTCGCCGCCGGGCGGCGAGACCGCGCCGATCACGGTGACGGAGCCGGTGCGGCCGCCGAGGGTGGTGACGGCGCCGGCCCGTTCGTAGAACGCCGCGATCGCCGAGGCGAGTCCGGCCGGGTAGCCCTCCTCGGCGGGCAGCGCGCCGGTGCGGGAGCCGAACTCGCGCAGCGCCTCCGCCCAGCGGGAGGTGGAGTCGGCGATGACGACGACGTCCAGGCCCATGTCGCGGAAGTACTCGGCGACCGTCACCCCCGTGTGGATGCTGGCCTCGCGGGCCATCATCGGCATGTTGGAGGTGTTGGCGACGATCACGGTCCGGTCGGCGAGGCGCCCGCCGGTGCGCGGGTCGGTGAGCGCGCCGAACTCGTCGATGACGTCGGCCATCTCGTTGCCGCGCTCGCCGCAGCCGACGTAGACGATGACGTCCGCGTCGCACCACTTGGCGATCTGCTGGAGCAGCACGGTCTTGCCGGTGCCGAAGCCGCCGGGGACGGCGACCGTGCTGCCCAGCGCCACCGGGAAGAGCAGGTCGATGACGCGCTGGCCGGTGTTCAGCGCCCTGGTGCTGCGCAGGCGTTCGCGGACCGGCCGTGGTGTGCGCACGGGCCACCGGGTGGTCAGCGGGATCATCGTCCCGGCCACCGTGGCGACGGTGTCGTCGGCGGCGAGGCGGCCCGGGGCGGCGATCGATTCCACGCGTCCCGCGCTGCCGGGCGGGACGAGCACCGGGAGCGGTACGGGCCCGGCGTCGTGGATCTCGCCGAGGACGTCTCCCGGCCCGACCTGCTCGCCCTCGGCGGCCCGGGGCGTGAATGCCCAGCCGGGCTCGTCCTGTCCGCTCCGGCCGTCGGCGCCCGGTTCCAGCCAGGCGCCGGCCGACTTGAGGGGACGCAGCAGTCCGTCGAAGATGCCGCCGAGCAGGCCGGGGCCGAGGGCCGCGGACAGCGGCCGGCCCAGCGGGCGGCACGCCATCCCGGGGGCGAGACCGCCCGTGTACTCGTACGCCTGGATCGTGATGACCGCGTCGCGGATGGCGACGACCTCGCCGGGCAGTTCGTCCTCGCCGAGGGCGACGAGGTCGTGCATGGCGGTGCCGCCGACGTGCTCGGCCTCCACGAGCGGGCCGGCGACCCGCAGGATGCGGCCGGTGCCGTGCCGGGTGGACGTCACGGTGCCCACAGCTGCTCCACCTCCCCGCCGGCCCGGTCCAGCGCCCGTTGTGCGAACGCGGCCAGACCGCAGTCGAGCCGGCGCCCCGGGGCGTCGCCGACGACACCTCCGCCGGGGGCCTCGGTGATCCGGGCGCCGGGGCCCAGCACCTGCCGCACCCGGGCGGTCAGGCGCCGGCGCACGGCGGGGTACGCGTCGGTGCCGCGCAGGGCCTCGACACGGTCCACGACCTGCCGGCACAGGTCCTCCCAGATCTCCCGGCGGGCGGCCAGCTCCCTCGACCGTGCGGCGCGGCGGACCCGGCTGCGGGCGGCGGCACCGGCGAGGTCGGCGTCGTGCGCGCCCTGCCTACGGGCCTCGGCGAGGACGGCCGACGCCTGCGCCTCGGCCTCCCGGACGCCGGCCCGGGCCTCCTCGTCGGCCTCCGCCAGCAGCGCCTCGGCGTCCGCGGCGGCATCCCGCAGAAGCCGCGCCCGTACGGGGTCCAGTGCCGGCGAGGCGGCGGCGGGCAGCAGCGTGGTCCTCATGACGGCATCACCGCCGTCAGCCGATCCTGCGCATCGAGCGGCCCGGACCCGAGAACGGCGGCCGCCGCAGGCGTGAGGATCACCAGACCCACCTCCGCCGGAAGTCCGCTCCAGGCGGCCAGGACCGCCTCCGGGTCCTCGGCGGGCAGGACGACGACTCCCGCCGTCGCCAGCCCGACCACGCGCTGCCGCTCGCCGATCGCTGCCACGTGCGTCATGTCAGGACTTCCCGATCAGGATGATGGCGACGACCAGGCCGTAGATCGCGATCCCTTCGGCGAGGCCGACGATGACCATGGCCCGGCCGAACAGCTCGGGCCGTTCGCTGAGCGCCGCGATGGCCGCGGCACCCGTGTACGCCACGGCGATCGCGGCACCGATCGAGGCGCCGGCGACCGCGATCGCGGCGCCGATCAGGGCCGCCGAGCCCGAGCCGGAGCTCTGGGCGGCGGCCGTGGCGGTGTGCGCCTGTGCCGCGCCGCCGCTCAGGGCGACCAGCAGGAGCGCGAGGGCCCCGGAGAACAGTGCCGCGTCCGCCGCGAGAACCCACCGCAGCGCCGCCTTGTCGCGACGGCGCAGCAGACGTCGGGTCCCGGCGAACGCCGCGACGAGCACGGGGAGCGCGATCAGCCAGGCGATCATGTCGTCACCTCCATGGCGGGTGGGGCGGCTGGGGGCACGGACGGTGCCTGCGTGGGCACGTGCCAGGGGCGGAAGGGCCGGCCCTCGGCGTCGAAGACCCGGGAGAACAGCTCGTAGAACTCCAGCCGCAGGGCCTGTACGCCCGCGACGAGCGCCTCCAGGGCGAAGGCGAGCGCATTGCCGAGCAGGAAGACCAGACATCCGGCGATCACGCCCACCGGCCCGGATCCGGTCAGGGCCGTGGTGCCCTGCCAGACGATGGCGCCCAGGGCGGCATGGGTGAGGCCGAAGGCCGCGAGCCGGGCGAAGGACACCGTGTTCGAGCCGATGCGGATCACCACGTCGAAGAGCTGGACCCCGGTCTGCAGGGCGCCGGAGGCGCCGCCGCCGGAGGCCGTGAACAGCCCGGTGCCGGCCAGCGCCAGCCCGGCGAGCGCGAGCAGCGAGCCGATCACGGCGAGCACGGGTGCGTGGGTCGCGGCGCCCGCGGCGAGGACCGCGAGGCCGAGGAAGACCGCGGCGCCCGCGATGCCGGACGCGGCGTACAGGGCACGGCTCGGGCCGCCCTCGCGCCAGCGGTTGACGATGCCCGCCGCGTAGGCGAGGGCGAGCAGGATCGCACCGACGGCGATCGCGGCGGCGAGCAGCCGCAGCGGTTCGTCGAGGGGGTTGAGCCACAGCACCGGCAACACGCCGGTGGGGCCGAAGAATTCGCCGTACGCGAGTCCCGCGAGGGTGCTCGTCACGCCGGCTCCGGCCACGAAGGGCCAGACGGGCCGCAGGGACGCCAGGCGGCGCGGCCGGCCGGTGCGCAGCAGCAGCGCGCCGAGCAGGAGCAGCAGGCCGTGGCCGGCGTCGCCGAACATCATCCCGAACATGGCGACGTAGGCGATTCCCGCGGGCAGGGTGGGGTCGACGTCGGCGTACGGGACGGTGCCGTAGGTGCGCACCAGGGGGACGAGGGAGCGCCGGACCGTGGTCGTGTCGTGGAGCCGGGTCGGCGGGTCGATGCCACGGGGTGCGCGCAGCGGCACCAGCGCGCCTCCGGTGCGCGCCAACCGGGCGGACAGGCGCGGCACTTCGGCCGCCGGGCACCATCCGGCCAGGGCGGCCGCGGCGCCGTGCCGCAGCGCCGCCTCGTGGTACGTCTCGAGCTGGGCCTCGCCCGCGAGCAGGTCGGCCCGGCCCGCGGCCCCGAGCGCGTCGAGGTCGGGTGCCGTCGGGGAGAGCAGGGGGCGGACGGGCCCCGCACCGAGCGCCTGGAGCCGCCGGGCGGCGGGCCCGGGCCTGCCGTGCCCGGGCTCCCCCGCTCCGTCGAGTTCGACGCATCCCGCGTCGGCCACGCACACCAGGGCGTCCCGCAGCACGGCGCGAGGGGCGACGACGGCCACCCGGTCCATCCGCGCCGGTGTCAGGGAATCAGCCCAGGAGCTCATCGAAGGCCTCCAGCGCTTGCCCACCCTGCTCGGCGCACTCCAGCCCGGCCCGCACCCGCCAGGCGTCGGTGCTGAGGACCGCCACCGCGCCCACGACGGGCGTCATGTCGAAGCGGGCCTCGTGCAGCAGTCGCAGGCCGTCGTGTTCGAGCGTGGTCCACCAGCGCGCCTCGGCCCGCCACAGGTCGGCGGGTGTCCCGACGTCCGCCAGCGCCCACTTGGCCGCCGCCGGCAGGCCCGCGCGGAACTCGCCGAAGGCGGTCGACCGCACGGCCGCCGTGCCGAGCAGACGCACCGCGTGCCGTGTGTCGGGCCGGCGACCGGTCACGAAGACCTCGCGGGCCCACAGCAGGGCGGCCTCGCCCGCCGCCCAGCGGGCGGCCGACGGCACGTTCGCCGCGGTGCGCGCGGCCGCCGACCACCGCATGGCGGTGATCACCGCCGCGGGCGACTCGGATCCGGGATCCCCCCAGGGGGACGCGGCGAGTTCGGCCCGCAGCTCCGCCGGACTGCGGGCCCGGGACAGCCGGGGCCAGACCGTCGACAGCGCCCCCAGCCGGTACGGCGGCGGCTGCGGCGCACCCTCCATGGCGCGCAGCAGGCCCCGGGTGTTGGCGATCTCGAAGTGCGACGCGAGCAGGCGTACGGCGGCGGAGCCGGGCCGCGGCTGCCACCCGGCCAGGACCCGCAGCTGCCACAACAGGGTCTCGGTGACCGCCCGTTGGGCCTCGGTGATGCCGGCCTCGACGTCGAGCCGGCGGCGGTAGGGGGTGGCGGCCAGCGTCCGCAGGGCGTCCGGCAGGCCGGGCGCGGCGGCCAGCCGCCGCGCCGTCGCGGGTCCGGCGCGCCCGGCGGCCATGGCCTCGGCCCGGGTCACCCCGGCGACCCATCCGGCGCCCATGACGGTCCCCTCTGCGGTCCCTCCGGCCCTGTGCCGGGCGGCCCGGTCAGTTCGCGGACGGTGCGGGCCGCGAGGCGCACGGCCAGTTCGTGGGTGCGGCCTCGCGCGCGCTCCCGCATCTCCTCCACGGCCCGCGCCGCCTCGGCGTCGGCGCGGGCCGCCGCGGCACGGGCCTCCTCGCCGAGCCGCTCCGCGGTCGCACGCCTGACCTCCTGGGCCTGTTCCCGCGCGGTCCGCACGATGTCCTCGGCCCGCCGGGCGGCCGTACGCCGGCGGGCGGCGGCCTCCCGCGTCGCGTTCTCGCGCAGCGCGGCGGCCTCGGCGGCGGTGTCGTCCAGGAGGGCCAGCGGGGGCTCCAGCTCGGCGGCGAGTTCGGCGGAACGGTCCGCGGGAACGGCGCCGCCGACGGCGGGGCCGGGTGAACCGGCCGGCCGGAAGCGCGCGAGGAACTCGCGGAATCCAGGCATGACGACCTCCGAGCCCGACCACGGCGTCCGCTGATGACCTGCTTTCACGCTACGAAAGGGGTGCGAAGGCCCACAGGGGCCGATTGACCTGCGGAAGGGGCCGGGCGGCCCTGTGCCCGCCGACCGCTCGGCGGGATGGTGAGCATAGGAGGCGCGTTGCGCGCGGACCACGGGAGGTTGCCATGAACGACCGTGACGCCCGGGAAGCAGGCGCGGCATCGGTGGAGGCCCGTCGTTCGGTGCCCACCGCCGCCCCCAAGCCGGCCGAGGAAACCCGTCAGAATCTGATGGTGCGCTATCTGCAGGCCATGGCCTCGCACGAGTCGCACGCCGACGAGCTGTCTCCCGCCCCGCACGCCGTGACCGGCCCGGCCCGGCGGGACGCCCCGCGTCCGGGGACGATCTCGGACCTCCAGATCAGCCACATCGCGCGGCGGACGGCGACCGGGGTCACCCCCGACACGCCCTTCGCGGACGTCGCCCACATGCTCGCCCGCGAGCAGCTGGGGGCCGTTCCCGTCGTGGACGCCTCCCGGCACGTCGTCGGCGTGGTCGCGGAGTCCGATCTGCTGGCCAGGGCGGCCACCCTCGCCACCACCGACGAACACACCGGCGCCCTGGGCAAGTTGCTCGGCCGCCGCTCGCGGGGCCTGGGCACCGGCATCACGGCCGGCGCGCTGATGACGACGCCGGCGCTGACCGTGCACCCCTGGACCCCGGTCGTCGAGGCGGCCCGCACCGCGGCCCGCTCCCGGATCCGGCAGGTGTACGTGACCGACCACAAGGGCCGTCTCGTGGGCGTCGTCAGCCGCAGCGAGCTGCTGCACGCCCTGGTGCGGGACGACGCCGCCCTGCGCACGGAGATCGTCTCCCACGTGCTGCGGGAGGAACTGGAGGTCGACCCCAAGAGCGTGGGTGTGCAGGTCCAGCACGGGGTCGTCACCCTCACCGGTTCGCTGCCCGCGGACCTCGTACCGCGGCTGACCGACGCGGTGGCACGCATTCCGGACGTGCTGGAGGTGGCGGACCACCTCACGGCGGTCTGAACCCCGGCGCGCGCACTTCAGGCACAGCTGCCGACGCCGACCAGGGAGGTCCGGCCATGACCCACACCGCCACGGAGACCGTCAGGCAGACCCCCGGCACGTACGGGCTCGACGTCACCCATGTCCACGGCGACGCCTTCGAGGTCGACATCCGCGGCCACCGGCTCCTGGTCGACCAGCCCACCGAGGCGGGCGGCACCGACGTGGCGCCCACACCGGTCGAGCTGTTCGCCGCCTCCCTGGCCACCTGCGTGGCCTTCTACGCCGGCCGCTACCTGCAGCGGCACGGCCTGCCCCGTGGCGGCCTGCGGGTGCACACGGAGTTCACCCTGGCGGCCGACCCACCGGCCCGCGTCGAGTCGCTGCGGGTCACCGTCACGCCCCCGCACGCGCTGTCCGACCAGCGCCATGAGGCCCTGCTCGCGGTCGTCTCGCACTGCACCGTGCACAACACGCTGCGGCTGCCGCCCAGGGTCGAGATCGGGCTGGCCCTGCCGGAGCCCTGAGCATGTCGCCGAGCCGGGCGTCCGCACACCGGGGCCAGGTGGTCCGGTGAGGCCGTGCCGCTGCAGGTGTGACAGGGCGGGTCCGCCCCCTCCTGCGGGCCGGGTGGCCCATGGCGGGCCCGGCTCCCGCGGCGAAGCGTGGAGGGGAGAAAGCCGTCCTACGAGCCTGGGGGTCCGGTGCCGAGCCGTCTCACAGCGAGTCTTCCGGCCGCCCGCGGCGCCCGGACCGCGGGCACCGCACCGCCGCCCGGCACATCGGCCCCGCCGGTGCAACGGCTGCCCGCGGACGAGGTGTTCACGGCCTTCGGCAGCTCGCCGCGCGGGCTGTCCGCCGCCGAGGCGGGTGCGCGGCAGGGGACGTACGGTCCCAACGAGCTGCCCCGCCCCCGCCGCAAGGGCGTGTGGCGGCGTTTCCTCGCCCAGTTCACCGACTTGTTCGCGCTCGTGCTGATCGCGGCGTCGGCGCTGACGTTCCTCGCCTACGCGCTGCAGGACCCCCGCGACGTCGGCAACCTGCAGCTGGCCTTCGCGATCCTGGGCGTCGTGGTGCTGAACGCGGTGATCGGCTTCGCGCAGGAGTACTCGGCCGAGCGGACCGCCCAGACGCTGCAGGCGATGGTGCCGCACACCTGCCGGGTGCTGCGGGACGGGGAACGCCTGGAGCTGCCGTCCGCCGCGCTGGTGCCGGGCGACCTCGTCGTCCTGGAGGCGGGCGACGCGGTCTCGGCGGACTGCCGGGTCGTCGCGGCCCACGGGCTGTCGGTGAACAACGCGCCGCTGACCGGGGAGAGTTCGGCGGTCGGCCGGGTCGGTGAGCCGACCGCGGCGGACACCGCCCTGGACTCCCGCAACTGCGTCTTCATGGGCACCACGGTGGTGGCCGGGTCGGGCAAGGCGGTCGTCTACGCCATCGGGGCGGCGACGGAGTTCGGCAGGATCTTCCGGCTCACCGACGAGGCCCCGAGCCAGAAGACGCCCCTGCAGCGCGAGGTCGCCGTGATGGCGCGGCGGGTGGCGGCGCTGGCCGTGGCGATCGGCGCGGGCATGTTCGCGCTGCGCCTGCAGACCGGGCAGCCCCTGGTGTCGGCCTTCGTGTTCGCGCTCGGGGTGATGGTCGCGCTGGTGCCCGAGGGGCTGCCCGCGACGCTGTCGGTGTCGCTGGCCATCGGGGTGCGCCGGATGGCCCGCCGGCAGGCCCTGGTCAAGAAGCTGCTGGCGGTGGAGGCCCTGGGCTCGACCACCGTGGTCTGCACGGACAAGACGGGCACCCTCACCCAGGCGGAGATGACGGTCACCCGGATCTGGAGCGACGGGACGTGGCACGAGGTGTCCGGCGTGGGGTACGCGCCGGCCGGCGAGGTGTCCGGTCCGGAGGATCTCGGGGACCTCATGCGCAGCGCGGTGCTGTGCACGGACGCGCGGCTGGTGCCCCCGGCGGGCGCCGACGGGTGGCGGGTGCTCGGCGACACCACGGAGGGCGCGATCCTCGTCGCGGCGGCCAAGGCAGGTCTGCATCCGGCCGAGGAGCGGGACGCGGCGCCGCGCATCGGCGAGTTCCCCTTCGATCCCGTGCGCAAGCTGATGAGCACCGTTCACCGGACACCCACCGGTGACGTCCTGTGCGTCAAGGGCGCGCCGCAGGAGGTGCTCACGCGGTGCCGCCGCATCCGTCTGCACTCCGCCGAGCACGATCTCGACGCCCCGCTGCGGGAGGGCGTCGTCGCGGCCAACGACACGATGGCGGCACGGGGGTTGCGGGTGCTGGCGGTGGCCGTCCGTCCGGTGGACGAGCTGCCGGGCACGGCGCAGGAGGCCGAGGCCGACCTGACCTTCCTGGGCCTGATCGGCATGCTCGACCCGCCGAGGCCCGAGGTCGCCGAGGCGGTCCGGGCCTGCCACCGGGCCGGCATCCGGATCGTGATGGTGACCGGCGACCACCCGCTGACGGCGGAGGCGATCGCCCGCCGCGTCGGCATCGTGACCGGTCCCGCGCCCACCGTCGTCACCGGCCCCGGCCTGGACGCCATGGACGCGGGCGCACTGGACGAACTGCTCGCGGAACCGGGGCAGTTGCTGCTGTGCCGGGTCAGCCCGGAGCACAAGATGCGGGTGGTGGCGGCGCTGCAGGAGCGCGGCGAGGTGGTGGCGGTCACCGGGGACGGGGCCAACGACGCCCCCGCGCTCAAGCACGCCGACATCGGCGTGTCCATGGGTGCCACCGGCACCGACGTGGCCCGCGAGGCCTCCGAGATGGTGCTGCTGGACGACTCGTTCGCCTCCATCACGGCGGCCGTGGAACTCGGGCGGTCCGTCTACCGCAACATCCGCAAGTTCCTGGCCTACCTCTTCAGCCACAACATCGCCGAGCTCGTCCCGATCCTCGCGGCGGCGTTCGCCGGCTTCCCGCTGGTGCCGCTGACCGCCGTGCAGATCCTGGCCATCGACCTCGGCTCGGACGTGCTGCCCGCCCTGGCGCTGGGCGCGGAGCCGCCCGAGCCGGACACGATGGACCGCCCGCCCCGCTCGCGCCGCGAGCGGCTGTTCTCCGCCGAACTGGTGCGCCGTTTCCTCTTCCTGGGCGCCGTGCAGTCGATCGGCGTGTGCACGGTCTTCTTCTGGCAGGTGCACGCCTCGGGGATCCCGTACGCGGACTTCACGAGCGACGACCCCGCCTACCGCAAGGCCATCACGCTCACCCAGGCGGCGATCGTGGTGAGCCAGTTCTTCAACGCCCTGGCCGTGCGCACCGACCGGCAGAGCGTGTTCACCGTCGGGGTGTTCTCCAACCCCCGCCTGATCGCGGCGGGTTGCTTCGGCATCGGCCTGATGGCCGCGATCAGCTACGTGCCGCTGCTGCAGGACGTGTTCAACACCGCGGCGCTGGGTGCCGCCGACTGGGCCGTGCTCGTCGGCTTCGGCGTCCTGCTGCTGGCCGCGGAGGAGGCACGCAAGTGGTGGGTGCGCCGCAGGCCCGCGCCCGCCGTCACCGGAAAGGAGACGACGCGATGAGGGTCATCGTGGTGGGCTGCGGCCGGGTCGGTTCCCAGCTCGCCGCCCAGCTGGTCAACGAGGGCCACGACGTGCGCGTCATCGACCGCGACCCCAGGACCCGGCGGCTGCTGCCCCCCGGCTTCACCGGCCAGGTCCTGCACGGCAACGGCTTCAGCCGCACCCTGCTGGAGTCCGCCGGTATCGCGCTCGCCGACGCGTTCGTCGCCGTCACCTCCGGCGACAACACCAACATCGTCAGCGCCCGTACGGCGAAGGAGACCTACCGGGTGCCGATCGTGCTGGCCCGCATCTACGATCCCCGGCGCGCCGACATCTACCGCGGCCTGGGCATCCCGACGATCGCCAGCGTGCGCTGGACGGTGCACCAGCTGCACCAGATGCTGCTGCACCGCCACCTCACCCCGGAGCTCGACTTCGGCAACGGCGAGACGCTGCTGGTGCGTTCCCGGCTGCCCGCCTACCTCACCGGCCGGCAGCTCGGCGGCCTGGAGGTGGACGGTGAGATCCGCGTGGTCGAGGTGACCCGCGGCGGCCGGTCGTTCCTGCCCACCCCGCACACGGCCGCCGAGGCGGACGATCTGGTCACGTTCGCCGTCGCCGCCGACGCCCTCGGCCGGCTGCGCGGCTTCCTCGACAAGGAGCTCGGCACATGAAGGTCATCGTCGCCGGGGCCGGACGCCTCGGCACCCAGATCGCCCAGGTGCTCGGCGCCGCCCGCAACCAGGTCACGCTCGTGGACCGGGACGACGACCGGGTCGCCGCGCTCGAGGGCCGGGTGCCCGCCGAGCTGTGCGCCGGCGACGCCTGCGAGCCGGCCGTGCTGGAGGCGGCCGGCGCCCACGCCGCCGACCTGGTCGTCGCCACCACCGGCGAGGACGAGGACAACCTGGTCGTCAGCCTGCTCGCCAAGCGCCAGTTCAAGGTCCCCCGGGTCATCGCGCGGATCAACGACGACGAGAACGCCTGGCTGTTCGACGCGCACTGGGGCGTCGACACCGCCGTGCCGGCCGCGGCGCCCCTCGTCTCCCTGGTCGAGGAGGCGACGAGCGCCAGCGACACGGTGGCGCTGCTGCGGCTGAGCAAGGCGGGCGTCGACGTGATCGAGACGAGCATCGGGCCGCACTCCCGGGCCGCCGGGCACACCCTCGCGGAGATCGCCGTGCCGCACGGCATCGTGGTCGCCACCGTCGTCCGCGCCGGCGATCCGCTGGCACCCGCGCCGGAGCTGGAGCTGCGGGAGGGCGACGAGCTCCTCGTGGTCTCCCACACCGCCACCCCCAGCGAGGTGCACGCGGTCTTCCAGTGATCCGCCGCGCGGGCGGGTCGGCGCCGGGTTCAGTCGCCGTCGCCCTCGCCGCCGGACGCCGTCTTGGAGTAGCCGTCGTGCCACGCGGCCTTGGCCCCCGAGTCGCCGATGCGGTAGACGTCCACGACGGCTCCGCCGGCGATCACGACCGACAGCACGGCGGCAACGACGCGCACCGGGGCGGCGGCCCAGCGGGTGCCGCGCCCGTCCCCGTCGGCGGACACGGAGGCGGCGGTGCGGCGGGTCGCCCACCAGACGACGACGGCCAGCACGAGCAGGCCTCCGGCCCACGGGAGCATCCCGTCACCGAGCTCGGCGTGCCGGCGTACCAGTGAGTTGCTGTCGACGTGCTCCTCCAGCCACTCCCCCGCCTGCGTGGTGAGCGGGACGCTCGCGACCGTGACGAGGGCGAGCAATGGCAGCACGATGCCCATGCGCCGCGCCGCCGCCGGCCAGACCGCGCACACGACGAGTGCCAGGGCGGTCAGGGGGACGAGTACGACGACGAAATGGACGAGCAGCACATGTGCAGGCAGGCCATTCACCAGGCTCATGGGGGGTTCCTTCAGCAGGTTGGGCGCATGATTGTTTTCGATCAGGCGCGCCACCCTGGCACAGGAAGTTCTCAGCTTCTTCTGAGAGCGGCGCTTTCTTGTCAGCGCCTCTCCGAAGGCCGTCTCAGCCCCGGGCCCCGCTGCCGTAGGGGGCGTACAGGTCGAGCAGCCGGGTGCGGGCCGCGCTCAGCCTGCGGTTGACGGCGTCGCCGACCCACAGGGCGATCCAGCGCCCCATCTCGGGATCGTCCTCGCACATCCGCAGGACCGTCCGCGCGTCGAACTCGTGGGCCCGCACCGGGCCCACCGTGCGGGCGCCGAACCGCCAGCGGTAGGGCTGGTAGAGCCAGGAGCAGCCGAGGAGTTCGCCGGACTCCACGGTGTCTATGACGGCCGGGCGGCGCCCGGGCACCCTCGTGTCGAGGGCGACGGTGCCCGACTCCACGATCCAGAAGTGATCGGCCCGGCCTCCCTCCACGAACAGGCGGGTGTCCGGCGGGTAGCGCACGTCGTGCGCCATGTTCATGAGCCTGCCCCGGTACACGGCGGGGAGCTTCCTGGTGGTCCGGGGGGTGATCGCGGTGGTCATGGCTGCGCCTCCTCGTGCGCCGGGCCGGCACGGCGGTCGTCGCGGGGACGTCGCCTGTCTTCAGCGTCGGCCACGGCCGGGGGCACCACATGGGCCGATCGGTCCCCGTCGCGGGGGCCGGACGGGGCCCTGTGGAGGCGATCCAGCCTCCACAGGGCCCCTTTGCCGCAGGTCAGCCGTTCCAGGTCCAGTCCGCGACCTCGGGCAGGTCCGTGCCGTGCTCGCGGATCCAGTCGTGGTGGCGCTGGCGGGCGTCCTCCATGCGCTGGCGCACGGCCGCGGCGCGCACCGCGAGTCCGGGGACGCGGTCGATGACGTCCATGACCAGCCGGTAGCGGTCCAGGTCGTTGCGGACGACCATGTCGAACGGCGTGGTGGTGGTGCCGGACTCCTTGTAGCCGCGCACGTGCAGGTTCCTGTGGCCGGCGCGGCGGTAGGCGAGGCGGTGGATGAGCCACGGGTAGCCGTGGTAGGCGAAGATCACCGGCTTGTCCGCGGTGAACAGGCCGTCGTACTCGAAGTCGCTCATCCCGTGCGGGTGTTCCTCGCGCGGCATCAGGCGGGCCATGTCGACGACGTTGACCACCCGGACCGCGAGGTCCGGCAGGTGGCGGCGGAGCAGCTGGGCGGCGGCGAGCACCTCCAGGGTGGGCACGTCGCCGGCGCAGGCGAGGACCACGTCCGGTTCGCCGCCGTTCTCGCTGCCCGCCCACTCCCAGATCCCGGCCCCGCGGGCGCAGTGGGCGCGGGCCTGGTCCATGGACAGCCAGTCGAAGCACGGCTGCTTGCCGGCGACGATCACGTTGACGTAGTCCCGGCTGCGCAGCGCGTGGTCGGCGACCGAGAGCAGGGTGTTGGCGTCCGGCGGCAGGTAGACGCGTACGACCTCGGGGCTCTTGTTGAGGACGTGGTCGACGAAGCCGGGGTCCTGGTGCGAGAAGCCGTTGTGGTCCTGGCGCCACACATGGGAGGTCAGCAGGTAGTTGAGCGAGGCGATCGGGGCGCGCCAGGGCAGCCGCCTGGAGGTCCTCAGCCACTTGATGTGCTGGTTGACCATGGAGTCGACGATGTGCACGAAGGCCTCGTAGCAGGAGAACAGGCCGTGCCGGCCGGTGAGGAGGTAGCCCTCCAGCCAGCCCTGGCAGGTGTGCTCGGAGAGGATCTCCATCACGCGCCCGTGCCGGTCGAGGTGCTCGTCCACCGGCAGGTGCTCGGCCTGCCACGCCTTCCCGCTGGCGTCGAAGACGGCCTGCAGCCGGTTGGAGGCGGTCTCGTCCGGGCCGACGACGCGGAAGTCGCGCCGGGAGGTGGTGTCCTACATGACCTTTTCGAGGAGGTCGCCGAGGACCCGTGTGGGCTCGTGCAGCGTGGTGCCGGGCTTGTCGACGGGGACGGCGAACCGGTCCAGGGAGCGGATGGGCAGGTCGCGTACGAGCAGCCCGCCGTTGGCGTGCGGGGTGGCGCCCAGCCGGCGGTCGCCCTCGGGCACGCAGGCCAGGGCGCCGGCGACGGGCCGGCCCTCGGCGTCGAACAGCTCCTGCGGGCGGTACGAGCGCAGCCACTGCTCCAGCTGCCGCAGGTGCTCGGGGTTCTCGCGCACACCGGCCAGCGGGACCTGGTGGGCGCGCCAGGTGCCCTCCACCGGCACTCCGTCGACCTCGGCGGGGCCGGTCCAGCCCTTCGGGGTGCGCAGCACGATCATCGGCCAGTGCGAGCGCTCCGCGACCCCGTCCTCGCGGGCCGAGCGCTGCAGCAGCGTGATGCGCTCCAGCGCGGTGTCCAACGCCTGTGCCATCGCGCGGTGCACGGTGGCCGGGTCGTCGCCGCTGACGTGGATCGGCGCGTGCCCGTAGCCGCGCAGCAGCTCGTCGAGCTCGTGCTCGGGCAGACGGGACAGCACCGTCGGGTTGGCGATCTTGTAGCCGTTGAGGTGGAGGATCGGCAGGACGGCACCGTCGTGGACCGGGTCGAGGAACTTGTTGGAGTGCCAGGAGGCGGCCAGCGGCCCGGTCTCCGCCTCGCCGTCGCCGATCACGCAGGCGACCAGCAGGTCCGGGTTGTCGAAGGCGGCTCCGTAGGCGTGCGAGAGCGAGTAGCCCAGTTCACCGCCCTCGTGGATGGAGCCGGGGGTCTCCGGCGCCACATGGCTCGGCACCCCGCCGGGGAAGGAGAACTGGCGGAACAGCCGCGCCATGCCGGCCTCGTCCCGGCTCACGTCCGGATACGTCTCGCTGTAGGTGCCCTCCAGCCAGGAGTTGGCCACCACCGAGGGACCGCCGTGGCCCGGCCCCCAGATGCACACGGCGTCGATGCCGCGCGCCTTGATGACGCGGTTGAGGTGGGTGTACACGAGGTTCAGGCCCGGTGAGGTGCCCCAGTGCCCGAGCAGGCGCGGCTTGATGTGTTCGGGCGTGAGGGGCTCCCGCAGCAACGGGTTGGCCATGAGGTAGATCTGTCCGGCGGCGAGGTAGTTGGCGGCACGCCAGTGCAGATCCAGGGTGCGCAGCTCCTCGTCGGTCAGTACGGTGCTGCTGTCCTGGTGTTCGGCCTTGGGCATCAGGGACTCCGGAAGTCATCGACGTGTCAACGGGCGATGGAGGCGGCATGGCCGGGAAGAAAGAGGCGGCGCTGCCGCGTAAGACGTATGAGAAGGAACTGCTGCGCCTGCAGACGGAGTTGGTGAGGCTGCAGGAGTGGGTGCGGGCCGAGGGCGCGCGGCTCGTCGTCGTCTTCGAGGGACGGGACGCGGCGGGCAAGGGCGGCACCATCAAGCGGGTGGCGGAGCACCTCAACCCCCGTGTGGCACGGATCGCGGCGCTGCCGAAGCCGACCGAGCGCGAGCGCACCCAGTGGTACTTCCAACGGTACGCGGAACATCTGCCCGCAGCGGGCGAGATCGTGCTCTTCGACCGGTCCTGGTACAACCGGGCCGGCGTCGAGCACGTGATGGGCTTCTGCACCAAGGAGGAGCACCAGCTCTTTTTGCGGCAGTGCCCGATCTTCGAGCGGATGCTGGTGGAGGCCGGGGTCCTGCTGCGCAAGTACTGGTTCTCGGTGAGCGACACCGAGCAGCAGGAGCGGTTCCGGCGCCGGCTGGAGGACCCGCTGCGCCGCTGGAAGCTGTCGCCGATGGACCTGGAGTCGATCACCCACTGGGAGGCGTACTCCCGGGCGAAGGACCAGATGATGGTCCACACGGACATCAGCGAGGCGCCGTGGTTCGTCGTGGAGAGCGACGACAAGCGCCGGGCACGGCTGAACATGATCGCCCACCTGCTGAGCACCGTGCCGTACCACGACGTGCCGCCGCCCGTGCTGAAGCTGCCGGACCGGCCGGCGTCGACCGGCTACCTGCGCACGCCGCGCGATCTCCAGAACTACGTTCCCGACCACACGGCCAGCCTGTAAGCGGATCACTGCGCCCGCACCTTCTGCGGCACCACGGCGACCGGGCAGGCGGAGTGGTGCAGCAGCGCGTGGGCCACGCGGCCCAGCTGCATCCCGAAGTGCCCTTCCCGGCGCTTGGCCCCGACGACCAGGAGGTCGGCCTCGTGCGAGAGGTCGGCCAGCACCTTGCGGGCGTGGCCCTCGACGGTGCGGCGGCGCACGTCGGCGTCGGCGGGGACGCCCGTCAGCGCGCCCTCCAGCGCCTTCACGGCCCGCTCCTCGTGCAGCCGGGCGGGCTCGCCGGCCATCAGCGGGTGGTCGGTGGTCTCGTGCGCGGGGCACCGCCAGGCCCGTACGGCCTCCAGCGGGACGCCGCGGCGGCGCGCCTCGTCGACGGCGAAGCGGACGGCCGGGGTCTCCTCCGGGTCCTCCCCGACGCCGAGCAGGATCCGCCCATGGGTTCCCGGCACCGCCTGCTTGTCGTGGCTGCCGCGCAGCACGATCACGGGGCAGTCGGCCTGCGCGGCCACGCTCAGGCCGACGGAGCCCAGCAGGAACTCGGCGATGCCGCTGCGGCCGCGGCTGCCCACCACCACCGCGGAGGCCGTCCGCCCCTCGTGGACCAGGGTGTACTCGGGCTCCTCGGGCAGCACCACGGGCGTCACCTTGACGTCCGGACGGCGGGCGAGCGCCCGCCGGGCGGCGTGCTCGACGACGTCCTCGGCGAGCACCTCCTCGGACGGCTTGCCGAGGTCGGCCGAGAGCGAGCCGCCCTCGTAGCGCTCCCACAGCGAGGCGTACACCACCCGCAGCGGCACGCCGTGCAGCGCGGCCTCGTCGGCGGCCCAGTCGACGGCCCGCAGGCTCGGCTCGGAGCCGTCCACGCCCACGACCAGGGGGAGGTCCATCATCGTTCCGACTCCTCAGGGTTGGTGTCAGTCGTGCGCGACGACCACGACGGGCGCCGCGGCGTGGTGCAGGGCCGCGTGGGTGACGTGCCCGATGTGGGTTCCGACGAGGCTGCGGCGCGCGCGGCGGCCGACGACGACCAGCGAGGCGGCCGCCGAGGCGTTGACG
Source organism: Streptomyces sp. NPDC057616 (assembly GCF_042800575.1). Classification (NCBI taxonomy): domain Bacteria; kingdom Bacillati; phylum Actinomycetota; class Actinomycetes; order Kitasatosporales; family Streptomycetaceae; genus Streptomyces; species Streptomyces sp. NPDC057616. The sequence continues at coordinate 55,297 of NZ_JBHVGU010000039.1, forward strand.
ACGTGCAGCGCGGGGCTGCCGAACCGGGACTTCTCGGTGACCTCGACGTCGGGGTACTTCTGCCGCCAGGGGCGCAGGGCCTCGGTCAGGGCCGTGGACTCGCGCAGGGCGGCCGCGTTGTGCGCGGCCAGGTCGCCCGACATGCCGTAGGCGTAGTAGGGCGGCGGGTTCCAGCCGTGCACCACGGTGAGGGACGTCTCGCGCCGGACGGCGGCGTCGAAGGCGAACTCCAGCAGCGTGTCGTCGGGGTGCCTGGTGTCCAGGCCGAGGACGACGGGCCGGAAGGGTGCGGATGCCGAGGGGACGCCGGACGGGTCCGGCTCGTGCTCGTCGGCGGCCTGTTCGCCGGCCCGGACCAGCACCACGGGACGCGCGGTGTGCGCCACGACGGAGAGGCCGACGGAGCCGACCATGAACCCGCCGATTCCGCCCAGCGCACGCGAGCCGAGGACCAGCAGTTCGGCCGTCCCGGCCGCCGTGGCCAGCACCTCGGCGGGCCGGCCGCTCGGCTGCTCCGTGGTCACGACCAGCCCGGGGTGACGCAGCCGGACGCCCTCGGCGCTCTCGCGCGGGACGCGGTCGGACCAGTCCTGCATCGTCTCGCCACCGACCAGCGGGGCCTGTGCCATGGGCTCCGGGAGCGGCTCCCTGACATGAACGATCTTCAACGGCAGGTCACGCAGCATCGCCTCGCGCGCCGCCCACTCCACCGCGGCGCGGCTCTCTGGCGAGCCGTCCAGACCTGCGACAACGGTGCGCACCATGGTTCGCCTCCTGATCGGTACCTGTGTCCAGCGTGGCCTCCCGGACGGTCGCCACTGCAGGGGCCGCAGGTCCCCGGCCGGGACCGACCGGCCCCACACTCGCGTCCCGGAGCGGCGATCTCCATGGGCTGAACGGCCCCATCCGCGGAGCGTGTTGGGCGATCGCCGCCCCACCTCTCGCGGCCGGGGGCGGCGCGGTGGATTCTGTGACCAGGGCGGCGAGAGGAGACGCATGTCCCGGGCCTCGTGGTGGCGCCGTACGGCACCCGGCCTGGCCGTGCTGGCCGGCTACCGGCGCTCCTGGCTGCGCGGTGACCTGCTGGCGGGCCTGACCGTGGCCGCGTACCTCGTGCCGCAGGTGATGGCGTACGCGGGCGTGGCCGGGCTGCCGCCGGTGGCCGGGCTGTGGGCGATCCTGCCCGCGCTCGCGCTGTACGCCGTGCTCGGCTCGTCCCCGCTGCTGTCGGTCGGTCCCGAGTCGACGACGGCGCTGATGACGGCGGCGGTGGTGGGCCCGCTCGTCGGCGACGATCCCGGCCGGTACGCCGCGCTGGCCGCCGCCCTGGCGGTCACGGTCGGGCTGCTGTGCCTGGCGGCCCGGCTCCTGCGCCTGGGGTTCGTCGCCGACCTGCTCTCCCGGCCCGTGCTGATCGGCTATCTGGCGGGGGTCGCGCTGATCATGATCGTGGACCAGCTGCCCAAGCTGACCGGGGTGCCGACGACCGGCTCGGAGTTCTTCCCCCAGCTCTGGTCCTTCCTGCGCAACCTGGGAGAGGCCCACGCCGCCACGGTGCTGCTCGCCGCGCTGGCCCTCGCCGTGCTGTTCACTGTGGTGCGGCTGGCCCCCGCGGTGCCGGGACCGCTGCTGGTGGTGGTGCTGGGGACCGCAGCGGTCTCCGTCTTCGACCTCGACCAGAGGTACGGCATCAAGGTGATCGGGAAGGTCCCGGCCGGGCTGCCCACGTTCGCGGTGCCGGACCTCACGGAGATCCCGCACCTGGTGCTGCCCGCTCTCGGGGTGCTGCTGGTCGCCTACACGGACTGCATCCTCACGGCACGGGCCTTCACCGGCCGGCCCGAGGACGGCGGCGCGGAGCTGGACGCCAACCAGGAGTTCCTGGCGCTGGGCACCACCAACATCGGGGCGGGCGTGCTGCACGGGTTCCCGGTGAGCAGCAGCGCGAGCCGCACCGCCCTCGCCTCCTCCTCGGGCGCCCGCAGCCAGGCGTACTCGCTGGTCTCCGGCCTGGTGGTACTGGCCGTGCTGCTGTTCCTCAGTCCGTTGCTGACCAGCACCCCCTCGGCCGTCCTCGGCGCCCTGGTGGTGTATGCGGCGGTCCGGATGATCGACCTCGCGGGCTTCCGCCGGCTGGCGTCCTTCCGCCGCCGCGAACTGCTCCTGGCACTGGGCTGCCTGGCCGGCGTACTGACCCTGGACATCCTCTACGGGGTCCTGGTCGCCGTCGGCATGTCCGTGGCGGAGCTGCTGAGCCGGGTGGCCCGTCCGCACGACGCCGTCGAGGGGCTGGTGCCCGGCATCGCGGGCATGCACGACGTGGACGACTACCCGCAGGCGCGCACCGTCCCGGGGCTGCTGGTGTACCGCTACGACTCGCCGCTGTTCTTCGCCAACGCCCAGAACTTCCATCGCCGCGCCCTGGCCTCGGTGGACGAACAGACGGAGCCCGTCCGCTGGTTCCTGCTCAACATGGAGGCGAACGTCGAGGTGGACATCACGGCGCTCGACGCGGTCGACCGGCTGCGCCGGGAACTCACCGCCCGCGGCGTCGTGTTCGCGCTCGCGCGGGTGAAACAGGACCTGCTGGACCAGCTGGAGGCGTACGGCCTCGCCGACTCGGTGGGCAGGGACATGATCTTTCCCACCCTGCCCACCGCGGTGGCCGCGTACCGCGCGTGGTGCCGCAACACCTAGCGTCCGGCGGGGCGTTCGCGGCGGGCCGCGTCAGCGTTTCACGAGCGGGCGGCCGGCGGTCGGAAGCGGCCGGGGGGTCGTCGGCAGGGCCGGCGGGATGCCGCCCGGGGGACGCCGCTCGGCGCGCCGCTGCACCCGGCGCAGGTACAGCGCGTCCAGTGCCGCGCTGAGCACGAAGGTGACGGCCATGGCGATCACCAGGAGGACGGCGAACTGCCGCCAGAACTCCGGCGTCAGGCTCGTACCCATGATGTTCCCCTTCCTTCCGCTGCACCGGGTTTGACCTCTCACCTCCATCGAACCGCCGGGCGCGGCGTGGCACAGGGTGCCGGCAGGGTGGCGCGGGCCGCCGGACGGCCCGTTCGTGGGGCCGGGTGGCCCCTGGTTCCGCATGTGCGGCCGGGCCAGGCTGGCAGTGGAAGACCCGTACGCCTTACTGGGAGGCACGCCATGAATGCTCCCGTCACCATGAGCATGCCGCGGGCACTGTCCGCCGAGCACCGGCAACGGCTGATGCGACTCGCCCGGGAGGTGTCCTTCCCGCTGGGCACCCGGCTGTTCGAGGAGGGCGGTCGCGCCGACCGGTTCTGGATCATCCGCACCGGCACGGTCGACCTCGACATGCGCGTGCCCGGACGCCGGGCCGCCGTCATCGAGTCCCTCGGGCACAACGAACTCCTGGGCTGGTCCTGGCTGTTCCCCCCGCACACCTGGCACCTGGGCGCCGAGGCGTCCTCACCGGTGCGGGCGTACGAGTTCGACGCCACCACGGTGCGGACGATCTGCTCGGAGGACTCCGAGTTCGGCCGCAGCGTGGCCGAGTGGGTGGGCACGGTCGTGGCGCACCGGCTGCAGGAGGCCCGCATCCGGCTGCTGGATCTCTACGGGCCCTACGGCAGCGGGAACCATCGGTGAGACCGAGCGATCGAGGAGGCGTCATGCATGGGTCCCCGCACATCGTGAGCGACGTGATGACCCGGTCCGTGGCCACCGTCGGCCGGGGGACGCCGTTCAAGGACATCGTGCGGGCCATGCAGGACCGCAGGGTGAGCGCGGTGCCCGTGACGGACGGCGGCGGCAAGGTCCTGGGCATCGTCTCGGAGGCCGACATGCTGCCGAAGGAGGAGTTCCGCGACAGCGACCCCGACCGGTACACGCAGTTGCGGCGCCTGTCCGATCTGGCCAAGGCCGGCTCCCTCACCGCCGAGGAGCTGATGACCTCCCCCGCGCTGACCGTGCGTGCGGACGCCACCCTCGCGCAGGCCGCGCGGGAGATGGCGCGGGCACGGGTCAAGCGGCTGCCGGTCGTCGGCGCCGACGGGCGTCTGGAAGGCATCGTCAGCCGGGCGGACCTGCTCAAGGTCTTCCTGCGCGACGACGAGGAGATCGCCGAGGAGATCCGGCGAGAGGTCGTCTCGTACCTCTTCTACGCACCGGAGTCCTCCGTGACGGTCGAGGTCCGCGACGGGGTCGCGACACTGGCCGGCCGGGTCCGCGACACCTCGCTGGTGCCGGTGGCCGCGCGCCTGGTGCGGGCGGTGGAGGGCGTCGTGGACGTGGAGTTCGCACTGGACGGCCCGGACCGGTCCCCCGCCTGAGCGGTGCCGGGCCCGGGCCGGCTCCGTCCCGGTTCGGGGTGCCTCAGCCCGTTGTGTGGCCCCAGTGGCGTCCGACCTGATCCCACTCCACGCCCCACCGCTCGGTGGCGCGGCGTTGCACCCGCAGCCGGACCAGGCATCCGGCGGCGAGGGCCGTCGCCCCGGCGGCCAGGGCGACTCCGGTGCCGGCGAGCACCACGCGGGTGGCCGCCTCGGCGGCGGTCACCGGGGGTGACACCAGGCGGCCGTGGCCGTTCGTCCACGCCCGCACCGTGCTGCCCGGTTTCACGGTCGGCTTCACGTTCATGAATCCCGTGCGGACCATCGCCCTGCCGCCCTGGACGTCGGTCCAGCGCACCGTCGCCACCACGCGGTCGTAGCGCACACCGGTGACGACGTCGCGTCCGCTGCCCGGCACCGTCTTGACCAGCACCGCCGTCACCGGACGGCGGCCCGCGCGGTCCCCGTCCACCGCGTGCTGCGCGGCCCGGGCCCCGACGATCCCGGCGGCCACGGACGCGACGGCGGCGAGCACCCAGGCGGCCAGCACGATCCACGCCTCCACCACGTCACTGCGCCGCCGCAGCGGATTGCGCCGCCACCGCCATCCGAGGACCTTTGCGCGTCGTACCTTCCGCATCGGTCACACCCCCTTACCGGCGCAATGAGGACGGACACACCTAAACGGTCTCACCAGATCACCGCGGAGGGGAGGGGGAGGACCGATCGCCGGGGCGCGGAGCGGCGAGTGGGGCCGGTCGGCCCTAGTGCGACCGGCCCCCGCGCGTCATGATCTTCATGACGGACGGCCCGCAGCCCGTGCGTCTCATCTCCAGGGGATCAAGGGGTCGACATGACCGAAGCACGCACCTTCTCAGCACAGGACCCGATCCGTGTGTTCCTCCTCGACGACCATGAGGTCGTCCGGCGCGGCCTGGCGGACCTGCTCGACGCCGAGCCGGACATCTCCGTCGTCGGAGACGCCGCGAACGTGGAACACGCGCTGGTCAGGGCGCCTGCGGTGCGTCCGCACGTGGCGGTCCTGGACGTGCGCCTGCCCGACGGGAACGGCATCTCCGTCTGCCGCGACCTGCGCAGCCGGATGCCGGAGCTGGCCGTGCTGATGCTGACGTCGTTCGACGACGAGGAGGCGCTGCTCGACGCCATCATGGCCGGGGCCTCGGGCTATGTGCTCAAGCAGATCAGGGGTTCGGACCTGGTCTCGGCGGTGCGCACGGTCGCCTCCGGCCAGTCGATGCTCGACCCCGCCACCACCGCGCGGCTGATGCGCTCCCTGCGGGCCGAGCCGGCCGAGGCGCCGACGGTGGCACCCGAGCTCGCGGGCCTGTCGCCGCGCGAGCGGGAGATCCTCGCGCTGATCGGGGACGGACTCACCAACCGCGAGATCGGCAAGCGGCTCTACCTGTCCGAGAAGACGGTCAAGAACCACATCTCGCGGCTGCTGGCGAAGCTGGGCGTCCAGCGCCGGGTCCAGGCCGCGGTGCTCGCCACCCACCTGGAGCAGCCGGAGCCGGAGGAACGCCCCGTGCGCTGACGGTCGCCCTCAGCCGGCCGGGCCTTCGTCGACGTGGAAGGCCTGGACGGGGCAGGCGGCGACGGCACGCCGCGCATGGACGCGCAGCCGTTCGGGGACGGTCCGGTCCCGGACCACGGGATAGCCCCATTCGTCGAGGTCGATCAGCTCGGGCAGCAGCTCACCGCACAGGCCCTGGCCGGTGCAGGCGATCCGGTCGACGCGCACGGTACGCGTTCGCGTCCGCCCGCCGGTGCGGTCGCGGTTCATCCCGCGCCCCCGAGCTGCAGCGCGGACGAGGCGGCGCGCTGGGCCCAGCCGGGCTGCAGTGGCCCGCCGGCCAGGAACGCGGTCAGCGCCACCGGAACGGCGCCCGCGGCGACGGCGCCCAGCAGGCGTCCCGCGATCCGGCCCGGCCCGGCCTTCGCCAGCCGCCACCACACGGCGGCGACGACCGAGGCGAGACAGCCGGCGTAGAGCCACAGCTGCAGCGGCAGACGGGTGTCGGTGCCGGATCCGACGCCGTGGAAGAGGGCGAGCGGCCAGGCGGCGTAGGCCAGCCAGTGCACGGCCTTCCACCGCCGCACTCCCAGCCGCAGCCGCAGGGCGCTGGTCGCCAGGACCGCGAGCAGCAGGTCGAACGCGGCCGTGCCCAGCCCGAGCCAGAGCGGACGGTACGAGGCCCCGAAGGGGATCACGGACGCCGCCCAGCTCAGGTGCACGAACGGATCGAGCACCACGGTCACCACGTGGACGGCGAGGAAGACCAGGGTGAGCAGGGAGAGGTTGCGGTGCAGCAGCGCGATCTCGAAGCGGCCGATGCGCCGGGGCGCCGCCCGCCCGCCGGAGGCGATGCCGAGCACCACGGTGGCGGTGAGCAGGACCAGGGAGAGGGTGCCGCCGGCGCGGCCGGCGTACCACAGGGGACTTCCGGTCATGACGCCCCCGTCGTCGCGTGCGGCTGCTGACTGCTCGGCGCGGGCGGCCGGGCCGGGGCCTGCGGTGCCGGTCGTGCGGCGGACGATCCGCCCTCGCCCTCGTCGTCCCCCTGGGAGTTCTGGTCGTCGTCCTCCCCGGACCGGCTCGCGGTGGCCGCGGCGGACGACGCCGCGGGACTGTGCACGGACGCCGTGGTGGGGGGAGCGGGAGGTGCGGGAGCCGCCGAGCCTCCCGGCAGCAGATGGGTGTAGAGGCTGCCCAGGGCCGCCGCCGCGGCCACGGCCGTGACGGCGATCCACCGGGTCAGCCGTCGGTTGCGGCGCAGGCCGCGGTCGCGTGCGAGAGGGGAACCGGCCGGGGCGGGTGCCTGGTGGAAGTCGTCGGACCGTGACGCCATGGCGGCACTCCTGGTGGTCGGCGGCCGGGGCCGGCCGCGTGCATCTCCAGGCTGCTGCTGCGGCTCCCGGATTCCGGCTCACGTCTCCTTCAGAACCGGTAAAGATCTCGATCCGCCACCCCGCCCGTGCCCGGCCCCCGGCCACAGCGGCAGCTCCAGTACGACGGTCAGCCCGCCGCCGGGGGTGTCCTCCAGCCGTGCCGTCCCGCCGTTGACCGTGGCCAGCCGGTGCACGATCGCCAGCCCCAGCCCGCTGTGCCTGGCCTCGGGGTTGCCGAACCGGCGGAACGCGAGGGACTTCGCCTGCTCGGACATCCCGGGACCGTCGTCGCGCACGCGCAGCCGCGCCGAGCCGCCTGCCACGCGGTGGTCGACGGTGATGTTGCCGCCGTCCGGCACGGCGTCCACCGCGTTGGCGATCAGGTTGTCGAGGATCTGCTCCAGATGACCGGCGCCCAGCGAGAGGGTCGGGGCGGGCCCGTCGGACACGGCGGTCAGCCGCAGACCGCGCTCCTCCGCCACCGGCGACCAGGCGGCCACCCGCTCGGCCACCACCTCGTCGACCCGCACCGCGGACGGACGGGGCGTCGCCTGCTCGGCGCGCGCCACCTCGAGCAGGCCGTCGACCAGCCGGGACAGCCGGGCGATCTCCTCCTGGGCACCGGCGAGTTCGGCGGCGGTGCCCGTCCCGGCCCCGGCGGCCAGGACGTCGAGCCGCAGGCGCAGCGCGGTCAGCGGTGTGCGCAGCTGGTGGGACACGTCCGCGATCACGGCCCGGTGCCCGTGCACGAGGGCCTCCGTCCGGGCCGCCATGGTGTTGAAGGTGGCGGCCAGCCGGCGCACCTCTGGCGGGCCCGTCCCGACCTCGGCCCGTTCGTCGAGCACGCCCTCGCCGAGCCGCCGGGCGGAGGCGTCCAGCGTCGACAGGGGGCGGCTGACCCAGCGGGCCAGACGCAGGGACAGCAGCACGGTGGCGGCCAGTCCGGCGACGCCGATGGCCGCGGACCAGCCCCAGATCGCCGCGATGCGGGCGTCGAGCGGGCCGGCGGAGCGGGCCAGGACGACCGCTCCGGCGGGCCGGCGCACCTCACCGGCGGGCTCCGCGGCCAGCAGGCGGCCCTCGTTCTCCGGCGGCTCCGGCTCGTGCCCGGCCAGCACTCCCGGCACCAGCTCCCGCGCCTCCTCGGTCCGCGCCGCCGTACAGGGCGTACCGGCCACCAGGCGCGCGGAGGCGTCGTAGACCGCGGCGCAGTCACCGGCCCGGGCGGCGGCGGCGAGTTCCCGGCGCATGGCGGTGGCCGGCTTGTGGTCGGAGAGGTGTTCCTCGGCGGCCGCGGCGATGACCCTGGTGTCGGCGCGCTGGCTGTCGCGGTAGGCGACGCGCTCGCGTGCCGTCATCAGCACCGCCAGCGGGACGACGGCCAGCACCAGCAGCACCGTGGTCAGGACCAGAAGGGTCCAGGTGACCCGGCGGCTCACGACGGCTCCCTGGACCGTCCGTCCGAGGCGGGCGCGCCGAGCCGGAAGCCGTGCCCGTAGACGGTCTCGATCAGGCCGGGTACGCCGAGCTTGCGGCGCAGGGCCGCGACGTGCACGTCCAGTACCTTCGTCGGCCCGTACCAGTGGGCGTCCCAGGCGCGTTCCAGGATCTGCTGGCGGCTCACCACCCGGCCCGGGTCGGCGGCCAGGCACTCCAGGATGCCGAACTCCTTGGGTGTCAGCCCCACCGTCCGCCCGCCGACCGTGACCTGCCGCGTGCGCAGGTCGAGCGCCAGCGGCCCGTGCCGTACGACCTCGGGTCCGGCCGGACGACGGCGGCGCAGCACCGCCCGGATCCGGGCCAGCAGCTCGGCGAGGCCGAACGGCTTGACCAGGTAGTCGTCGGCACCCTCGTCCAGGGCCACCACCCGGTCCGCCTCCTCGCCGCGGGCGGTGACCGCGATGATGGCGGCGTCGGACCGGGAGCGCAGCATCCGGCACACCTCGACGCCGTCGATGTCGGGCAGTCCGAGGTCCAGCAGGACGACGTCGGGTGTGGGCGCCGCGAGGGCGGCCCGGCCGTTGCTGACCCCCTCGACCGCGTAACCGGCCTGCCGCAGACCGCGCACCAGCGAGTCGGCGATGCCGCGGTCGTCCTCCACGACCAGCACCCGCGTCTCCTCGGCCGCGCCGTCGGCATGGGCGTTCATGCGCGTGTCCCGCCTCCCGGCGATGCTCCCGAACACATCGCTCCTCACTTCACTCCCAGCCTGCGCAGCGCCGGCCCCTGGCGGCAGGGGCCGTTCGACCTCCTTCCGGACCGGACTTCCCTCGCGGCTGTCTCGCGCGGCCGGGTCAGGTGTAGATGATCTGGCTGCCGGCCGCGCGCTCGTAGAACTCGCCGACCGTGATGACGCCCTGGACCTGGTCGACAAGGTCGTCCTTGTCCAGTTCGAAGAGGTCGACGGAGGCCTTGCAGGCGAAGATGCCGGCGCCGGTGTCGGCGATCATCTCGATGAACTCGGGGATCGGCGGGATGTCGAGCTTGTCCATCTTGCGTTCCATGTAGCGGGTGACCAGGTCCGGTACGCCCGGCATGCCGCCCAGCAGGGTCGGCAGGTGCAGGCCGGGGTTGCCGACCGTGGCCAGCTTGATGTGCTCCCAGTGCTTCTTCGTGATCGCGTCCAGGCCGAAGAAGGTGAAGAACAGGTCGGCCTCGATGCCCTCGGCGCGGGCGCCGTTGGCCATGATCAGAGCGGGGTAGACCCCCTCCAGGGAGCCCTTGGAGACGATGATCGAGACCTTCTCGATCGTTGCGGTGTCGGCCATGACGGCTCGCGCTCCTCAGATGCAGCCGCGGGGCTTGGGGATCCCGGCGATCCTCGCGGCGGTCTTCGCCGGTCCCTTGGGGAAGAGCTGGTAGAGCTCCTTGACGCTCACGCCGGAGGTCTTGCCGAGCACGCGCACGGTGGGGCCGGTGCCCTTGGCCGCGTACTGGGCGCGCATGAAGCGGATGACGATCCAGTGCCGGTCGGTCAGCGTGTCGATGCCGGCTTCCTTGGCGATCTGCTCGGCCATCGGCTCGGTCCACCGTCCGGGCTCGGTGAAGAACCCTTCGTCGTCGACCGGGACGGGGACGCCGTCATAGGTCGCGGTAGGCATGGCGGTACTCCTTCGGTTCACGCATGGATGTGGCTCTTGCCGCGCTCGGGCATCGCCGAGCCGATGCCGGGCATGTCCCGGCCGGGCAGCAGGCTGTGCCAGTACAGCCACTCGAAGGCGAGCTTGCCGAGGTGGCCTGCGTGCGACTCCTTCAGCAGGGGCAGGCCGACGGGGCCCGGGTAGTGGCCGGGCAGCGGCTCGGTGTCGTAGTTGAAGTCGATGAGCAGGGCCTTGTGGAAGCCGGTCTCCACGAAGCAGCTGGTGTGCCCGTCGAAGGAGGCGTCCAGCGGCTGCCCGGCGAGGAAGCGGCCGATGTTGCGGACCAGCACCTCGCCCTCGAAGTGAGCCACCGAACCCGCCTTCGACGCCGACAGGCCGGCCGCGTCGCCGATGGCGAACACCTCTGGCCGGTCGGGGTGTTGGAGGCTGTGCGGGTCGACCGGGACGAAGCCCAGCTCGTCGCCCAGGCCGTCGGAGCGGTCCACGTATTCGGCGCCGCCGTGCAGCGGCACGACCACCGCGAGGTCGAAGGGCACCTCTCGCTCGTCGTACGACACCAGGCGGCAGCCCACGCCGTCGACCTCGCCGAGCGCGAACTCGGTGACCAGCTCGACGCCCTTCTCCTTCAGCAGCCCGGTCAGCGCCTTCGCGGCGACCGGCTTGGTGAAGGCCGCGTCCAGCGGGGTGGCGTAGGTCAGCTCGACCCGGTCGCGGATGCCGCGCCGCTGGAAGTACCAGTCGGCGAGGAAGGCGAACTCCAGCGGCGCCACGGGGCACTTGACGGGCAGGTCCGCCACGTCGACGACGATGCGGCCGCCGTCGAAGCGCTCCATCGCGTCGTGCAGCGCGGTCGCACCGCGCAGGTCGTAGAAGGTGAAGACGTTCTCACCCCAGCCCGGGCCCGTCAGACCCTCGGTCTCCTGCGGGAGCAGCGTCGCTCCGGTGGCGACGACGAGGACGTCGTACGGCAGCCGGATGCCACCGGCCAGGTGCACCGTCCGCGCCTCCAGGTCGACCCGCTCGATCCGCGCGCTCTTGTAGTCGACCGCCCGGTCCAGCTGCCGGGGTCGGGAGCGCACGAGGTGCTGCGGCTGGGCGAGCCCGAACGGCACGAACAGCAGGCCGGGCTGGTACACGTGGTCGTCGTCCTGATCGACGACCGTGACGCGGTACTCGCGTTCTTCGTACGTGCGGCACAGGCGGTTCGCCGTCACGGTGCCGGCGGTTCCGCCGCCGAGAATCACGATGTGTTTGCCCATGTCCCCACTGTTGTGCGGGAGATGGGGCAGGGGCAGGGGCCGCTGGTCCCTGCCGTGGACCCGATGGGCTCCTCGTTCCGCCTGCGGGGAACAAACCCGGCCCGGCTCCGGTTGAACCAGGCGTATACCCCACGGGGTATACGACCAGAGGGCCACAAGCCAGAAGGGGAGACCACCATGCGGACCGTCGAACTGACCAAGGACAACTTCGAGGAGACCGTGACCGGCTCCGACATCGTGCTGATCGACTTCTGGGCGGCCTGGTGCGGTCCGTGCCGGATGTTCGCGCCCGTCTACGAGAAGGCGGCCGAGCGCCACCCGGACATCGTCTTCGGCAAGGTCGACACCGAGGCGCAGCCCGAGCTCGCCGCGACCTACCAGATCTCGTCCATCCCCACGCTGATGGCCGTCCGCGACCGCACCGTGCTCTACGCCCAGGCGGGCGCCCTGCCGCCGCAGGCCCTGGAGGAGCTCATCGGCAAGATCCGCGCCGTCGACATGGACGACGTGCGCCGCAAGACCGCCGCGGGCCGGGCGGAAGCGCGCTGACGGCCGTCGCGACCGCGGCACGGAGGGAGATCACCGTCATGGCTTACGACCGCACCGTCCACCTCGACACGGACTTCGCGACCGCCGTCGCCCGCACCCGCGACGCGCTCGCGGCGCAGGGCTTCGGCATCCTCACCGAGATCGACGTCACCGGCACGCTCAAGGCCAAGCTCGACCACGACATGGAGGACTACGTCATCCTCGGCGCGTGCAATCCACCGCTCGCCCGGCGCGCCCTGGACGCCGACCGCTCCATCGGCCTGCTGCTGCCGTGCAACGTCGTCGTCCGCCGTGACGGCGACCGCACCGCCGTACAGGCCCTCGACCCGAACACGATGGTCGCGCTCACCGGACTCGACGCCCTGCGTCCCGTCGCCGGGGAAGCCACCCGCCGGCTCGACGCGGCCCTCGCCGCTCTCGCGCCGACGGGCACGACCGACACGGCAGAGACGACCGGCACGGCCGACACGGCCGGCTGAGACGGTGCGTCCGCCTCAGCGGATCTCCAGCACCTCGTCCACCGGGCGCCGCGGGGTCGCGGTGCCCGCGGGGCCGTAGCCCAGGCGCAGCACCATGTGCACGAAGCCCAGGGCCGAGCGCGGGTCGCGGGCCAGTTCGCGCAGGTCCTCGTGTTCCAGGGAGTGCGAGGTCAAGGAGGTGGCCAGCCCGTTGAGCGTGGCCAGCAGCAGCACGCGCTCCAGGGCCTGCCCGGCGCGCAGCCAGTCCTGCGGCCGGTCCTGGCCCGTGCCGAGGACGGCCAGGTGCGGCGTGGCCTCGAAGACGGCGGACGGACGCCCGGGCACGGCCCGGCGGCCGGCGAAGTCGCGGACCGGTGCGCGGCCGCCCTGCTTGCGGGGGCCGAAGGCGGACTCGGGGATGCCGTCGACGGCCGCCTCGTCCCCGGCACGGGTCCACCGCCGTATGTCCTCGAAGCGCTCGGGGTCCATGCTGTCGCGTCCCTCGACGTCGCGGACCTGCTCCAGCAGGGCCTCCACATGCCACTCGCCGGGGAAGACGAGCCCGGCGCCCTCCCGCCGGGCGGCCTCGCTCAGCAGCTCCTGGACGGCCACCGGAACCGGCCTGTCCTGGAAGGGGTGGCGGCTGGTGTGCCGGCGGGCGATCGCGGGGAACAGCCGCGCGAGGTCGGCGTCGGGACGGTCGGTGCCGGTGAGGCGGACCACCGCGAGCAGCTCGCGGTCGGCCGGAGCGGGGAACAGGACCGTGTCCGCGTGCAGGCCGCCGTCGGCCGCGGCGACGCGGAGGTTGAACAGCGCGGCGCCGCAGCCGAGGTGCAGGGCCCGGTTGTCGGGGTCGGTGTGCGGCATGGCCCGGGTGAGGTCGGCCCGCAGCTCGACGGTGCCGGCCTCCCGGTGGTGACGGAACAGCCAGGGCTGCGCGTTGTGCAGTGAGGGCGCGGCCGCGGCGGCGGACACCAGGGCCTTCACGTTCGTCGTGTCGAGTGGCTGCGCCGGCATGGGCGCACCTCCCCTCGGGCGGGCGGCGGGTCAGTGTTTGGTGAGGGTGGGTCCGTTCCCGCGCAGCACGGCCAGGCTGCGGCGGTACTGCTCCTCGTCGATCTCCCCGCGCGCGAAGCGCTCGGCCAGCAGCTGCTCCGCCGAGCCGGGAGTGGGGGGCTGCGGAGGCTTCGAGGTGCCGTTCAGGGTCCGGTAGAGCAGGATGCCCACCGTGATGAGCAGGGCCCACAGCAGGACCGTGCCGAACGACATGGTGAACCAGCCCCAGCCGTTCATGTCGTGTCCGTTCCAGTACATCAAGGCTCGCTCCCCTCGCTCACCGTTCGGCCAGGGGTCCGCACGGTCTCGTCCTCACCGACAGCCTCACACCGGGCACGACCGGGGAGGAGGGGCCGTCCGGTCTCGGCCAGGGCCCATGCGGCCCTCGTCGCGGCCCTCGTCGGCATCACTCCCCCAGCACCAGCCGGCCGGTGTCCCCCGGCTGCAGGCACACGGCCCGGCCAGGCAGCCGGACGTCGATCGGCAAGCCGTCCGACGACGGCACGGCGATCTCCAGCAGCCCGCGCGCCAGCCGCAGCCGCACCCCCCAGTGCTCCTGGTAGCGCAGCGCGAAGCCGTACGAGGACAGCTCCGGCAGCGGCACCGGATCGAGCCACAGCGCCCCGCCCTTGGTCTCCAGGCCGGTCAGTCCGCGCTGGACCAGGTCGAGGGTGCCGGCCATGGCACCGAGGTGGATCCCCTCGCCGGTGGTGCCGCCCTGGACGTCGGCGACGTCGCCCCGCAGGGCCTCCAGGCAGAACGTCCACGCCTCGGCCCGCCGCGCCCGGGCCAGCACCCAGCCGTGGACCAGGCCGCTGAGCGTGGAGCCGTGGCTGGTGCGCTGCAGATAGTGGTCGACGGTGCGCCGCCAGACGTCCTCGTCCAGCCGCACCCCCAACCGCCGGAACAGGTCCTGCAGTTCGGCCGGTCCGAAGAGGTAGCCGAGCATCAGGACGTCGGCCTGCTTGGACGCGCGGTAGCGATTGACGCTGTCGCCCTCCGCCTCCAGGATCCGGTCCAGGCGCCGGATGTCGTCGTACCGCTTGCGGTAGCCGTCCCAGTCGAGCTCGGCGAGGTCGCCGTAGCCCTCGAACTGGCTGATGACGCCCTCGTGGAAGGGCACGTGCAGACTGCGGGAGACGTCCTCCCACTGTTCGAGTTCGCCGCCGTCCAGGCCGGTGCGCTCGACGAGTTCGCGCCGCCGCGGCTCGGGCAGGGACTCCAGCAGCTCCAGGGTGCGGGCGAGCACCCAGGCGGCCGTGACGTTGGTGTACGCGTTGTCGTCGAGGCCGGGCCGGGTCGCGCCGGGGTAGGCGTCGTGGTACTCGTCGGGGCCGACCACGCCCTTGATGCGGTGGCGGCCGAGCGTGTCGTCGTAGACGGCCGAGTCGGCCCAGAAGCGGGCGATCTGCAGCAGCATCTCGGCGCCCTTGGTGTGCCGGAACTCGGCGTCGCCGCTGGCCTCGCAGTACTGCCACACGTTGTACGCGATGGCCGAGCCGACATGGTGCTGGAGGTGGGAGTGGTCGGGCAGCCAGCGTCCCGAGTGCGGGTTGAGGTGCAGCTGCTGGGTCTCCTCGCGGCCGTCGCTGCCGCTCTGCCAGGGGTACATGGCGCCCCGCCGGCCCGCCGCGCGCGCGGCGACGCAGGCCTGTTCGAGGCGCCGGTGGCGGTAGCGCAGCAGGGCGCGGGAGACCTCGGGGAAGTGCAGGTTGAGATACGGCAGCACGAACAGCTCGTCCCAGAAGATGTGGCCGCGGTAGGCCTCGCCGTGCAGCCCGCGGGCCGGCACCCCGACGTCGAGGTCGGCGGTGTGCGGGGAGAGCGTCTGCAGCACGTGGAAGAGGTGCAGCCGCAGGATGCGGCCGGCCTCGCCGTCGACGTCCAGGTCCGCGCGGCGCCAGAGCTGGTCCCAGGCCGTGAGGTGCGACTCCAGCAGTTCGTCGAAGCCCGGCGCCCTCTTCACCCGGTCGACGGCGGCGAACAGCGGGTCGCTGATCGCGGGGTCGCGCGAGGTGTGCAGGGCGACGGTCTTGTCCACGGTGACGGTGCGCCCGGGCACCAGCTCCAGGCTCAACCGCTGGACGGCGCGCGGGACTTCGTGGCTGATCACGACCGGGACGCCGGCGCCCAGGCGGGCCGCCATGCCGATGCGGAGGTCCGACGTGCGGGTGCGGCAGCGCAGCCACACGATGTCCGGCGCGGACGTGCCGGTGTGCACATGGGTGAGGTGACGGCCGTCCAGGTCCCGGTAGCGGGGCACGCCGGCGTTGGTCACCGAGCCGTCCAGGGCCCCCTCGACGTCGAGCCGGCCGGAGAAGCCTCCGGCCGTGAACTCGGTGCGCAGCGCGGCGAGATGAGGGTCGCCCATGTGCACCAGCCGCTGCTGACGCACCGTCAGCGTCCGCTCCCGGCCGAGGCCGAACGTCGTGCGGCGCTCCAGCAGCCCCGCCGACAGCCGCAGGATCTCGTGGTGGGCGAGGACCGTCGCGGTGTCGGGGGTGAGCCAAGGGCCGCCGACGAGGCGGAAGCGCAGCGGCAGCCAGTTCGGCACGTTGACCATGTCCTCGTTCTCGACCTGGCGGCCGGACACGTCGGAGGTGAGCCGGTTGTAGCAGCCCGCCACATACGTGCCCGGGTAGTGCACCTCGTCCGCGGTGCACTCGGGCAGCGCTCCCCGCGTGGCGAGGTAGCCGTTGCCCAGAGTGCACAGCGCCTCTCGCAGACGCGCGTCGGCGGGCTCGTACCCCTCGTACTCCCAGGTCCAACCCGTCACGTGCGTCCTCCTCCTCCGTGACGACGCCGCGCAGGCGGCGCCAGGTCACGCCTGCTGCGGCACGATCGCCACCGGGCAGTCGGCGTGGTGCAGCAGGGTGTGCGCCACCCTGCCCAGCTGCAGGCCGAAGTGGCCCTTGCGGCGCCGTGCGCCGACGATCAGCAGGTCCGAGCCGGCCGAGCGGTGCAGCAGCACCTTGCGGGCCGGCCCCTCCACGGTGATCCTGCGCACCCGGACCTTCGGGTGCTCCGCGACCGCTTCCTCGACGAGGTGGTCGAGGAGGGCGGACGCCTGCTCCTCGTGGTGGTGTGCCGAGTCCTGGGCGAGCCCGGGATCGTCGGCACTCTCGTGGGCGGGGCAGCGCCAGGCGCGCACGACGTCCAGCGTGCACCCGCGGGCCTCGGCCTCCTGGAAGGCGAACCGCACGGCCTCACCGCCGGTCGCCGGGTCTCCGGCGCCGAGCAGGATCCGCTCGTGGGTGCCCGCGAGGCCGGCCTTGTCACCCCGGACCACGACCACCGGGCCGTGTGCCCGGGCCGCCACGGCCAGTCCGACCGAGCCGAGCAGCAGCTCCGCCAGCTCTCCGCGGCCGCGCGAGCCGGTCACCAGGACGGAGGCGTTGTGGCCCTCGCTCAGGAGCGCGGAGACCGCTTCCGCGGGAATCACCTCGGCGGTGACCTTCACGTCGGGGTCGCGCCGCCGTGCCCGTTCCGCGGCGGAGGCGACGATGTGCTCCGCCAGCACCCGCTCCGAGGAGCGGTCCAGGCCCGCGGACGGCACGTCGCCCTCGTAGCGCTCCCACAGCGAGGCGAACACCAGCCGCAACGGCAACCCGTGCCGGGCCGCCTCGTCCACGGCCCAGTCGACCGCCACGAGACTCCCGTCCGATCCGTCGACACCTACGACCAGGGGCAGCTCCATCGTCCTCACCGCCTATGTCGGTCTGTGCACCATCGCGTGGAACTCCACCCTCACCGTGGCACCGGCGGACCGGCGGCAGCAGGGGTGGTTCGGCCCCCGTCCCGGGCCGCTCGGCCCAGGCCGGGGCCGCGGTCATGTCGTCGGCACGGGCACGACCTCGCGCCGCGGGCCGCCGAGCACGACCTTGAGGGCGCCGGTCTCGCCGGCGTGGGAGAAGACCTCGTACGCCTCCTCCATGCGGGCCAGCGGGAAGCCGTGGGTGACCAGCTGGGAGGTCGGCAGGCGCCCGGCCGCCGCCATCCGCAGCAGCGTGGGCGTGGAGTGCGTGTCGACGAGGCCCGTGGTGATGGTGACGTTCTTGATCCACAGGTCTTCCAGGTGCAGGGTCGCGGGCTTGCCGTGCACGCCCACGTTGGCCACGTGCCCGCCCGGGCGCACCATGCGCGTGCACAGCTCGAAGGTCTCCGGCACGCCGACCGCCTCGATGACGACGTCGGCGCCGAGACCGTCGGTGAGGTCGGCGATCAGCTGGTCGGGCGCCTCGCTCGCGTCCGCGACCGCCTCGGCGCCCAGCTTCCGGGCCGCCTCCAGCCGCGACGCGGCGAGGTCCACGGCGACGACGCGCTCGGGCGAGAACAGCCGGGCCGTGGCGATCGCGGCCAGGCCGATGGGCCCCGCCCCGACCACGACGACGGTGTCCCCGGGACGCACGCGCCCGTTGAGCACGCCCACCTCGTACGCCGTCGGGAAGATGTCGGCCAGCAGCACGGCGTCCTCGTTGCTCACCGAGCCGGGCAGTGCGTGCACGGAGAGGTCGGCGTACGGGACGCGGACGTACTCGGCCTGGGTGCCGTTGATCAGGTGGCCGAGGATCCAGCCCCCGCCGCCCCGGCACTGGCCGTACATCGCCTCACGGCAGTAGCGGCAGCGGCCGCAGGAGGTGATGCAGGAGACCAGGACCCGGTCGCCCGGCCGTACGCTGCGCACGTCGCTGCCGACCTCGACGATCTCGCCGACCGCCTCGTGCCCCAGCACGGTGCCGGGGCGCACCTCGGGCACGTCGCCCTTGAGGATGTGCAGGTCGGTCCCGCAGATGGTGACGGCGTCGACCCGCACGATCGCGTCGGTCGCCGCCTCGAGGCCGGGGTCCGCGACCTCTTCCCAGGCGCCCTGTCCCGGGCCGTGGAACACATAGCCTTTCATGTCCGCCCTCACCCTCCTGATCAGCGGGTTCATGGATGTGCCGGTGATGCCCCCGCAGTTCCAGCTTGACCGGAACCTCCGTAATCCGCACGGGGCCGGTCGGCCCCGGCGGGTCCGGTCACCGGAGCAGCACACGCTCCCCGGAGCGGGGCACGACGGCCGTCCAGCCGAGCGTGTGGTCGATGCGGTCGCGCAGCGCGGAGGCCGCGTCGGGCTCGCCGTGCACGAGGTAGGTGGCGCTCGGCGGGACGGCCGCGCGCAGCCAGTCGACGATCTGCGCGGCGTCGGCGTGCGCCGAGAAGTGCGGCACGTCGGCGACCTGGGCGCGCACGGGCACGTACTCGCCGAACATCTTCAGGGCCTTGGCCCCGTCGACGAGGTCGCGGGCGCGGGTGCCCCGCGCCGCGAAGCCCACCACGACGACGGCGTTGCGCGGATCGGGCAGCAGCCGCCTGAGGTGGTGCAGCACGCGGCCGCCGGTGGCCATGCCGGACGCGGAGACGATCACGGCGGGTCCGCCGGCGTCGGCGATGCCGGCCGACTCCTGGACGGAGCGCGCGGGCCGGAACGGCTCGGGGCTCAGTGCGGCGGTGCCCGCCGCCGTGATCTCCGCACGCAGTTCCGGCGCCCTGGCGCGCACGGCGTCGCGGTAGACGTCGAGTGCGGCCAGCGCCATCGGGCTGTCGACGTACACCGGCACCGAGGCCGGCAGCCGTCCCTGGTGGCGCAGTGCGGCGAGTTCGTGCAGGACGGTCTCGGTGCGGTCGAGGGCGAACGCGGGGATGACGACGGTGCCGCCCCGGGCGAGGGTGCGGGTCAGCACGTCCGCGAAGTGGGTGCGGCCCGCCTCCTCCTCGTGGCGCCGGTTGCCGTACGTCGACTCCACCAGCAGCACGTCGGCCCCGGTGAACGGCTCGGCGGGGCGCAGCAGCGGGTGGCCCGGGCGGCCCAGGTCGCCGCTGACGGCGAGGGTGTGCCCGTCCTCCAGGGTGAGCAGGGCCCAGGCCGAGCCGAGGATGTGGCCGGCGGAGTGCAGCGTGACGGATGTGCCGGCGGCGATGGTCGCGGGGGTGCCCACGGGTACGGCGTCGACGAGCTTGAGCGTGCGGTCCACGTCCGCGTCGTCGTAGAGGGGCCGTGCGGGCCGGTGTTTGGACCAGCCGTGCTCGTTGGCGTGCCGGGCGGACTCGACCTGCAGCTTCGCGCTGTCCCGCAGCACGATCTCCATCAGACGTGCCGTGTACGGCGTCGTCACGATCCGTCCGCGGAACCCGTGGCGGACCAGCCGCGGCAGGTATCCGCAGTGGTCGAGGTGCGCGTGGGTGACCACCACGGCCTCGATGTCCCCGGCGTCGCAGGGCAGGGCGCGCCAGTTGAGCCTGCGCAGGTCGGCCAGACCCTGGAACAGCCCGCAGTCGACGAGGACGCGGGCGTGGTCGCTCTCGACGAGGAACTTGCTGCCGGTGACGGTTCCCACGCCGCCCAGGAAGGTCAGCAGTGCGGCCCGCGGATGCGCCGGCGTGGTGTCGGCCGGGCGCGGTTCGTTCACGGTCATGGCGTGCCTCTTCTCCTGGCTCCCGGCCGGGAACGAGGGCCGAAGGGCCCTGGTGCGGCCGGTGGACGCGTGGTGTTCTGGAGGTGACGGGAAGGGCCCGTAGGAGGCGCGGAGGAGCGGCCGGCAGCCGCGCACCGCGCGATCAGGATCCGCGAGAAGCGGGTGGCGCCCTTCCCGCCGTTCATGTCCGCGTCCGGGCCGCCGCGTCCCGTGGCGCGGTCGCCCATGTCCCGCTCGAACACGGCCTGTTGGTGCATGATCTGGTCCTCGGCGTGCCCGGTCCGGGCTCGGACAGGCGGGTGCGCGGCCGGTGCACCGGC
>NZ_JBHVGU010000039.1:75709-95700 GCF_042800575.1 Streptomyces sp. NPDC057616
CGCGAACATGCTGTTTGTGGGCGGCCTTTTTTCTTTGCTGTCTTTATGGTTGGCGGGGGGGGGTGGTTTCCCTCTCCTCACACCACCCCCCCACGGCGGTTGCGGCGAAGCGCCCTCCCGCGCTCAGCCTTGGCGCACGGGGATGGTCTTCGTGGCGGTCTTGGTCTCGGGCACCGGGATCGTGACGGTCAGGACGCCGTCCTTGTACTCAGCGGTGGCCTCCTCGCCCTTGGCCCCGGCCGGAAGCCGGACGGAGCGGGCGAAGGTGCCGTAGTGGAACTCCGTGCGGTGCTTCCTGGTCGTCTCCTCACCGCGCTCGGCCCGCAGGGTCAGAACGCCTTCCGTGACGGTGATCTCGACATCCTTGGCGGGGTCGATGCCCGGGAGCTCGGCCCGCAGCACGTACTTCTCGTCCGCCAGGAACTCCTCGATGCGGATGCCGTGCAGCCCGGGGACCGTGTGCGCCCCGGGGAATCCGGTCTCGACCCAGCCGAACAGGTCGGGCAGGGTCGGCCAGCCCGGCAGTCGCTCGATCATGCCAGCCATGTCTCCCTCCTCCTCTTGTTCTTCGCCGCTTCCAGCGTCCCGCGGCGCCGGCGGGCGCGCGTGAGCCGGTCGGGCCGTTACCGGGCCCGACCGGCCCTGGTGCCCCAACATCCCCCTGACATCCGCTGGTTGGGGCGCCGTCTCAGGTGGTCTCGCCGGCGTGCGAGGGCGGGACCGGGGTGTCCGCGTCCGGCAGGTCAGGGTCGAGGTCCGGGCGGCGGCGCGGTCCCGCGAGGGCGCAGTCCACGT
Organism: Streptomyces sp. NPDC057616; assembly: GCF_042800575.1. NCBI lineage: Bacteria > Bacillati > Actinomycetota > Actinomycetes > Kitasatosporales > Streptomycetaceae > Streptomyces > Streptomyces sp. NPDC057616. Next base: position 76,505 of record NZ_JBHVGU010000039.1, read on the forward strand.
CGACGACCCCCTCGACGGCGCGCACCAGCCGGGCGGCGACGGGCACGAGGCTCGTGTCGTCGATCCGGCCGGTCAGCCGTACGACGCCCTCGTGCACCTCGACCCTGATCGGTTCGGGCGGCGCGGGGAACAGGCCGGCGACGACCTCGTCGCGCACCTCGGCCGCGATCTCCTCGTCGTCCCGCAGGAAGACCCGCAGCAGGTCGGCCCGGCTGACGATGCCCCGCAGCACGCCCGCGTCGTCGACCACGGGCAGCCGCTTCACCTTCTTCAGCGCCATGAGCCGGGCGGCCTGGGCGAGGGTGGCGTCCTGCGCCACGGTGACGGCCGGCACGGTCATCAGCTCCTCGGCGGTCACCGCACCGGCCTTCATCAGGTCGGCCAGGCGGCGCAGCTGGGTGCGCCGGTCCGGGTCCCCGTCCCGGAACTCCTCCTTGGGCAGCAGATCGGCCTCGGAGACGATCCCGACGACCCGGGTCCCGTCCTCCACCACGGGCATCGCGCTGACCCGCCACTGCTGCATGGTCTTCACGATCTCCTTGAACGTCGCTCCGCGGCCGAGGGCGACGACGGTACGGGTCATCACATCGCTCACGATGTGCGGAGAGCCGTGCATGGCGTCCTCCAGGGTCCTTGTGTCACGCGGCGTACTCGCGTCGCCCCGCACTCCCAGCGTCGGTCACACCACCGCCGGCGGGCAGAGGGCCGTTCGGCCTGTTGCCGGGGGCCACGCAGCCCCTGCCCGGCGGCACCGCAGGCCAGGACGCTGAAGGTGAGGAGGCCCGCCGTGCAGGGGGCGGGCGAGGACCCGGGGAGGTGGAGGCCGTGCTTCGCCCCGTTGTCGTAGGGCTTGACGGTTCACGTGAGAGCCTCGCCGCCGCCGACTGGGCGGCCGGGGAGGCGTTGCGGCGCGGTCTGCCGCTGCGCCTGGTGCACGCGTGGGCGGGGCTGTCCTCCGAGACGTCGCAGCTGCCCGAGCTGGAGGCGCCCCGCTACTGGGCCCGGCGCATCCTGCGCGGAGCCATGGACCAGCTCAACGAGCGCCATCCGCAGGTGTATCTGAGTGCCGAGCAGGTGGCGCGGCCGGCGGTGGACGCGCTCGTCGAGGCGGCCGCGGAGGCCGAGCTGCTGGTCCTGGGCAGCCGGGCGTTCAGCGGTTTCGGCGGCTACATGGCCGGTTCCGTGGCGCTGTCGACGGTGGCCCGGGCGACGCGGCCCGTGGTGCTGGTGCGGGCCGACCGCACGCCCGAGGACGAGCATCTGCCCGACGCGGCGGGTCTGCCCTCGGAGCGCTCGCCGTACCGCGACGTGGTGGTCGGTGCGGACGTCTCGCACCCGTGCGAGGAGCTGCTCGCCTTCGCCCTCGAGAGCGCGGCGGTGCGCAACGCCCCGCTGCGGGTGGTGCACACCTGGCACGTGCCGTTCGCACCGCCGGGGGCCGGGGGCACGGTGACCGCCACCGCACAGCAGGCGGCCGAGCATGCGCTGGCCGATGAATTGCGCCCGTGGCGCGAGAAGTTCCCGAACGTACGGGTGACGACCGTGGTGGAGAACGGCCGCCCGGCGCAGCAGCTGCTGCACGCCGCGCAGGACGCCGGCCTGCTGGTCGTGGGCCGCAAGGTCCGCCCGGCCCGGCTCGGCACGCACACCGGTCCCGTCGCGCACGCGGCGATGCACCACGTCCACTGCCCGGTGGCGATCGTCCCGCACGAGTGAGGCCCGCGCCGGGCCGGGTCCGGAAGGGAAGTGCCGTGTTCCAGGTTCGTATCCACGGCCGTGGCGGCCAGGGCGCCGTCACGGCCGCCGAGTTGCTGTCGGTGGCGGCGTTCATGGAGGACCGTCACGCCCAGGCGTTCCCGAGCTTCGGATCGGAGCGGACGGGGGCGCCGGTGGTGGCGTTCTGCCGGATCGACGACCGGCCGATCCGGGTGCGTGAGCCGGTCATGCGGCCCGACGCCCTCGTCGTCCAGGACCCGACGCTGCTGCACCAGGTGGACGTTTTCGACGGACTGCGCCCCGACGGCGCCGTGCTGATCAACTCACCGCTCTCCGTCGCCGAGTTGGGCCTGACCGGGTTCTCCGGCCGCGCCCTGACCGTCCCGGCCACCGCACTGGCCGTGCGCCACTTCGGCCGTCCCGTGCCGAACGCCGTCCTGCTCGGCGGTCTGGCCGCGCTCACCGGCTGCGTGAGCGTCGACTCGCTCACCGCCGCGGTGCGCGAACGCTTCCCGGGCGACCTGGGGCAGGCCAACGCCGCGGCGGCCCGGGAGGCCTACGACCACGTCAGGAAGGCCCAGCGGGAGGAGCGGGCGCATGCTCAAGCAGACTGAGGGGTCGCGCGCGGTGGCGGAGACCGTCGCCTGCTGCCGGCCCGAGGTGATCGCGGCGTATCCGATCTCGCCGCAGACGCACATCGTCGAGGAGCTCAGCCGCCTGGTGAAGTCCGGGACGCTGAAGCCGTGCGAGTACGTCAACGTGGAGTCGGAGTTCGCCGCGATGTCGATGTGCATCGGGGCCTCGGCCGCGGGCGCCCGTGCCTACACGGCGACCGCCAGCCAGGGCCTGCTGTACATGGTGGAGGCCCTCTACAACGCCTCCGGGCTCGGCCTGCCGATCGTGATGACGGTCGCCAACCGGGCCATCGGCGCGCCCATCAACATCTGGAACGACCACAGCGACACCATGTCGCAGCGCGACTCCGGCTGGATCCAGCTGTACGCCCGCGACAACCAGGAGGCCGCCGACCTGCACCCGCAGGCCTTCCGGCTGGCCGAGGAGCTGTCGCTGCCGGTGATGGTGTGCATGGACGGCTTCGTCCTCACCCACGCCTGGGAGCGCATCGAGGTGCCGGAGCAGGCCGAGGTCGACGCCTTCCTGCCGCCGTACGAGCCACGGCAGGTGCTGGACCCCGAGGAGCCCGTGTCGATCGGCGCGATGGTCGGGCCGGACGCCTTCACCGAGGTGCGCTACCTGGCGCACGCCAAGCAGATGCAGGCGCTGGAGGCCATCCCACGGGTCGCCGGGGAGTTCCGCGAGGTCTTCGGGCGCGGTTCCGGCGGCCTGCTGCACCCGTACGCGTGCGAGGACGCCGAGACGATCGTCGTGGCCCTGGGCTCGGTGTTCGGCACGGTCTGCGACGTCGTCGACGAGATGCGCGAGCGCGGGGTGCGGATCGGCGCCCTGGCGATCACGTCCTTCCGGCCGTTCCCGCTGGACGCCGTGCGTGACGTGCTCGGCGGGGCCCGCCGGGTGGTGGTCCTGGAGCGGGCGCTGGCGGTCGGCATCGGCGGGATCGTGTCGGCGAACGTGCGCACCGCGCTCTCCGGCATCCAGCTGGACGGCCACACCGTGGTCGCCGGTCTCGGCGGCCGGCCGATCACCAAGGCGTCGCTGCACCGGCTGTTCGACGACGCGCTCGCCGGGCGGCTGGAACCGCTGACGTTCCTGGACCTCAACACCGAACTGGTGGAGCGGGAGTTGGCGCGGATGGCGCGGACCAGGCGGTCCGGCCCGTCCGCCGAGAACATCCTGCGGGACGCGGGGAGCAACCGATGAGCGCCGCACAGCAGGTCAAGTTCTACCAGGTGGGCAGCTTCGCCGCCGGAAACCGGCTGCTGGGGCCGGACTCGCAGTCCGACCAGGCCGACCCGGGCCGCTCCAACGCGCTCACCTGCGGTCACCGGGCCTGCCAGGGCTGCGGCGAGGCGCTCGGCGCCCGCTACATCCTGGACGCGGCCCAGCGCGCCTCCGGCGGCAAGGTGATCGCCGTCAACGCCACCGGATGTCTGGAGGTGTTCTCCACGCCGTATCCGGAGACCTCGTGGCAACTGCCGTGGCTGCACTCCCTGTTCGGCAACGCGCCCGCGGTGGCCGCCGGAGTGGCCGCCGCCCTGCGCGCCAAGGGCCGCACCGACATCCGCGTGGTCGGGCAGGGCGGCGACGGCGGCACCGTCGACATCGGGCTCGGCTGCCTGTCGGGCATGTTCGAGCGCAACGACGACGTCCTGTACGTGTGTTACGACAACGAGGCCTACATGAACACCGGCGTGCAGCGCTCCGGGGCCACTCCCCCGACCGCCCGTACGGCGACCACCCAGGCAGTCGGCGAGCAGCCCGGCGCCCCCTTCGGGCAGGGCAAGAACCTGCCGCTGATCGCGATGGCCCACGAGATCCCCTACGTCGCCACCGCCACCGTGGCGGGGCTGCGCGACCTGGAGGCGAAGGTGCACCAGGCGATGACCATGCGCGGCGCCCGCTACCTGCACGTGCTGGTGCCGTGCCCGCTGGGCTGGGGCACCGCCTCCCACGACACGGTGCGCATCGCCCGGCTGGCCGAACAGACCGGTCTCTTCCCGGTGTTCGAGGCCGTGGACGGTGAGGTCACCGATGTGACACCCATCCGGCGCAGGCTCCCCGTGGAGGAGTACCTGCGCCCGCAGAAGCGGTACGCGCACCTCTTCCGGCCGGAGCTCCAGAAGGACGTCATCGCCCGGCTCCAACGGACGGCCGACCGCAACATCGCCCGCTTCGGACTGCTGGCACCCCAGGAGGCGTCGCCGTGAAGGACAAACCGTTCGCGATCACTTTGAACGTCGGTTCCAGCCTGGCCAACCACACGGGCGCCTGGCGCACCGAACGGCCGCTCTACGTCGACCGGTTGCCGCCGTGCAACCAGGCCTGCCCGGCGGGTGAGAACATCCAGCAGTGGCTGTACCACGCGGAGAGCGGGGACTACGCGGCCGCCTGGCGGCAGCTGATGCGCGACAACCCGCTGCCCGCCGTCATGGGCCGCGTCTGCTACCACCCCTGCGAGACGGCCTGCAACCGCGTCCAGGTCGACAACGCGGTCGGCATCAACTCCGTCGAGCGCTTCCTGGGCGACGAGGCCATCAGGCGGGGCTGGACCGTGCCGCCGCCCTCGTTCGGCACCGGCAAGCGGGTACTGGTGGTCGGGTCCGGCCCGGCCGGTCTGTCGGCCGCGTACCATCTGCGGCTGATGGGCCACGAGGTGACGGTCCGCGAGGCGCAGGACCGCCTCGGCGGGATGATGCGCTACGGCATCCCGCGCTACCGCCTGCCGCGAGAGGTGCTGGACGCGGAGATACAGCGCATCCGCGCGCTCGGCGTCGCCTTCGAGACCGCCACCCGGGTCGACGACGTGCTGGCCGCGCAGCGGGACGGCGGCTTCGACGCCGTGTTCCTGGCCGTGGGCGCGGGCATCGGCAAACGCACGTACATCCCGGCCGGCGACAGCGCCCGCATCCTCGACGCGGTGGCACTGCTCGGCAGCATGGAGGGCGAGGGACCGCCCCTGCTGGGCCGCAAGGTCGCCGTCTACGGCGGCGGCAACACGGCCATGGACGCGGCCCGCACCGCGCGCAGGCTCGGCGCGACCGACGCCGTGGTGGTCTACCGCCGCACCCGCGACCGGATGCCCGCCCATGACATCGAGGTGGAGGAGGCGCTGGAGGAGGGTGTGCGGATGAAGTGGCTGTCGACCATCAAGCACGCCGACGAGGGCCGGCTCACCATCGAGCGGATGGAGCTCGACGATTCCGGATTCCCGCAGCCCACCGGCGAGTTCGAGGAGCTGGAGGCGGACAGCGTGGTGCTGGCGCTGGGCCAGGACACCGACCTCTCGCTCCTCAAGGACGTGCCGGACCTGGCCGTGGACCACGGCATGGTGCAGGTGGCCGACGGGCTGATGACCGGGCACGAGGGCATCTTCGCCGGCGGCGACATGGTGCCCGCCGACCGCACGGTCACCGTGGCCGTGGGGCACGGCAAGAAAGCGGCCCGGCACATCGACGCCTATCTGCGCGGCACGGAGTACGACCCCGGACCCAAGCACGGGCCCGCCACATCCGACCGGCTCAACACCTGGTACTACTCGGACGCCCCGGCCTCCGTGCGGCCGTCGCTCGAAGTGGCCCGGCGGGTCTCGACGTTCGACGAGGTGGTGCAGGGGCTCGACGAGTCGACCGCCCTGTTCGAGGCCCGGCGCTGCATGTCGTGCGGCAACTGCTTCGAGTGCGACAACTGCTACGGCGTCTGCCCGGACAACGCGGTCATCAAGCTGGGCCCGGGCAAGGGGTTCACGATCGACCTCGACTACTGCAAGGGCTGCGGACTGTGCGCGGCGGAGTGCCCGTGCGGGGCGATCGACATGGTGCCCGAGGAGTGAACCGCTCCGGTCGGTCAGCCGACGAACTCGCCGACGGCCGCCTTGAGTTCGGCCAGCCCCTTCTTGGCGTCGGTGAAGAACATGCCGGTCTTCGGGTCGGTGTAGAGCTCGTTGTCGATCCCGGCGTAGCCGTGGCCCATCGAGCGCTTGATGACGACGACGCTCCTCGCCTTGTCGACGTCGAGGATCGGCATGCCCGAGATCGCGTTGCCCGGGCGGCGGGCGGCGGGGTTGGTGACGTCGTTGGCGCCGATGACGAGGGCCACGTCGGCCTGCGGGAACTCCGGGTTGACCTCGTCCATCTCCTTCAGCTGCGGGTAGGGCACGTCGGCCTCCGCGAGCAGCACGTTCATGTGCCCCGGCATACGGCCCGCGACCGGATGGATGGCGTAGCTGACCTCGACCCCGTGCTCGGTCAGCAGCTGTGCCAGGGAGCCGAGTTCGTGCTGGGCCTGGGCGGCGGCGAGGCCGTAGCCCGGCACGAAGACGACCTTGCTCGCGTACGCCAGCTGGACCGCCACGTCGTCCACCGAGACGGCCCGCACCTGGGCGGGTGTCCCTCCGGCGGCCGCGGGCGCGTCGTCGCCGGTGCCGAAACCGCCCACCACGATGTTGGCGATCGACCGGTTCATGGCGTCGGCCATCAGCTTGGTGAGGATGCCGCCCGAGGAGCTGACCAGCATGCCCGCGATGATCAGCGCGGTCTCGTTCAGGACGAAGCCCGCCATCGCCACCGCCGACCCGGTGAAGGCGTTCAGCAGGGCGATCACGACCGGCATGTCCGCGCCGCCGATCGGCAGCACCATCGTCACGCCGAAGGCCAGGGCGACGGCCGCGAGGCCGTACAGCGGGGTGCGGGACGCGGGCTCCAGCACCAGCCAGACCGTGCCGGCGACGAAGGTCAGCGGGAGCAGCACGTTCAGCAGCCGCGCGCCCGGGAACACCACCGGCGCGCCGGAGACGACCCCTTGAAGCTTGCCCGCGGCGATCAGCGACCCGGAGAAGGTGACCGCGCCGATGACGATGTCCAGCGCTCCCGGGAGCGAGACCCGCGCGCCCAGCGCGGCCGGGTGGCCGGCCTGGAGCAGGTCGTTGACCGCGATGAGCGCGGCCGCTCCGCCGCCGACGGCGTTGAAGAGACTGACCAGTTGGGGCATGGCGGTCATCTTGACCTCGCGCGCGGCGTACAGGCCGAGCGCGGCGCCGACGAGACCGCCCGAGACGAGCACGAGCCAGCCCGTCGTGGTGATCGTGCCCTCGTGGGCCACCAGCCACACCGTGGCCGCGATCGCGACGGCCATGGCTCCGGCGGAGATCGCGTTGCCACGGCGGGCCGTCCGGGGGTGGTTCATCAGATGCAGGCCGAGCACGAAGCAGACGGCGGCGGCCAGGAAGACGTAGTGCACGGCGTTCGAGACGGTGTCCACGGCACTCACACCTTTCCCTTCCCGCCGTCGCGCGGGCGGGACCTGAACATCTCCAGCATGCGGTCGGTGACGACGTAGCCGCCGACGACGTTCATCGCGCCGAACACCATGGCCACGAAGGCGAGGACGTAGCCGAGCCAGGTGTGCGACTCCGCGGCGATCAGCATGGCGCCGATCACGACGATGCCGTGCACCGCGTTCGAGCCGGACATCAGGGGCGTGTGCAGGGTCGCGGGGACCTTGCTTATGACCTCGACGCCGACCAGGACGCTCAGGACGAACACGGTGATCGCGGTGAGGAGATCGAGGTCGTTCATGAGGGGGCTCCCTGGGTGAGCGCGGCCGTGATCTCGTCGGCCGGGTCGAGGACCAGCCGGCCGTCCTGCACGAGGTGGCGCAGGACCGCCACCAGGTTGCGGGCGTAGGCCGTGGAGGCGGCCGTGGCCATCGCGGACGGCAGGTGCCCGGCGCCGATCACGGTGACACCGTTGTCCAGGACGACCGTCTTGTCGGGCCTGGAGCCCTCGACGTTGCCGCCGAGTTCGCTCGCGGCGAGGTCGACGACGACCGAACCGGGCCTCATGGCCTCGACGGCAGCCGCCGTCACCAGCAACGGCGGCCTGCGGCCCGGGACTTGGGCGGTGGTGATGACGATGTCCGTACGGGCCACGTGCGCGTCCAGCGCCTCCCGCTGCGCCGCCTGCTCCGCCTCGGTCAACTCCATTGCGTAGCCGCCCGATCCGGCGCCCGATCCGGTGTCTGGCGGTCGCGGGATGTCCAGGAACCGGGCGCCGAGCGACGCCACCTCCTCCCGTGACTCGGGTCGTACGTCGTACGCGGTGACCACGGCGCCGAGGCGGCGGGCGGTGGCGATCGCCTGCAGTCCGGCCACGCCGGCGCCGAGGACCAGGAGTTGTGCGGGGCGGGCCGTGCCCGCCGCGGTGGTCAGCATCGGGAAGAAGCGGTCGTAGGAGTCGGCCGCCAGCACCGCCGCCTTGTAGCCGGCGACGCTCGCCTGCGAGGTCAGCGCGTCCATGGACTGGGCGCGGCTGAGGGTGCGCGGCAGCAGGTCGAGGCTCACCGTGCGCACCCCGCGCCCGTTCAGCTCCCGCACGAGGTCCGGGTGGCGCAGCGGCTCCAGCAGCCCGATCAGGATCTGCTCGCCGCGCAGCGCCCGCGCCGTCTCCGGGTCCGGCGGGCCGACGCACAGGACGGCGTCCGCGCGCGCGTACAGCTCCTCCGGGGCCACTACGCCCGCGCCGGCGTCGGTGTAGTCGGCGTCCGTGAACCAGGCACCGGATCCGGCCCCGGCCTCGATCAGGACGTCGAGCCCGATCCGGCGCAGGAGGGTGACGGCCTCCGGGACGAGGGCGACGCGGCGTTCGCCGGGCGCCCGCTCCCGTACGGCACCTACGGTGACGGTGGCCATGTGCTGCTGCCTCTCCCTGGGTCCCGGGGTCGCCGGGCCTCAGAACTCGAAGACCAGCCGGGCTTCGGCCCGTCCGCCGAGGACCTCGTCGAAGGAGTCGTTGACCTGGTCGAGGCGCCGGGTCTCGGCGATGACCTGGGTCCGTCCGGCGGCGTGCAGCGCGAAGACCTCGGCCAGGTCCTGGCGGGTGCCCACGATGGAGCCGATCACGGAGATGCCGCCCAGGACCGTGTCGAAGATGGGTACGTCGATGGACGCATTGTCCGCGGGCAGGCCGACCATGACCAGACGTCCACCGCGGTTGAGCGACCTGAACGCCTGCTCGAAGGCCTTGGGCGCGGCGGCGAGCACGACGGCCACGTCCGCCCCGCCGGTCTTCCTGATCTCCTCGACCGGATCGTGGGTACGGGCGTTGACGATCTGGTCCGCGCCGAGCCGGTGCGCCAGTCCGAGCTTGTCCGGCTCCAGGTCGACGGCGGTGACCAGGCCGCCGACGAGACGGGCGTACTGCAGCGCGAGGTGGCCGAGGCCGCCGACACCGAAGACCGCGACGCGCTCGGCGGGGACCACGTGGGCGACCTTGATCGCCTTGTAGGTGGTGACGCCCGCACAGGTCAGCGGAGCCGCCTCGAAGGAGGACACGCCGTCGGGCACCCGGACGACCGCGCCCGCGTCGGCGACGGCGTACTCCGCGTAGCAACCGTCCACGGAGTAGCCGGAGTTGACCTGCGACTCGCACAGGGTCTCCCAGCCGGAGACGCAGTAGCGGCAGGTGCCGCAGGACGAGCCGAGCCACGGCACCGCGACCCGCCGGCCGACCAGGTCGGGCGAGACGCCGGCACCGACCGCCGTCACGGGCCCGACACCCTCGTGACCGGGCACGAACGGCGGCCGCGGCTTGACGGGCCAGTCTCCGTGGGCGGCGTGGATGTCGGTGTGGCAGAGCCCCGAGGCCTCCATCTTCACGAGCACCTGGCCGGGGCCGGGCTCGGGAACGGGGACGTCCTGGATCTCCAGGGGCTTGCCGAAGTCGGTGACGACCGCTGCCTTCATGATCTGCTCCTCCACGAGGCCGATGTGGGGGTGCGACGGCCGGCCCGTGCGGCCTGGGTCGTGCACCATCCGTATGCCGTCCCGTTCTCCCGGGACCGCCATCACCAGCCTCACCACCCGCGAGGGGCGGCTGCAGAGGCCGAACGGCCCTGCGGCGGGGCCTGTGGGCTCGTGCCGGAAGGGCTGTCTCGCCCCCTCACCCGCGCGCGCGGGGCACTACCGCGGTGTCACCGGCGCGTGCCAGGCCAGCACGGTGCCGCCCGCGGGTCCGGGGCCGAACGTCATGGCCCCGCCCAGTTGTTCGGCCCGCTCGGCCATGTTGCGCAGGCCGCTGCGCCGGCCGCCGGGCGGGATGCCCACGCCGTCGTCCGTGACGGTCAGCCGGATCTCCCGGCCGTCCATCTCCAGGACGATGTCGGTACGGCCGGCCCCGGCGTGCCGGGCGACGTTGGTCAGGGACTCGGACAGGACGGCCACGACGTGATCGGCGACCTCCCGCGGCACGTCGGTGTCCAGCAGCCCTTCCATGCGCAGGCTCGGCGCGAAGCCCAGCACCTGGCCCGCCTCGCCGACCACACGCACCACGCGGGCCCGCAGTCCCGTGCCGGCGCCGTCCTCGCGGGCCCGCAGGCCGAAGATCGTCGACCGGATGATCTTGATCGTCTCGTCGAGGTCGTCGACCGCGCGCGCCACGCGGCCCGCGGCCTCATCGTGCTCTATGAATCGGCCGGCGCTCTGCAGCGTCATGCCGGTCGCGAACAGCCGCTGGATCGCCAGGTCGTGCAGGTCGCGGGCGATCCGGTCGCGGTCCTTGAGCACCGCGACCTCCTCGGCGTCGCGCCGGCGCTCCGCGAGCTCCATCGCGATCGCGGCCTGCGCGGCGAAGGACTGCAGCGGCTCGATCTCGGTGGCCTCGTAGACCGGCTGACCCAGCCTGCGCGCCAGCAGGACCACACCGCGCGCCCCTGTGCCACTCGCGCCGATGGGCACGGCGACGGCGGGGCCGAGTCCCCCGAAGCGCGGCGGCTCCGGGGAGATCCGCCCGTCGTGGACGACGTCCTCGCTGGTGACCGGGGCGGCCGCGGAGAAGGCCAGTCCCATCAGACTCGTCTCCATGGGCAGCACGAGGCCCCGGTGCGCCTCGGAGTCCAGCCCGACGGCGATCTCCACCGAGAGCCTGCCGGTGTCCTCCATGGGCAACGCGACCGCCGCCAGGGCCGAGCCGGTGATCTCGCCGGCCCGCTCGGCGATCAGGCGGAGCACCTCCACGCTCGACTCGCCGGACATCAGGCCGTGGGTGATCTCCGCGTTCGCCTGCAGCCAGCGTTCACGCAGCCGGGACTCCTCGTAGAGGCGGGCGTTGTCGATCGCGACACCGGCCGCGACGGCCAGCGTGGCCAGGACCGACTCGTCCTCCTCGTCGAACTGCACCCCGCCTCGCTTCTCGGTCAGGTACAGGTTGCCGAACACCTGGTCACGGACCCGGATGGGGACGCCGAGGAAGGTGTTCATCGGCGGATGGTGGGCCGGGAAGCCGTACGACTCCGGGTGCTGGGAGATCTTGGCCAGCCGCAGGGGCTCGGGATGCCGGATGAGCTCACCGAGGATGCCGTGGCCCTCGGGGTACGGGCCGATCTCGGCGATCGCCTCGTCGCTGACGCCGATCGTGTGAAAGGCGGACAGCCGCTTGCCGTCCGGCCCGATCACGCCGAGTGCGGCGTACTCGGCGTCGACCAGGGCAGCCGCCGCCTCCACGATGCTGTGCAGGGCCTGCTCCAGGTCGAGCTCGCGGCCGACCGAGAGCACCGCCTCCAGGAGGCTGTGCACCCGGTCGCGGGTACCGCGGGCCGCGTCCAGTCGCGCCTGCAGCTCCTCCAGCAGGTCGTCGAGCCTCAGCTGCGGCAGCCGTACGCGCGCGTCCTGGGACTGCTCAGGGCTTCCCACCGGTGCTTCCTCCCACTCCCACACACCGCCGACGGCCGACCATGCCGGTCAGGTGCCACGGTAGTCGTCCGGGGCGGAGCGCGATACGGGCTCCGGGAGGATCCGGCCGCTCCCGGGCCGGTCAGGCGCGCGGGAGCCGGGCGGCGACGTACTCGGTGAGGTCGAGCAGCCGGTTGGTGTAGCCCCACTCGTTGTCGTACCAGCCGAAGACCTTGACCAGCTCGCCGTTGGCCTGGGTCAGCGGGGCGTCCAGCACGCAGGAGGCGGGGTCGCCCACGACGTCGCGGGAGACGATCGGGGCGTCCGAGACCCGCAGCACGCCCTTCAGCGGCCCGTCGGCGGCCTCGCGGTAGGCGGCGTTGACCTCGTCCGCGGTGACGTGCCGGCTCAGGACCACGCCGAGGTCGGTCAGTGAGCCGTCCTCCACGGGCACCCGTACGGCGATGCCGTCGAGCGTGCCGGCCAGCTCGGGCAGGACCAGGCCGACCGCGCGGGCGGCACCCGTGCTGGTGGGGATGATGTTGACGGCGGCGCTGCGGCCGCGGCGCAGGTCCTTGTGCGGGCCGTCCAGGACCACCTGGTCGTTGGTGTAGCCGTGGATGGTGGTCATCAGGCCCTTGACGATGCCGAAGCGCTCGTGGAGCACCTTCACCATGGGGGCGACGCAGTTCGTCGTGCAGGAGGCGTTGGAGACCACGTGGTCGACGTCCGGGTCGTAGGTGTTCTCGTTGACCCCCATGACGAGCGTGGCGTCGACGTCCTTGCCCGGGACGGACAGCAGCACCTTGCGGGCGCCCGCCTTCAGGTGCGCCCCGGCCTGCTCGCGGGTGCGGAAGCGGCCGGTGGACTCGATGACGACATCCGCGCCGTACTCGCCCCAGGCGAGGGCTGCCGGGTCGCGTTCGGCGGTCACGGCGATGCGCCGGCCGTCGACAGTGAGGGAGTTCTCGTCGTGCTCGACGGTGCGGTGCAGGCGGCCGTACGTGGAGTCGAACTCCAGCAGATGGGCCAGCGTCGCCGGCGAGGTGATGTCGTTGACGGCCACGACCTCGACGGGTGTGCCGGTGCCGTTGTCGGCCCGCTCCAGCACGCAGCGCAGGTAGTTGCGTCCGATGCGGCCGAAGCCGTTGATGCCCACGCGTACGGTCATGTCCGTCGCCCTCCCGGTCGTGGCCCGGCTCCGTCCGGGCTCTGCCGCCAGCCTGCGGAGTGCGGACCGTGCGGGGCTTGGGCCGTACGGGGGCGATCCGGGGCCGTTCGGCCCGGGTGTCAGCGGCCCTGCTGCCGCAGCCGGTCCTGCGCCTGGGTGGCGATCACGGCGGCCTGGATGCGGCGCTCGACGCCGAGCTTGGCCAGCAGACGGGAGATGTGGTTCTTCACGGTCTTCTCGGCGAGGAAGAGCCGCTGGCCGATCTGCCGGTTGGTCAGCCCCTCCCCGATCAGGGCGAGGATCTCGCGCTCCCGGTCGGTCAGGCCCGGCAGCGCGTCCAGGTCCTCCTCCTGCTCCTGCCCGCCGCGCAGCCGGGCCATCAGCCTCGTCGTGGCGCTCGGGTCGAGCAGCGACTGGCCCGAGGCGACCGTGCGCACGGCCGACACCAGATCGGAGCCCTGTATCTGCTTCAGGACGTAACCGGACGCGCCCGCCATGATCGAGTCCAGCAGGGCCTCCTCGTCGTCGAACGAGGTCAGCATCAGGCAGGCCAGCTCGGGCATCCGCGAGCGCAGCTCCCGGCAGACGCTCACGCCGTCGCCGTCGGGCAGCCGCACGTCGAGCACCGCCACCTGCGGGCGCAGCGCCGGGACGCGGACCAGGGCCTGCTCGGCCGTGGAGGCCTCGCCGACCACCGTGATGTCCGGCTCGTCGTCGAGGAGGTCGCGCACCCCCCGCCGCACCACCTCGTGGTCGTCCAGCAGGAAGACCCGGATCGGGCCGTCGGGGCCCGACCGCTCGCCGTCCGCCATCGGATGCTCCTTCCCTGCGCGCCTCGCCGGCTTCCGTGGCCGGCGCCCGGTGTCGGGATACTCCTCGCTCGCCTGTCCGGGGGCCAGGGCCGGTCGGCCCTGATCCCCGGGCGTCTCTCCTTCCCGCTACCCGCCCGGTCCCCCGTCACGCCCCGCCTCCCGGGGGCGGGCAGGGCCGACCGGACGCGGACTGGGGCCGAACGGCCCTTACCGGGGGTGCCGGGGTGCGTTGCAATGATCGGCAGATGTGAGCCGCCGACCCGTACGGGAATCCGCCATGCGCCAGACCCACCGGGCCCTCGTGGGACCGCGCCGGAGCATCGAGCTCGACCGGGGCGAAGCCCTGCGCCTGCTGGGCACCGTGTCCCTCGGCAGGATCGTCTTCACCCGGCAGGCGCTGCCGACCATCCGGCCGGTCAACCACATCATGGACGACGGCGACATCGTCATCCGCACGCACGAGGGCGCGGCCCTCACCGCCCACACGCGTGAATCGGACGGCACGGGCGTGGTCGTGGCCTACGAGGCCGATGCCATCGACCCGCACACGCACCTCGGCTGGAGCGTGGTGGTCACCGGGTTCGCCCACCTGGTGACCGACCCGCAGGAGATCGACCGCTACCGGCGGCTGCTGCACCCCTGGGTGCACCGGACCATGGACTACGCGGTCCGCATCCGGCCCGATCTGATCACCGGCATCCGTCTCACCGACGCGGACGCCGACCGGTCCGACGACGGCTGAGACCGGCCCACGCGGCCGGGACCGACGGTCCCGGGAGCACCCCCAACGGCCCATGCCCGGCGCGGCGTTCCGGAACGACGCTGATTCTGGGCCCAGGTCGCCGCCGCGGCGCCACGGGCCGAAGGAGTTGATCGCCATGACGAGCCTGGCGAGTGCGACGGACTGTCCCGTGCGCGTGAACGCGGTGCTCGACCCGCAGCTGTCCCGCTGGCTGTGGCTGGTGAAGTGGATCCTGGTCATCCCCCACTACGTGGTGCTGTTCTTCCTGTGGATCGCCTTCACCCTGGTCAGTGTGGTCGCGTTGTTCAGCATCCTGTTCACCGAGCGCTACCCGCGGTCCCTGTTCGACTTCAACCTCGGTGTACTGCGCTGGAGTTGGCGCGTCGCCTACTACTCGTACGGTGCCCTGGGCACCGACCGCTATCCGCCGTTCAGCCTGGGCGAGGAGCCCGACTACCCGGCGCGGCTGGACATCGCCTATCCCGAACGGCTGTCCCGGGGACTGGTGCTGGTGAAGTGGTGGCTGCTGGCCATCCCGCACTACATCATCATCGGGTTCTTCCTCGGCGGCTACCACCTCGGCTGGTGGGACGGCGGCCTGGTCGCCGTGCTCGCGGTGATCGCGGCCGTGACGCTGGCCTTCACCGAGAAGTACCCCCGCAGCCTGTTCGACCTGATCCTCGGGCTCAACCGGTGGGTGCTGCGGGTCGCCGCCTACGCCGGCCTGATGACGGACGTCTATCCGCCGTTCCGCCTCGACATGGGCGGGACCGAGCCGTACGCGCCGGAGGACCAGGCATGACCGGGCCGGAGGACCAGGCATGACCGAGCTGCTGGTGGCCACCTTCCTGGTGGTGCACGGACTGCTGCACCCCGGCGTGTGGACGGCGCCGCAGCAGCAGTCCGGCGGCGCCCCGGCGCCGTTCACCCCCGGGCACTCGTGGCTGCTGGCGTCCGCGGGTGTCTCCACGGCGGCCGCCAGGACGGCGGCGCTCACGCTGGCCTGGTACACGGCCGTCGTGTACGTGGTCGCGGGCGCCGGGGTCCTGGCGGGCGGCGGCTGGTGGCCCGCGGCCGCGCTGGTCGCCGCGTGCAGCGGCCTGGTGCTCAAGGCGGTCTGGTTCGACCCGTGGCTGAGCGTGGGCGTGCTGCTGGACCTGGGCGTCATCGTCGCGGTGGCGTGCTCCTGGCCCGCGTCGCTGTACTGAAACGGGCCGTGGACCTGCTCGACCTCCCGCCTCCACGGACGGTCGGCTCCGGCCTGTCAGTCGTGCGGCACCACCGCGACCGGCGCGACGGCGTGCTGCAGCACCGCGTGGGTCACCGGGCCGATGTGACTGCCCACGGCCGCACGGCGGTTGGTGCGCCCGACGACGACCAGCGCCGCGTCGCGCGAGGCCTGCACGAGATGACGTCCGGCACTGCCGATCACGGCCTGCTCACGCACGTCCACGCCGGGGAACTTCTCCTGCCACGGGCGCAGGGCGTCCGTCAGCCGCTGCCGGATCAGCCCGGCCTGCTCCTCGCTGAGCCCCACGTCCATCGCGGCGCCGTAGCCGTGGGAGGCCGGCAGGCTCCAGCCGTGGACCACGCGGAGTCCGGCCGCACGGCGCTGCGCGGCCTCGAAGGCGAAGCGGATCACGGACTCGCCGGGGTGCTCCAGGTCGAGCCCGAGCACGACGTCGCGGTAGGGAGTGCCGGTGGACTCGGCGCCCGCGGCGTCCGGCAGATGCTCGTCCACGTCCCGCTCGTCGGCCCGTACGAGGACCACCGGGCGGTCCACACGGGCCACCAGCGCGAGGGCGACCGATCCGACGAGGAGCCCGGCGACCGTGCCGAGGCCCCGGGACCCCAGGACCAGCAGGTCGGCGTCCTCGGTGGCGGCCAGCAGGGCCGCGACGGGGTGGTCCCCGCTGTGCTCGGTCTCGATCCGCAGCGCGGGATACCGGTCGGCGAGCCCTGCGGCCGTCTGCCGCAGCAGGTTCTTCGCCCACGTTCCCTGCGTGTCCATGGCGCCGGGTGCCGGGATGCCGCCGAGCGGCGGATACACGTACGGCGTCTGGTCCCAGCCGTGCACGAGGCGCAGCACGGCCTCGCGCTGTTCGGCCTCGCGGGCGGCCCAGTCGGCGGCGGCGAGGCTCTGCGGGGAACCGTCGAGACCGACAGTGATCGTGGACATGTACGGACCTCCTTCGGGGGCGATGCCAGGCCAGTCTCCGGGCGGCGCGGGTGGGACAGGAGGTGCCTCACGTCCCTCGCCGGGGGCCGAACGGCCCCCGCGGGACGCACCTGTGACATCGCATCAGGCCGCGTCGCCGGGGAGACCGGATCTCGCCTCGGAGCGGACGTCGCCCGGGAGCCGATGTCGCCGGGGACCGGACGCCGCACCCGCCTCACGTGCAAGGCCCGAAGGGCCCGTAGTCAGGTCCGTTCACCTCACGTGCACAGGCGGTCGAGGAGGGATTCTTGAATCAGGCGGGACGCCGCGCACGGCATCCCAGGGGCTCCCCCCGTCCCCGACCGGTCACGGCGCCCGCCAGGGGGACGGCCCCGCGAAGGGCCGCGGCCGTACGTGGGTCGTCGGCCGCGTGCCCGCACGGTTGCATCCCGGGCGAGCACGTCCCCCGCCGGCCGCGGCGCACCCTGCGTCCCCGACCGGCCGCCGCGCGCGGCCGGGACAGGGCCGAGCGGGGAGGGAGGCGGTGCCGTAGGGCCCCAGGCCGCCGAGGCGCCGTTGGGCCGATGTGCCCGAGTCGTTGGGCCGTAGGTCCCTGTTTCGGCCCGCGGCCGTCACGGGCGTCGAACCCTGGTCGCGCCCCTGCTAGACAGAAGGTGCCGCGCAGTCGACGCGGTCCGCTTTCGCACCTCGATCCCCGTGCCCGGGAGGCCCCATGCTGTCCGCAGAGTCCGCCGCCGTGGTCCGTGCCACCCTTCCCGCGGTGGCCGGAGCGCTCGACGAGATCACGACGCGCTTCTACGGGTCGATGTTCCGGGACCGGCCGGAGCTGCTCGACGGCATGTTCAACCGGGGCAACCAGGCGAGCGGGGACCAGCGGCGCGCGCTGGCCGGCTCGATCGCCGGATTCGCGACCGCGCTGCTGGACAACCCGGACTCCCGGCCCGACGCGCTGCTGGACCGGATAGCGCACAAGCACGCGGCGGTCGGCGTCACCGACGACCAGTACACCGTCGTGCACAAGTACCTGTTCGCCGCGATCGCCGAGACGCTCGGCGGCGCCGTCACCCCGGAGGTGGCGGCGGCCTGGGACGAGGTGTACTGGCTGATGGCCGGCGCCCTGATCGGCCGGGAGGCGCGCCTCTACCACGAGGCGGGCGTCGAGCCGGGGCAGGGCTGGCGGCCGTGGACGGTCGTCGAGCGGCGTGTCGAGACCCCGGACGTGGTGTCCTTCCTGCTCCGCCCGGCGGACGGACTGCCGGCCCCGCGGGCGCGGGCGGGCCAGTACGTCAGCGTGCGCGTCCGCATGCCCGACGGGGTGCATCAGCTGCGGCAGTACAGCCTGTCCTCCGACCCGGGCCGGGAGCTGAGGCGCATCACGGTGAAGCGGGTGACCGGCACGGCCGTCGCACCGCAGGGCGAGGTCTCCAACCTGCTGCACAGCCAGGTCCACGAGGGCGACCGGCTGACGCTCTCCGCGCCCTTCGGCGACGTCTTCCTCGACGACCGGGCCCGGGAGACCGGCCCGCTGGTGCTGATCTCGGCGGGCATCGGCTGCACCCCCATGACGGGCATCCTGGCCCATCTGGAGGCCGACGCCTCGACCCGCGAGGTGCTGGTCCTGCACGCCGACGACTCCCCCGCCGAGCACGCGCTGCGCGCCGAGACGCGTGAGCTCGTCGAGCAACTGCCCGGTGCCCGCGCGGAGTTCTGGTACGAGCGTGCCGGATCCGAGGAACCCGCCGCCCGCACCGGCCTGATGGACCTCTCCGACGTGCGACTCCCCGACGGGGCAACGGTGTTCCTGTGCGGCCCGGTGCCCTTCATGCGCGACGTCCGCGCACAGCTGCTCGGCGCGGGAGTGCCCGCCCGGCTCATCCGGTACGAGGTCTTCGGACCCGACCTGTGGCTGCCCGGCTCCG
The DNA here is from genome assembly GCF_042800575.1 of Streptomyces sp. NPDC057616. Taxonomy (NCBI): domain Bacteria; kingdom Bacillati; phylum Actinomycetota; class Actinomycetes; order Kitasatosporales; family Streptomycetaceae; genus Streptomyces; species Streptomyces sp. NPDC057616. Next base: position 95,344 of record NZ_JBHVGU010000039.1, read on the forward strand.
CCGCCTGACGACCTACGGACCTTCCAGGAAAGGAGTCACCATGACCGGCGACAACAACCAGGACGCGCCCGCGGTGCGGCTGCGCTGCGACGGCGCGGTGGACGAGGCGAGCCTCGCCTACGCGCGCGTGAAGATCGACGCCGTCGTCGGCCGCTCAGGACGGCCCGCCGTCACCGGTGAGGTGCGCATCGTGCGGGCCGCGGCCCACGCCGATCTGCCCTGGTCGGCCGTGGCCGACCTGAACGTCGGCGGCCGGGCGGTGGTGGTCACCGCCGAGGAGGCCACCGGACGCGAGGCGGTCGACCAGTTGCAGGCCCGGCTGCGGCGCCAGATCGACCGCGCCGCGCACGCCTGGGA
>NZ_JBHVGU010000040.1:0-55713 GCF_042800575.1 Streptomyces sp. NPDC057616
GGGGGGGGGGGGGTGGTGTGGGGTGGGGTGTTTTTGGTGTGGGGGGGGCCCCGCAGGGGGGGGGGGGGGGGGGGGGGGGGGATGGTCCCCCCCCCCCCCCCCGCCACGGCGAACGACCCGCGACCGCCCGGCAGTCGGACATCGCCGGACGGCTCGGGCCTACGTGCCCGCGCTCCGGTGGAACTCCATGGCCAGGGCGTCGGGTTCGACCGTGATGACGGCCTGGGCACGCGGCGGACGGGAGGTCACCTCGAACCGGGGCCAGGCCTGGAGGACGGTCGCGAGGATGATCTGGAGCTCGACCCACGCGAGGTTCTCCCCGATGCACTTGCGCCGGCCGTCACCGAAGGCTAGGAAGTTCCCCCGGGTGCCGGCGGCACCGTCCGCCTCCTCACGGTCCGGGTCGAAGCTGCCCGGGTCGGGGAAACAGTCGGAGTCGTGCTGGTGCAGGTAGGGACTCCACATGACGTCGGCACCCTCGGGTACGAGGTGTCCGCCGAGGACGACGTCGCGGGCGGCGGTCCGCATCACCATCCAGAGCACCCCGTACTTCCTGATGGCCTCCCGCAGAACCCGCCGGGCGTACGGGAGCCGGTCGATGTCCTCGTAGCGCAGCGGCCGGTCCCCGCACACCGAGGCCAGTTCCTCACGAAGGCGCCGTTCGACGGCGGGGTTGCCGGCGATCTCGTACAGCGCCCAGGCGAGTGTGGTGCCGGTGGTCTCGATCGAGCCGGCCAGGAGGGTGATGGTCTCGTCCTGGAGTTGCCGGCGGCCGAGTTGGTCCTCAGCGCCGATCAGGGTCTCGAACAGACCGCCCTGCCGCCGGCGCGCCTCGGCCGCGTACGGGCACGCCCCGGCACCGGACGCACCGTTCGCCGCGGCCGATCCGGCGGCGGTGACCTCGATGTGATGGTCGATGGCCTGGTCGATGAGAGCACGCAGGCGCGCGACGCGGTCGGCGTGTGCGCGGTTCGCGGGCAGCGGCAGCCGCGTGATCCAGGGCGGAAGAATGACCTGCCGAATCGTTCCTTTCATGATCTCGGGCATCAGGGCGGTGAACTCGCCCTCCAGGTGCGGGGGCAGGTCCGCGCCGAACACGGCGACGAGGAACGCGGCGAGGGTGATCCCGTTCATGTCGGCGAGCACGTCACGCGGTGCGGCCGCGGGCCAGGCGCCGACCATCTTCCGCACCTGCTCGATCATGGCGTCGCCGCGTTCGGCGATGTGCGCCTTGTTGAACATGGGCTGCATCAGCCGGCGGTTGCGCAGATGTGTGTCGCCGTCGGCGACGGTAGCGATTCCGTCTCCGAGGAAGACCCGCAGCGCGTCGTTGTACTTGCCGCCCTTGGCGAAGTGGGCGGCGTCGGTCACCAGGACGCGTCGGGTCAGTGCGGGGTCCGTGACCACGTAGGCCGGTGTGGGGCCGATGCGTATGCGCACCACGCTGCCGTACGCGCGCAGCGAGGTGATGAACGACAGCGGGTCGCGGGCGAGTCGGAGTCCGTGCCCGATCAGCGGCAGTGCTCCGGGGGCTGTGGGGGTGGGGGCGGGCGGCGCAGTGGGGGCGCTCATCACGCGATCACTCCTAGTGGGGTGGGGGACAAACGCCCGAATGCATGCCCATGCCAGCTTCTTCCGAAGCACCCGAACGGTGATCTTTGCGTCACATGGAGGTCCGTGTGCCGTATTGCGCCGCGCAGGTGCGCCGCAGCCCCGTGGTGGCGCATTCTTGCTGTGTCGCCTCTGGGCGGCTTACGGACGAGGTAGGGCCGATGACGCGGAGCGCGGAGGACGCACAGCGGAGCCCCGGGCAGCTGGCCTCGCTGCTCATCGACGTTTCGACCGAGGCGGTCGGTGCGGCAGGGGGCCATGCGGGAGGGGTCTACCTGCGCTCCGGCACGCCCGGGCTGCTGCGACTGGCGGTGCTGACGGGGCTGCCGGGACCCCTGTTCCGGCCGTGGTGGCGGATGCACGTGGACCGGCCGTTCCCGGTCGCGGACGCCTACCGGCTCGGCGTGCAGGTGGTGCTGCCGAACGCGACGGAGACGATGCGCCGGTATCCCCAGTTCGCCGCGGGGCTGCCGTTCCAGTTCGGATCGCTGTACGTGCCCGTCGTGGGCGGCACCACGACCTTCGGCGTGCTGACCGTGCTGTGCCCCTCCGCGACGGACGCGACCGAGCTGCTGCACCACCGCGACCGCATGGTGCGCCTGGCCGAGGACCTGGGCGCCTCCCTGCGACGCCTGGAGGACGGCGGCAGGTCCTCGGTCGCCTGGGACGGCGAGCCCATGTGCGTACGGCCGCCCGGCACCCGCCCGCCCGCGGGCCGCGCCGGGGGCTTCGCCTGGGACCCGGTGACGGACGTCGTGACGGCGGACGAGCGGCTGCCCGCGCTGCTGGGGATGCCGGCCGACGAGTTCGCCACGTCCGTGCAGACGCTCGCGCACGCCGTGGCCCCGGCCGAGACCGAGCGGGTGCTGACCGCCCTGCGGGAGACGGCCACCGGCCGGCCCCCGCCGCTGCCGCTGTACGTACGGTCCGAGGACGGCGCGCTGCGGCTGGTGGAGCTGTGGAGCCCGTACGCCTCCCCCTCCCCGCCCGGTGCTCCGTCCGGCGCGCACCCCGTCCGCGGCTTCGTCGTCGACCCCGGGCCCGGCGCCGCCGCCGACGCGGCGGCCGACCTGCTGCCCGAGGGCGTGCTCTGCCTGGACCGGCTGGGGCTGATCCTGTACGCCAACCCGCGGGCCGGACAGCTGCTGCGCCGTTCGCGGACGCAGCTGCTCAGCCGCCCGCTGTGGGAGGGCGTGCCGTGGCTGAACCAGCCGGCCGTCGAGGACCACCTGCGCAGCGCCCTGCTCACCCCGGGCCCGGTGCGCTTCCGTCTGGAACGGCCCGGCAAGGAGGGCGGACAGGGGCACCCGGCGTCGTACGACAGTGATCCGTCGTCGTACGAGGGCTCCTGGCTCGACGTGTGCGTCTATCCGGGCCGGGACGTGCTGACGTGCACGTTCCGGCCGGCGAACCGGGTGGCGGACGGCGCCGCGGACGTCGCGCCGCAACCCGTCCCGCTCGAGCCGCCGGCTCCGGCGTCGCCGGCACCGCCCGCCACCCCCTCGATGGCTCCGCTCTACCGGCCCATCGTGCTCGCCATCGCGCTCTCCGAGGCGGTCACCGCGCGTCAGGTGGCGGCCGTGGTGATGCGGGAGGTGCTGCCCGCGTTCGGCGGCCGCCGGCTCGCGATCTATCTGCTGCAGGACCGCCATCTGTACCTGTCCTGGGAGAACGGCTTCCCCACCGGCTTCCTCGCCCCCTTCGAGGGCGTGGCCCTGGACGCCCACCTCCCGGGCGTCGAGACGCTGACCACGGGCCGCCCGATCTTCTTCGACTCGATGGAGCAGCTGGAGGCGGCCTATCCCGGGATCGCGCTGGACGCCGACGAGGGCGCCCGCGCGTTCCTGCCGCTGATCGCCTCGGGGCGGCCGGTCGGCTCCTGCATCCTGGGCTTCGACCGGTCCCGCAGTTTCAGCACCGAGGAGCGTACGGTGCTCACCGCGCTCGCCGGGCTGATCGCGCACGCCATGGAGAAGGCGCAGCGCTACGAGAGCGAGGCGGCGCTCGCGCGCGGGCTCCAGCAGGCCCTGCTCCCCCGCCGCCTGTCGGCCCATCCGCAGGTGGAGACCACCGGCCGCTATCTGCCCGGCACCCAGGGCATGGAGGTGGGCGGCGACTGGTACGACGTCGTGGAGGCCGGGGACGGACTGGCGCTGGTCATCGGCGACGTGCAGGGGCACGGGGTGCAGGCCGCGGCCACGATGGGGCAACTGCGCAGCGCGGTGCGGGCGTTCGCGCTCGGCGACCGGCCGCCCGACGAGGTGATGAGCGGCACCAACCATCTGCTCATCGACCTCGACCCCGGTCAGTTCGCGAGCTGCTGCTACATCCGGCTGGACCCGGTGTCGGGCCTTGCGCGTGTCGCGCGCGCGGGACACCCGCCGCCGCTGCTGCGTCACCCGGACGGCCACACGGAGGTGCTGGATCTGCCGGGCGGGGTCGTGCTCGGGGTGGACCAGCAGGCCCACTATCCCGTCTCCGAGCTGCAGATCGACCCGGGCTGCGTGCTCGCGCTCTACACGGACGGACTCGTGGAACGCCCCGGCGTCGACATCGACGACGGCATCACGGCCCTGCGCGTGGCCCTGTCGAAGGCCGGCGCGCCCGCCCTTCGGCCGAGCCGCCGCACCCTCACCGGTATCGCCGACCGCCTCACGGCCCTGGCCCGCCACACGCGGGACCGCCCGGACGACATCGCCCTCCTCCTGGCAACGCGCCGGGCGACGGAGGGAACGGGACGGTGACGTCGCCGCCGGCGGGATGCGGCCGCTGACGTCGCCGCCGACGGCACGCGGCACTCGGCACCGGGTACCCGCACCCGGCACCTGGCACCTGGCACCTGGCACCTCAAGGACCGTGCCGCCCGTGGCTCACCACCCCGGGCCCACTCACCGCTTCGGCCCAGCACCCCGCCCCGCGAACGGACCCGTCACCGCCCGCGCCACGCCGCCACAACCACCCCCGCCACCACCCCCGAAGGCCCTGTAACCGTCTGTTACGCCTCTCGCCTCATGGGGCGCGGCAGTGTAGACATGGGCACATGGTCCGTCTTCCGGACCGTTCCGGGACGCGGTCGCACCGGCGCCCCGGCGGTCCCCGTGCCCGCCGCGCGAGCGGTCGTGCCCACGGGGTGCACGGGCAGCGCACGGCGCGGACGCCGGGCGGAACGTTCACCCACCGCAAGGGCCACCCACGGGAGACGGAGCCGGGGCGCGTCGCGGCCCTGCGGTCCGCGCTGACCGGCCGCAGCATCGCCCGGCAGGTCTTCGTCCTGCAGGTGGTGATCGTCCTGCTGCTGGTGGTCGCCGCGGTGGTGGCGCTGTATCTGCAGGCCCGGCACGACAGCACGCAGGAGGCCCGCAACCGCTCGGTCGCCGTGGCCGAGGCATTCGCCAACGCGCCCGGCACGCGCGCGGCCCTGAGCACCGAGCACCCCACGGCGATCCTGCAGCCGCGCGCCGAGGCCGCCCGCAAGGCGACCGGTGTGGACTTCATCGTCGTCATGAACACCGACGGCATCCGCTACACGCACCCCAAACCGGACCGCATCGGCAAGAAGTTCGTGGGCACCATCGCCCCCGCGCTGGCCGGCGGGACGGTGGTCGAGGAGATCAACGGCACCATCGGGCGGCTGGTCCAGGCCGTCGTACCGATCAAGGCCCCGGACGGAAAAGTCGTGGGCCTCGTGTCGGCGGGCATCACCACGGCGAACGTGGGCGGCGCCGCCAACCGCCAGCTCCCGCTCGTCCTCATGGCGGCCGCCGTGGGCCTCGCCCTGGCGACCGCGGGCACGGCGCTGGTGAGCAGACGCCTGCTGCGGCAGACCCACGGCCTCGGCCCGGACGAGATGACCCGGATGTACGAGCACCACGACGCCGTCCTGCACGCGGTGCGCGAGGGCGTGCTCATCGTCAGCGGCGAGGGCTCCCTGCTGCTCGCCAACGACGAGGCCCACCGCCTGCTCGACCTGCCCGCGGACGCGGAGGGCCGGCACGCGCTGGACCTCGGCCTCGACCCCGACACCGCGGAGCTGCTGGCCTCCGGCCGCGTGGCCACGGACGAGGTGCACCTGGTCAAGGACCGGCTGCTGGCCGTCAACCAGCGCCCCACCGACGTCCAGGGCGGCCCGCCGGGCAGCGTCGCCACCCTCCGCGACTCCACCGAGCTGCGCGCCCTGTCCGGCCGCGCCGAGACGGCGCGGGAACGCCTCAACATGCTCTACGACGCCGGTGTGGGCATCGGCACGAGCCTGGACGTCACCCGTACCGCCGAGGAGCTGGCGGAACTCGCCGTGCCCCGGTTCGCGGACTTCGCGACGGTCGACCTGTTCGACGCCGTGCTGGGCGGCGGCCAGCCGGAGGGCGGGACGGCCGTGCGCCGTACCGCCTCGCGCGGCGTCCGCGAGGACGCCCCGCTGTACAAGGTGGGCCGGCAGATCAGGTTCGTCGACACCTCGCCACAGGCCCGCAGCCTGCGCACCGGGCAGGCCGTGCTGGAGCCCGACCTCGCCGCGGCCCCCGGCTGGCACGCGCAGGACCTGGAGCGCGCCGGGCAGGTCCTGGAGTACGGCATCCACTCGCTGATCTCGGTGCCGCTGCGCGCCGGGACCCTGGTCCTGGGCGTGGTGAGCTTCTGGCGCTCACAGAAGCCGACCCCCTTCGACGCGGAGGAACTGGCCCTCGCCGAGGAGCTGGTGACCCGCGCCGCGGTCTCCATCGACAACGCCCGCCGCTACACGCGCGAGCACAGCATGGCCGTGACCCTGCAGCGCAGCCTGCTGCCGCGCAGGCTGCCCGAGCAGTCCGCCCTCGACATCGCCTACCGCTATCTGCCCGCGCAGGCCGGGGTCGGCGGCGACTGGTTCGACGTGCTGCCGCTGTCGGGGGCCCGGGTCGCACTCGTCGTCGGCGACGTCGTCGGGCACGGGCTGCACGCCGCGGCCACCATGGGCCGGCTGCGCACGGCGGTCCACAACTTCTCCGCACTGGACCTGCCGCCCGACGAACTCCTCTCGCTCCTCGACGAGTTGGTCGGCCGGATCGACCAGGACGAGACCACGGACGGCGACAACGCCCCGGTCACCGGCGCCACCTGCCTCTACGCGGTCTACGACCCGGTGTCGCGGACGTGCACGATCGCGCGGGCCGGCCATCCGCCCCCCGCGCTGATCGGGCCGGACGGCAGCGTCGGCTTCCCCGACGTGCCGGCCGGGCCACCGCTCGGCCTCGGCGGCCTGCCGTTCGAGACGGCCGACCTCACGCTGGAGGAGGGCAGCCGGCTCGTCCTGTACACGGACGGGCTCGTCGAGGACCGCGGCCGGGACATCGACGAGGGGCTCGAGCTCCTGCGGGGCGCGCTGGAGCGCGCCGGCGACTCGCCGGAGGAGACGTGCCGGTCGGTGCTCGACTCGCAGCTGCCGGCCAAGCCCAGTGACGACGTCGCCCTGATCGTCGCCCGCACCCGGGCGCTGCCCGCCGACCACATCGCCGAATGCCAGGTGCGCAACGATCCGGCGGCGGTCGGCGAGGTGCGGGCGTCGGTCAGCCGCCGGCTCACGGCGTGGGGCCTCGAGGAGCTGACCTTCAGCACGGAGCTCATCCTGAGCGAGCTGGTCACCAACGCCATCCGCTACGGCGCCGACCCCATCCAGGTGCGCGTGCTGCTGGACCGCACGCTGATCTGCGAGGTCTTCGACAGCAGCAGCACCTCGCCGCACCTGCGGTACGCGGCGATGACCGACGAGGGCGGCCGCGGCCTGTTCCTGGTGGCCCAGCTAGCCGAGCGCTGGGGCACCCGCTACACGCCCGACGGCAAGGTGATCTGGGCCGAGCAGCCGCTGCCCTGACGGCGCCGGTGCCCCGTCTCACCCCTTTTGGTCCGGACCTTCTTCGTGCGTCCCTACGAACTTCTCCCGTGACGGGTGTCCTCCTTCGGCCGTAGCTGATAGGAAACCTTCCTATCAGTGTCACGCACGGCCAACTCCCCACCCCCCACCACGATTTGGAGACCCCGTGACGCACCACTCCGACGACGCCGCACGCCCCAGCCGCATCGCGCGCCGCACCGTCCTCGCCGCGGCCGCCGCCTCCCTGGCCGCCGTCCCGCTCCTGCGGCCGTCGCACGCCTCCGCCTCCGCCTCGGCGGCCGCGGCCTGCACCCCGCTCGACGACGCGGCGAAGAAGGAGATCGCCATGAAGCTGGTGTCGAGCGCGGAGAACTCCTCGCTCGACTGGAAGGCCCAGTACAAGTACATCGAGGACATCGGCGACGGCCGCGGCTACACCGCCGGGATCATCGGCTTCTGCTCCGGCACCGGCGACATGCTCGACCTGGTCCAGCTCTACACCGACCGCAAGCCCGGCAACGTCCTGGCCAAGTACCTCCCGGCGCTGCGCGCGGTGAACGGCACCGACTCGCACGACGGCCTGGACCCCAACTTCCCCCGGGACTGGGCGAAGGCGGCCCAGGACAGCGCGTTCCAGCAGGCGCAGAACGACGAGCGCGACCGGGTGTACTTCAATCCGGCGGTCAGTCAGGGCAAGTCCGACGCGCTCGGCACCCTGGGCCAGTTCGCCTACTACGACGCCATCGTGATGCACGGCGACGGCGACGACCCCACCAGCTTCCGCAACATCCGCAAGCGCGCCCTCAGCAAGGCCAAGCCGCCGGCGCAGGGCGGCGACGAGACGACGTATCTGAACGCCTTCCTCGACGCGCGGGTGTGGGCGATGAAGCAGGAGGAGGCCCACAGCGACACCAGCCGGGTGGACACCGAGCAGCGGGTGTTCCTGCGCAACGGCAACCTGTGCCTGAACACACCGCTCAACTGGAAGGTGTACGGCGACAGTTACCACATCGGCTGACGGCGGGCCCGGGCTGCCGTACCGCCCCCCATGCGGTACGGCAGCCGGGTCTAGGGGCGCTGCCCGATCCGGTCCACGACATCCAGCTCCTGCAGGCCGCTCATCTCGTGGTACCAGCCGTGATGGGTGGCCTTGCGGCCGTCGTACGTCACGGTGCTTCCCTTCACGCGCATGCCCAGGTAGGCGTAGGTCCGCGTGTCGAAGACGAAGGCGAAGTCGAAATCCGGGTACGACACGGCGACTCCATGGCGGCCGAGAGCGTCCACCGCCTCGTGGTCGATCCGGATGCGGGGAATCTCCGCCACGGCCTCGAAGATCGCCGCCTCCAGACCGGGCGGCATGACCCGGGGCACCACGAAGAACTGACACGCGTTCATGAACGCTTCGCGGGCGTGCTTCGCCGTGCCCATCCGCAGCCACCTGAGCAACTTGCCCGGGTCCGTGGGCCACTTCGCCAGTTCGGCGTACTCGGTCGGCGGCACCCGCACCTCGTGCTCGCCCAGCGGGGGATCGTTGTGGACCTTGCCGTGCTCCACGCGCCGGGAGGGCCTGGAACCGTCCACGGAGAGCCAGCTCTCGTCCGTCCAGGTCCTGGTCCGCCCGCCGTTCACATAGGTCCTGGTGACGTAGGTCCTGGTGTACACGTACTGGTCGTTGCGCGGAATCGGCGCGCGGGTGCCGTCGGACCTGGACCTGTCGGCGGCCCGCCGCAGCAGCTGCGCCGCGCTCAATGTGGTCAACCGCGGCGCGTGCGAACCCTGTTGGTGCCGCGTCGCGAGGACGGCTCCCCCCGCGACCGCCGCCGCGGCCGTACCGGCGACGGCCGCCCTGAGCATCAGCCGCCGGGACAGCGGACGCGGGCGGGTCTCCCGGACGACGGCGCGCTGCAGGCGGACCCGGGCGGCAGCGCGCGCCCCCTCGGTCAACTCGGGCACGTCGTCGGCCAGTTCGCGCACCGCGGTGAGGTCATCCACGATCGGTCTCCTCGGTCTCCTCGTGAAGTGCAGTGGGATCCGACCCGCCCAGCGCCTGCCGCAGCCCGGCCCGTGCGCGGTGCAGCCGTGAGCGCACCGTCCCGACCGGGACGCCGAGGGCCTGCGCCGCCTCCGCGTAGTCGAGATCACCCCAGGCGATCAGCAGCAGCACGTCCCGGTGGCGGGCGGGCAGCCCGGCCAGCGCGCCGGCGAGCCGGGCGCGGGAGTGCTCGGCACCGACCTTCGCCACGACCCGGTCCGCGAGGGGCTCACCCTCGGCCGGGGTCGTGCCCGCGACCCGCGCGAGCGCCCTGAGCCGGCGGGCCTCCGCGCGCCGGTGCTGGCCGACGAGGTTGGTGACGATCCCGTAGAGCCAGGGCCGGGCGTGCGGCCGCGACAGGTCGTAGCCGCGCCGGCGCTGGAAGGCGATCACGAAGGTCTCGGCCATCAGGTCGTCGGCCACCTCGGCGCCCAGCCGCCTGGCCGCGTAGCGGTGGATGTCGTCGGCGTAGCGGTTGAAGAGCACCGCGAACACGTCGGGCTCGTCCCAGGACCGCTCGACGACCGTGGCGTCGGTCACGGAGTCGTCGTACGCGCCGGGCGCGTCGTGTGCTCCGACGCTCGGCGAGGCGGTCACCGGTCGCCTTCCAGGTCCATGGGTGTCCTTCGAGGTCGCGGGCATGGTCGACTCCTGTTGGCCGACGACCGTGTTCGGGTTCCATCCTGCGGCCCATAAATTTGACTTATGGGCTCATAGACCGGACCCGCGTACCGACTTAGGCTTGCCTTAGTTTAGGCTTCCTGTTCGAGTCGATCTTTCAGCCGCTCGAAGGGAACCTGATCATGCCCCGCCCCCTGCGGGTAGCCATCGTCGGAGCCGGCCCCGCCGGGATCTACGCAGCCGACGCGCTGCTCAAGTCCGACGTGGCCGCCGACCCCGGTGTGTCCATCGACATCTTCGAGCGCATGCCCGCGCCGTTCGGACTGATCCGCTACGGCGTCGCCCCCGACCACCCCCGCATCAAGGGCATCATCACCGCCCTGCACCAGGTGCTCGACAAGCCGCAGATCCGCCTCTTCGGCAACGTCGACTACCCGACCGACATCAGCCTGGACGATCTGCGCGCCTTCTACGACGGCGTGATCTTCTCCACGGGCGCGACGGCCGACCGCGCGCTGGCGATCCCCGGCATCGACCTCGACGGCTCCTACGGCGCCGCCGACTTCGTCTCCTGGTACGACGGCCACCCGGACGTGCCGCGCACCTGGCCGCTGGAGGCCGAGAAGGTCGCCGTGCTCGGCGTCGGCAACGTCGCCCTGGACGTCGCCCGCATCCTCGCCAAGACCGGCGACGAGCTGCTGCCGACCGAGATCCCGCCGAACGTGTACGAGGGCCTGAAGGCCAACAAGGCGCTGGAGATCCACGTGTTCGGCCGCCGCGGCCCGGCGCAGGCGAAGTTCTCCCCGATGGAGCTGCGGGAGCTGGACCACTCCCCCACCATCGAGGTCATCGTCGACCCCGAGGACATCGACTACGACGCGGGCTCGATCGAGACCCGGCGCGGCAACAAGCAGGCCGACATGGTCGCCAAGACGCTGGAGAACTGGGCGATCCGCGACGTCGGCGACCGTCCGCACAAGCTGTTCCTGCACTTCTTCGAGTCGCCCACCGAGGTGCTCGGCGAGGACGGCAGGGTCGTCGGCCTGCGCACCGAGCGCACCGCCCTCGACGGCACGGGCAACGTCAAGGGCACCGGAGAGTTCAAGGACTGGGACGTCACCGCGGTCTACCGCGCGGTCGGCTACCTCTCCGACCAGCTCCCCAAGCTCCCCTGGGACATCGAGTCGGGCACCGTCCCGGACCAGGGCGGCCGGGTCGTCCAGGAGTCGGGCGAGCACCTGCAGTCGACGTACGTCACCGGCTGGATCCGGCGCGGCCCGGTCGGCCTGATCGGCCACACCAAGGGCGACGCCAACGAGACGGTGGCCAACCTGCTGGACGACCACGCCAACGGCCGTCTGCAGACCCCCGCCTCGCCGGAGCCGGAGGCCGTGGAGGCGTTCCTGGGCGAGCGCGACGTCCGCTTCACCACCTGGGAGGGCTGGTACCAGCTGGACGCCGCCGAGAAGGCGCTGGGCGAGCCGCAGGGCCGCGAGCGCGTGAAGATCGTCGAGCGTGAGGACATGCTCCGCGAGAGCGGCGCGTGACCGCCGGCCGGTCGCGCCACCCGGCGCGACCGGCACGACCGGCCCGCGTCACGGCGGCGGAGCGGAACCACCGCCGCCGTCCTGACGTTTCCAGGGAGACGTACGACCACGGGGGCCGTGCGGGGACGAACGGGGTGGGCGTGGCTCGGGTACTGGTCATCGGCGGCGGAATCGCGGGCACGGCGACGGCACTCGCCCTGCACAAGGCAGGGCTGGACGTCGAGGTGCACGAGGCCCATCCGGACTCGGCCGAGGATCTGGGCGCGTTCCTCACCCTCGCGAGCAACGGCATGCGGGCGCTCGCGCAGCTCGACGCCTCCGCCGCCGTCACCGCGCTGGGCTTCCCGCTGACCTCGATGCGAGTGCTCGACGGCACGGGCGCCGAGCTGGCGAAGACCCCCATCGGCGAGGCCGGCGACCCACTGCTCCAGTACCGGTGCCTGCGCCGCGGGGACCTCAACTCCGGGCTCCAGGCGGAGGCTTCGCGCCGGGGCATCGCCATCCGGCACGGCGCCCGGCTGGCCTCCGTCGTGGAGGACGCCGACGGCGTCACCGCCCACTTCGCCGACGGCAGCAGGGCCGGCGGCGACCTCCTGATCGGCGCCGACGGACTCGGCTCCACGGTCCGCAACGCAACGGCCCCCGCCGTCCAGCCCCTTTACGCGGGCCAGCAGGTCTTCTACGGCTACACCCGCACCGCGCCCCTGCCCGCCGGTGACGCATGCATCACCATGATCCGCGGCACCGGTGCCGCCTTCGGCTTCGCGGTGTCACCGGACGGGGAGACGTACTGGTTCGCCCGGGTCTCCGGCGATCCGCTGCCCGCCGAGCGGATCGCCCGCGGCACCGCGGCCGACTGGCGCGAGCTGCTGGTGCCGCTGCTGCGCAAGGACGCCACCCCGGCCGCCGACATCGTCGCCGCGACCGACCAGGGCGTCCTGGTCACCAACGCCACCGAGATCCCGACCGGCAGCCCCTGGCGGGCCGGCCGCACCCTGCTCGTCGGCGACGCCGCGCACGCGGCCTCCCCGGCCACCGGCCAGGGCGCGTCGATGGCGCTGGAGGACGCGGTGGTGCTCGCCAAGTGCCTGCGGGACGCGCCGGACACGGACGCCGCCCTCGTCCGCTACGAGGAGCTGCGCCGGCCTCGCGTGGAGCACAACATCACAGTGAGCGGCAACATCTCCCGGGGAGTGCCCTCGCCGTCCCCCGCGACCCGGGCCGCCCCGAACCGCCCGGGCGAGGACGAGATCGTACGGCTGCTGGACTGGCAGTCGGACGCCTGGGCCTGACGGCCCCTCAATACCGCGCTCCAGCGTCTTTAGGCGCAAAATCGGCGAATTCACCCCTCGGTACAACCCAGCCCTGTACTCTGCACGTTCTTCACCAGAAATTCACACAGGGGGGCAGATCTCCATGCGCATACGCATGCTCGCCGCGACGGCCGCCGCGGGAACTCTCGCCGTACTGGCCGCCGTTCCGGCCCACGCCACCGAGTACTCCTCGGCACTGAAGATCAAGGGCGTCCAGTACGACGCACCCGGCAGGGACTCCAACAGCTGCTCGACCGGGAACACCAAGGACGAGTACCTGACGATCAAGAACTACTCGGCGCACACGACCGTGAACCTCAAGGGCTACGTGGTCAAGGACAAGGTCGGCAACCACTACACCTTCAGTCAGAACCACTACCTGCAGCCCGGCGACTACGTGAAGCTGCGCGGTGGCCACGGCACCGAGTCGGACAGCAAGAACGTCGCGTACCGCAGCAACTGCAACTTCATCTGGAACAACGACAAGGACACGATCTACCTCTACAAGCCGTCCGGCGCGGGCGCCGACTCGCACGCCTACACCAAGGCCGCGAACGACCGTGACGGGAACGGGTACATCACGTTCCACGGGTGACGGCCAAGGAGCGGGCGAGCAGCACCCGCCCGCTCGCTCCCGCGAACAGCAGCCCGGCCACCATGCAGACCAGGCTCAGCGCGGGGCCGGAGGACCAGTCGACGCTCGCCGCGCGGACTGCCAGTACCACGGTGATCGCGGCCCCGGTGCCGGGCAGCGCGAGCAGGGCGGGCCGGGTGCGGTCGAGGTCGTCCTCCGCCAGTGAGCCGAGGACTCCGACGCCGAGGGCGAGGGCCCACACGCCGAGGGCCTGCGCGTCGGCGCGGCCGGTGTCCCAGGGGACGAAGGCGGCCCAGAATCCGGGGCGGGTCAGCAGGCCCGCCCCGATGCCCAGCCAGGACGAACCCAGCACCGCCAGAAGGGGTTTCGACCAACCGGGCAGGGGCGCCGCGCGCCCCGCGAGCGGCGCCCCGGGCGTGAGGTGCTGCCAGGTCAGCAGCGCGAGGGCGGCCACGGCGAGCAGGCCGAGCGTGAACACCCAGCCCAGGCTGAACAGCACGGGGACGATGGACCCGCCCTTGGCGATGTAGAGCCCCTTCGCGTTGACCAGGCTCACCGCGAACAGGCCGATCAGGACAACGGCCAGCGGATACAGCAGGGTTCGGGCCTCCTGCCACAGCCGGGCCCTGTTGACCGTGAACAGGGCCGGGGCCGTGCCGAGCATGGCCGCGCCGACCAGGCCCTGACTCAGGGAATCGGGCGAGGGCCAGGCCCCGAAGACGTGCCCCGTGAGGTTCACGAGCATCAGCACTCCCCCGACGAGAAGGCTGATCACGGCCACCGCGGTGGCCAGTATCGCCATCCCGGCCGTGAGCGGGCGGCCGTTCACCGCGGCGGGGGCGGGAGTTGACGCGTCGGACGTGTTCGCCATGGCCATCTCCGTTTCCTGGTGATCCGATCGGTTACGCGACGGGGGACGACACACCGACGGCGGGAGCACGCTCCGCCGGGACGGCGCGCTTGAGCACCTCGCGGGCGTACATGACGCGCATGCTCACCACTGCGGTGGCGGCGAACGCCAGCATTCCGCAGCCGATGGCCACGCCCGCCGACAGCGCGGTGTGCCGGTCGAGGTCGAGGCCCCGCTGGAGCACGGGCACCGCACCCACGGACAGCACGGGCGCGAGGCACAGGGCGGTCAGATGCAGCCGCCACTCCTCGCGGGCCCAGGCGCGTCCGGCCCGGCCGGCGCGCCGGGCGCCGACGGCCATCACCGCGTAGGCGACGGCGTACGGCAGCAGGTAGGCGCCCAGCAGCCGGTGGCCGGTGGCCCCGAAGTCCAGGTAGGAGCGGACGATCCACACGAGCGCGGCGGCTCCGGCGAGATGGGCGGCGATCAATACGGGCAAGGGCGCCCAGGTCCCCGTCACGCCGCGCACCCGGGTGCGCCGGTCGAGGGTGCGCGAGGCGATGAGCGCGCCGAACACCACGATCGATCCGAGGTGCTGGACGGCCACGAGGTTGATCGCCGTCATCGGCAGCCCCGGCAGCACCCGGGGCAGGGCGCCCCACTCCAGGCGCAGCAGCGGCGCGGTCAGCAGGTAGCCGTAGCAGAGCAGCATCCAGCGCTGGTGCAGGTCCGGGTGGCCGCCGACGGCCGCCAGGACGCCGAACGTCACGCTCAGCACGGTGCCGACCAGGATGGTGGCCAGCACGATCCAGAAGGCCGCCCCGCTGAAGGCGTCCTCGGGTGCCGTGCGCGCCAGGTAGAGGGCGGCGCCCGCCATCGAGGCGTACACGGTGACCGCGAAGACGACGCCGAGGACGCGGTGCAGGCGGGTGCGCCGGCGGGACGCGGTGAACAGCTGCGCCGGGCCCAGGAGCATCAACGCTCCGCCCAGCACCGAGTGCACGATCATCGGCACGAGGCTGTGCCGGTAGGGGGCGATCCGGGTGGCGAGCGCGTCGGCGACGTAATGCGGCGAGACCATGCGGCCCAGCAGCCACTCGCCGAAGGCGGGCGCGCCGGGGCGGGCGTACGGCCACAGCTCGGTCATCGCGATCGGCGCGTACGCCACGCACATGACCGTCAAGGCGATGACGGCGCCACGGCGCCAGCTGCCCTTCGTTGGACGACGCACGACGACTCCCTGCCCGGGGTGCCACTCCGATCCCCGATAGTCTCTTCTGGACTATCGAGAAGGTAGGGCCGAGTCGCCGTCGCGGTCAACGGTCCGTCGTACGTTCGTCCCGCCGACCCACCCACTGCCAGAAATCGACCATCATCCGCTCGTAGCGGATGCCGAACTCCAGGGCCTCGCGCTGGCCGGGCGTCAGCAGCTCGCCGACACTCTCGGCCAGCTCCTCGTACTCCCCCAGCGTGCGCACGTGTTCGTCGAGCTGGGCGGGGGCGAGCACGTCGGGCCGGCCGCCGAACCAGAGTTTGAGGATGCCGCGCTCGCGGGCCTCGACCGGCACGAACTCCGGGTCGGCGAGCCACTGTTGGAGAGCGGCCCGGCCCTCGTCCGTCAGGCTGAGCACCCGCCGGTTGCGGCCGCTCTCCTGCCGTACCTGCGACAGCAGTCCGGCCTGGAGGAGGCGGTCGCACTGCGCGTACACCTGCGCGTGCGGCACCTGCCAGAACGGGGCCACGGTGCGGCCCGCCTCCACCTTCACGTCGTAGGCGCTCGCCTCGCCCAGTTTGTCGATGATGCCGAGCACGAGGTACGAGGACGTGGTCAACCGGGCGTCAGACATGGGGCGACCGTATCGCCCGCGCCATTCAGCGCGGAGCGAGGTCGCGCCTGGCCACCAGGGCCAGCACCACGACCAGCAGGGTGAGCGCGCCGGCCTGGACGAGCGCTCCGCCGAGGAAGGCGGCGGGAACGGGCACGCCGAGCCAGGGATACAGCGCCGCCACCCGGACCGCCAGCAGCAGCAGGCCGAGCGCGGCCAGGGCCGCGGCACCGCCCGAGGCGCCGCTGTCCGTAAGGCGGTTGCGCAGCACCAGCCAGGCGAGGGCGCCGAGGACGAAGCCCGTGGCCGGCGCCCAGGCCGCGTCGGCCATGGCGGGCAGCAGCACGAGCGATCCGCCCATCACCACGGTGCACGCGGTGAACACGAGGCCCGGGGTGCCGACGGGCAGCGTGGCCGGCGGGGCGTCACGGTGGTAGGCCGCGCACAGCGCGAGAGCGGGCAGCCAGGCCAGCAGCGCGGTGGCGACGGCGAACCAGGGGTCGGCGGCCACCCGTTCGCTCACCAGCGGCCCGAACAGCGGCCACAGCGTGGGCAGCGCGGCGAGCAAAACGGCGGCACGGGCCGGGGTGCGCCGGTCGTGCAGCAGGGCGAAGAAGCCGGCGACCCACAGCAGCGGCAG
This sequence comes from Streptomyces sp. NPDC057616, assembly GCF_042800575.1. Lineage (NCBI taxonomy): Bacteria > Bacillati > Actinomycetota > Actinomycetes > Kitasatosporales > Streptomycetaceae > Streptomyces > Streptomyces sp. NPDC057616. The sequence continues at coordinate 16,881 of NZ_JBHVGU010000040.1, forward strand.
GATCCACTCGGCCACCGCGACGACGCCGAGCGTGCCCTGGCCGGTGAACCCCGACAGGAACATGTCCCACTGGCTCCGGCCGTGGGTCGACGACCAGGTCAGGTTCAGGACCCGGTCGGCCACCGCGGCGGCCGCCTGGAGCAGCACGGCGAAAAGCGCGAAATGGCGCACGACCGAGCCCAGCAGCGCGTACGGCCGGGGGGCTCCGGCGGTGGCGAGTCTGCTGCGCACCGCGAGGGCCGCGACGCTCGCCACCTCGCCGAGGGTGGGCCTGCTCTGGTCCTGGGTGTCGCGGTCGACGTCCCACAGATAGACCTCGACCATCTCCTCCTCCCGGGCCCTGCGGTAGTAGGCGGGGAGCAGGCGCAGCACGCCGCGGTACCGGGTTTCGAGCAGCGTCGTCATGCGAGACCTCCCGCGAGTCCGGGGTCGGTGGTGGGCCGGGCGGCCGCTCCGGGGGCCTTGCGCCCCTCGGCGATCCGCCGCTTGGCGGCGCTGGCTCCGGCGGCCATGCGCTCCGCCTCGGCGTCGAGGGCGGCCGTGCCCTCACCGGTGAGGCGGTAGTAGCGCCGCAGCCGGCCCTCGTGCACCTCCTCGCGGTCCAGGACGATCAGTCCGTCCGCGGTGAGCCGGTCGAGCACGCCGTACAGGGTGCCGACGCGGAGCTGGACGGTGCCGTCGGACAGGTCCTCGACCTCGCGCAGGATCCCGTAGCCGTGCCGGGGCTGGTCGGCGAGAGCGGTGAGGACGAAGAACGCCGCCTGTGTCATGTTCTTCGATGCCATACGGCCATGATATCTCGGCTGCCGATATATAGCGCGACACGGAGTCACCGGGCGTGTCGGTGCGCTCGCGGAGCGCGCGGTGAGGGGGCGGTGCCGGCCGGACTCCGGCACCGCCTGAAACGGCGCGAACAGGCCCCGCCCCGAAGCGGATGGTGGGCGGGTCCTGTTCGCGGCCGCCATTGTGGCCGCACCGCGGCCCGGCGGAACACGCGTGAACTGTCATGTGCTGGAGCAGATCGATCACACCCCGTGTGCACCGCGCACATTCCGTGTGCAGACCCCGTGTGATCTACACCGACCCGCGCGGACAATACTGGTGTCCGCACGTGCCCCCGTTCTCAGATGGACCCATGCGCATCTCCCCCAGTGTCCGACCGGCCCCGTCCCCCAACCTGTGGCTGACGCGCGGCCGCCATGACGGAACCGACGCCCCGGAGGTCGTACGAACGACCCTGCAACGACTCAAGGAAAGAACGGTCCTCGACGACCAGCACGAACTGCCCGGGCCCGACGGCGAGGACGGCCCCGAGCGGATCTTCGAGGCCCGCTGGAAGGCCGCCGGGACGGCGACCGTGCGCGCCCGGCTCACCCTGGCCCGCCCCTCGGAGGGCGGCCAGGACTGGGTGCTCGCGGCCGAGGCGGAGCGCCCGTGGAACGAGGAGTGGCCCTCGCCCGCCACCATGTTCTGGCCCGACGACCCCGGCACCCCCTGGGACCTCGAGCCCGCCACGGGGCTGCGGCTGCGGGGCGCCGCGCACCTGCCCACGGAGGACAAGGAGATCCGGCGCCTGCTGCGCAGCTGTGCGCGCGGCGGCTGGAGCATCAACGTCGTCGTGCACGAGGCGATGACGCCCGACGAGGCGGGCCGCAGGCCGCTGGGCCCGCTGCTGCCGCCGAGCCTGCGGCATCGCGTGCTGGAGCACCGCGCCGCGCCCGAGCAGCTGCGGATCGTCAACCGCGCCCTGCGCGAGTTCGGAGTGCAGGTGCCGCGCGGCGGGGCCGTCGTGCTGCCCACGGACCCGGCACCGCCGGGCTTCGACGCGGACGACTTCTCCGTGCGCACCGTCTTCCTCGACGGCAAGCGGCCGGCCGAACTGGTCGACGCCATCAGCCGGTTCGCCGCGCTGCCCCCGCCGCTGCCGGACGGCGGCGACGAGGCCGTCCGGGAACTGCGTGACGACTGGGACCTGATGACCCTGGAGGAGCAACTCGACCACGAGCGCAGGCTGGTGGCGATGTACTCCGAGGCGCTGGAGGCGATGACGAAGTCGCGGGACCTGTACCGCGAGGCCGCCGAGCGCGCCCACGAGGCGCTGACCGTGCTCCGCGAGAACGGCGCCGACGTGCCCGCCCCACCGCAGCCCCAGCCGCCCGCCCCCACGACGGGCTCGCCGTTCCAGCAGCTGACGCGCACGTTCGAGCGCCTCAAGGGCAAGGCCCTGCGACCGCCTGCCACCGAAGGCGGCAAGCACGAGGGAGACGAACGGACGGAAGCGGCCGACGGCTGAGACGCGACCGCGTGCCGCCCGGGAAAGGTTCTGGGGCGGCCGCGAGGCCGCCCCAGAACCTGCCGGTCGCTACGACCGTTGCGTCACTCCGGCCGGCCCGCCGTGGCCAGTGGGCGACGGGCCGGGGCGGGGGCGGGCGGCTGGTTGGAGGCGAGGCGGACGACCAGGGCCGTCAGCGCCGCCAGTGCCGCCGCCACCGCGGCCAGGCCCGCGATCCAGCTCGGTGCGAGCGTGAGGTCCAGCGCCCGGGACAGCCAGGCGGAGTGGAATCGGCCCTGGTAGAGCTGCGCCGCGGCGAGGATCGCGGTCACCACCAGCGCGAGCGCGAGGGCGGGCGGGACGGGCCGCAGGGTCACCGCCACGGCGAGCAGCGCGCACAGCGCCGACACCGCGACCGACGAGACGTAGAGCGCGACGGGCTCGCCCTCCTGGTACATCGGGAACCACAGCAGCGCGCACAGGAAGAGCGCGCCGGCCACGATCAGGCCCGGCCAGGTCAGCCGTTCGGCGGGACGCCTCGGCGTACGGGCCGGCCGGTGCGGCAGGGTGTCCGGGCCGCGACCCGGCGGGGCCAGGGGGACGGGCGGCGGGAACGTGCCGCCGGGACCCCAGCCGGTCGCGCCGCTCGGCTGCCCGGACGGGGGCTCCGGGTCGGGCAGGGTGGCCAGGGCCTCACGCTCCTCGCTCAGCTTGCCGATGAGTTCGACGAGTTCCTCGACCGGCCGTGCGGAGGCGGCGGCCCGTGCGGCCTCGCGGCCGAAGTGACGCTCCGTCTGCGTGCGGTGGAGCAGTGCCATCAGCCGGGTCACCTCCTCCACCGGACGGTTCTCGGCAGCCGCGCGGATGGCCTCGTCCGCGCTCGCGGCGTCGCGGGGCGGCCTGGTCAGCAGGGTGACCAGCCGGGTGACGTCCTCGATCGAGCGGTCCGTGCCCACCGCGCGCAGCGCGTCGACGGTGGCCTTGGCGTACTGGGGTGATTCCTCCAGGAGGGTGATCAGGTTGGCGACCTCCTCCAGCGGACGGTCGGCGACCGCGGCGTGCACCAGGGCGCTGACCGGGTCCTCGTTCGTGGCGGCTATGGAGGGGTCGTTCGGCTTGGATGATGACGAGCGGATGCTCATGACTCTCCTCCATGGAAGAGATGGAAGGTTCGCCACCACTCGCGTCTCCCGACGCGAGTCACGACGTTGCAGTGCAGTGCCATTACTAGGTGGTAGCGCCACCGCGTGCCACCCGGGTGGGCCACGGGTATGAACCAGGGGTACGTACGTAGGACGGAAGCGGGAATCCGAGGGAGGGGCGCGCCGTTCGGCCCGCCGGATGAGGAGGACCCGTGAAACCGAGCACGACGGTGATCGTCATCACATTCGCCCTCGCGGCGCTCGTCCTCGGCGTGGCCGTGACCCTGTTCGTCAGACTCCTGCGGACGCGCCGAGACCTCAGGCGTGCGGGGCTGCCCACCGGGCCACGCTGGGTCTTCTGGGGCGCTGTCCTTTACTTCCTGCTGCCGACCGACCTCCTGCCCGACCCGATCTATCTGGACGACATCGGCGTCCTGCTCCTCGCTCTGCGCACACTCCACGGCTCTCTCGGTGGGCCGAATCGTCACGAAACCTCCCTCTGACTACGCAGAGTAAGGAAACCAACCACCCGTTCGATTCGTATAACTGACTGGAAGGGCAAGGCAGTCGGCGGACCGGGCAGCGCCCAGAGCGGGGCCCGCCGGGTCGGCGCAGCACTGACGAGGGAGAGACGATGCAACCGTTCGCGCTCAACTACGCACGTCCGGCGGTGGAGTTGGAGGCCACGACTCCGTATGTCTACGACCCCGGGCTGCAGTTGAACGTGCTCATGGACGGCCGGGTCGCCGCCGGTGACCACGCCCTGCTCAGAGAGTTGGGGACCACGACGTCCACCGCCGGTTCCAAGACACACTTCGACGACTGAACACGTCACAGCCGAACATGACTGTCCTGATCCTGACCAGTGAAGAGGACGTGACCGCCGACATGGTGGTCGTGCATCTGAACGCGTCCGGGGTCCCGGTGGTCCGCCTGGATCCCGCGGACCTGCCCGGAGGCGTGGCGCTGTCCGGCGAGTACGTGCACGGTGCCTTCCGCGGTCATCTCCAGTCCGCGGGCCGCCTGGTGAGCATCTCCGGCCTGCGCTCGGTCTGGGTGCGCAGGCCCGGCGAGGCCGCCACCCGCGCGAGTGAACCCTCCGCCTGGCTGACCGAGGAGTCCACCCAGGCGCTCTACGGCATGCTGCGCGGCTCGGACGCCCGCTGGATGAACCACCCCGACGCGGCCCGCAGGGCCCGCCACAAGCCCTGGCAGCTCCGGCACGCCCAGCGCTGCGGACTGCCCGTTCCGGCCACGCTCATCACGACCTTTCCGCAGGCCGCCCGCGAGTTCGCCGACCGCTACCCCGACCTGGTGGTCAAGCCGGTCTCGGGGGCGCACCCGCAGGATCCGCCGCGCGCGGTGCCGACCAGCCGGGTCGCGCCGGACGCGGACTTCACCGCGGTGGCGTACGGGCCGACGCTGCTGCAGCGCCGGGTCGGCAAGAAGGCCGACATCCGGCTGACGGTGGTGGGCGACCGGTTGCTCGCGGCCCGCAAGGCCACCGACGAGGCGGCGGACCCCGACGACCCCGCCTCGGTCGACGTGCGCTTCGCCTCGTCCGACATACCCTGGCGCGCCACCGACGTCCCGCCCCGGGTCGCCGACGCCGTGCGCACCTATCTCCGCAGCGCCGAACTGGCCTACGGCGCCTTCGACTTCGCCGAGGACGCCGACGGGACCTGGTGGTTCCTGGAGTGCAACCAGTCGGGGCAGTTCGGCTTCGTCGAGGTGGAGACGGAACAGCCGATCGCCCGGACCGTCGCGGAGTGGCTCGCCCGTCCCGGCCCGCAGGAACAGACGCACGTCAACGGCGAGAACAGCAGGGTGTGTTGAGGACGTACGCACCGGGACGGGCCGAGGACGTACGTACCGGGGGTCAGGCGGGCAGCGAACCGGGCAGCAGCGCCGTGCGCTGCCAGCCCGCGCCCGGGGCGGAGCGGTGCTCGGGCGACGGTGCGACACCGAAGGACTGCAGCGGCCGCATGGCGTACTCCAGTTCCCGGCTCACACGCTCCGCCTCCCGGCGAGTCTGAGTGGGGACATCGCCGCGCTCAGCGACGAGCCGGTCGTAGATGGGGGAATCCTGGAACACCGACGTGCCTTTCGTGTGGCGGCCCATACGCATGGGCACGGCTGTCGAGTGTAAGCGCCGGGACAGACAGTGGCGTGAATTCCCAGGAGCACTTGACGCAGGGACGGCTGTGCGGATATCCGGCCCTGGAGGTGGTCCGTACCGTCAGGCGCCGGTCGTGGAGCCGGGCCGCATGATCATCAGGATCGTCACGGTCGCCCACAGCAGGTTGAACACACCCGTGAACATGGCGAGTCGGGCGGTGCTCGTCCGCTCGACGGGCTGCCGCGCGTCGAGTTGGGCGAGCAGTTCCTCCTGGCGGGGCAGGACGAACGCGATCAGGAGGCCGGCGGCGCAGGTGGTCAGCACGATGGAGGCGATGAGCCAGCCGCTGCCGAGGACGCCCATCGCGCCGGCGGTGGCGAACCCGAGGGCCGGGACCGCGATGCCGACGCCGGAGTAGATCCGGCAGATGCGGTGCAGCAGGCGGACGGTGCCCACCCCCGCCGCGTCCGAGCCGGCACGGCGTGCCGCCGGCGGCACCATGCTCGCCGCGACCGTGACGGGGCCGACGGCCACGATGGCCGCCAGGACGTGGAGGGCGAGCAGGACCTTCGTCATCGGGAGGGAGCCTTTCCGGGGTGCGATCAGCGGTGCCCGGCTCACGCTAGGGATCTTCGAAGGGCCCGCACAGGGGCGGAAACGACAGATTCCAACGGGTTCCCGCCAAGCAGCCGGACCGGCGTTTTCAGCTCCACCCCAGGTCATGACGCTGGCAGGAATCCGCTTATCGTGGTTTGCATGCACACGGTGGCGATCCTCGTACTCGACCATGTGGTGCCGTTCGACATGGCGGCTCCCATGGAGGTCTTCGGCCGTACGCGGCTGCCCGACGGGCGCCGCCCGTACCGGGTGCGGCTGTGCGCCGAATCGCGGGACGTCCGCGCCGACGGTTTCGAGATCCGGGTCGGCCACGGCCTGGATGCACTGGCGGACGCCGACACCGTCGTCGTGCCGGGCTGCTCGCAGCTCGTCGAGGAGTTCTCCCCGCGCGCCCTGGCCGCGCTGCGGGAGGCGGCGGAGGCCGGGGCCCGGATCGCGTCGGTGTGCGCGGGCGCCTTCGTGCTGGCGGAGGCCGGGCTGCTGAACGGTCTGCGCGCCACGACGCACTGGGTGGCCGCGGGCGAACTGGCGCGCCGCTACCCGGAGGTCGAGGTCGAGCCCGACGTGCTCTACGTCGACAACGGGCAGATCCTCACCTCGGCGGGCGCCGCCGCGGCGCTGGACCTGTGCCTGCACATGATCCGGAGCGATCTGGGATCGGCCGTCGCGGCGGACGCCGCCCGGCTCTCCGTGATGCCGCTCGAACGGGAGGGCGGACAGGCCCAGTTCATCGTGCACGAGCAGCCGCCCGTGCCGCGGGGCTCGACCCTCGAACCGGTCCTGGAGTGGATCGAGGACAATCTGGCCGGCGAGATCACCCTGGGCATGCTGGCGGCGCGGTCGGGGATGAGCGAGCGCACCTTCAGCCGGCGCTTCCGTGAGCAGACGGGGACGACGCCGCTGCAGTGGCTGCTGCGGGCCCGCGTGCGCCGGGCCCAGTATCTGCTGGAGAACAGCGACCGCCCGGTCGAACGGATCGCGCAGCAGGCGGGGTTCGGCTCGCCGACGGCGTTCCGCGAGCGGTTCCGGCGGGTGGTCGGCACCACGCCGCAGACGTACCGCGCGGCGTTCCACGGGAAGACGCGGGTCCCGGCGGCGCGCTCCTGAGCCGGCGGCCGGTCAGCGCACGTTCCCGCGGCGTCTGTTCAGACGGCCAGCGACAGGCCGCCGCCCCCGCCCGTCGTCCGCCGCGAGGCGATCAGCAGGGCGTCGGCCTCGGCGATCGCGTCCTCGACGCTCGCGGCGCCCATCATCACGCACAGGGCGCGGCTGACGTCCGCCAACTCCCGTGCGGTCTGCGCCATGTCCCGCTCGGCCTGCGCGATGCGCAGCGACGCGTATCTGGTGAGCAGCGTTCTGACGGCCTTCGGGTCCGGAACGAGCACGAAGCGCCCCTCTCTTGGTGTCCGCACCTCGTGTTCCCGGGCAGGACCGGACCAATCACATCTTCCGCACCCCGGGACTCAATTGACGAAATACCGCCGCTCGACCCGATTCCCGGCGAGCCGCGAGGCGTTGAACAGAGGGTAACCCTCCCAGCACGAACGGTGAAGTCCATGACTCACTCCGGCCGTCTTCTCTGCGCTCTCTACCTCGCCGCCAGCGGCGGACTGGCCTGGACCACGGTCCTCGAATTCCTGTACGGCCCCCGGTGGGCGGCGTTCCTGTTCGCCGCGGCGAGTCTGGTTCCCGTCATCGCCGTCGTCCGCGAGACCCTGATCCGCGATCTGCGCGCGGCCGCCGCGAGCACCCGCCGCCCGGCGCGCACGGCGGCCGACGAGGTCATCCACGCGGAACTCGAAGCCGCCTGCTGCGAGCGCTGGTGGACCAGCCTCGGCGTCCATCACGACACGGCCTGCCCGCACCGGACGCGGCGCAGCAGCGCCGCCTGACCTGTTACCGCGCGGCGGACGGTCAGGCCACCTGGCCGCTGTGCAGGTCCCGGTACGCGCCGCCGCCGCGCAGGAGTTCCTCGTGGGTTCCGGTCTCCAGGATGCGGCCGTCGCCCATGACCACGATCCTGTCGGCGCCGCGCACGGTGGACAGGCGGTGGGCGACGACGAAAGTGGTGCGGCCGCGCAGCAGCCGGGCGAGGGCCTGCTGGACCAGGGCCTCGGAGCGGGTGTCCAGGGCCGAGGTCGCCTCGTCCAGGATCAGCACCTTGGGGTCGCGGATCAGCGCGCGGGCGATGGCGAGGCGCTGGCGCTGCCCGCCGGAGAGCCGGGCGCCGCGCTCACCGACCAGCGTGTCGAGGCCCTGCGGCAGCCGCTCGACGAACTCCAGGGCGTTGGCGTCACGCAGCGCCGCGCGCACCGCCTCCTCGTCGGCGTCGTCCATGCCGTAGGCGACGTTCTCCCGGATCGTGCCGTCGAAGAGGATCGACTCCTGCGGCACCACCGACACGAAGCGCCGGTAGCTGCGCAGGTCGAGGGTGCTCATGTCGGTGCCGTCGAGCAGCAGCCGGCCGGAGGTCGGGCGGATGAACCCGATGGCGAGGTTGAGCACGGTGGACTTGCCCGCACCGGACGCGCCCACGAGGGCGATCGTCTCGCCCGGCGTGACCGTGAGGGTGAAGTCACGTACGGCGGGCCGGCCGCTGTCGTCGTAGGCGTGGCCGACGCTTTCGAAGGTGACGGCGCCGCGCAGCGAGGTGACCTCCGACTTGCCCTCGTTGACCTCGAGTTCGGGCGCCTGCAGCACCTCGCCGACCGAACGGACCGACTCCAGGCCCTTGGTGATGACCGGGGCGAGGCTCGCCAGCGTGGTCGTGGAGTTGGTGAGGGTGGTCAGAAAGGCGCTGAGCATGACGACGTCGCCGGGGGTCACGCCCCAGACGCCGTAGTACGAGACCGTCGCGGCCCCGGCGAGGACGAGCACGCCGACGACGTTGAGGACGACCCAGGCCAGGGAGCCGAAGCGGCCGTTGACGAGGTCGAGGCGCATGCCCGAGGTCAGCAGCCTGCTGAGGGTGCCGTCCATGCGGCGCAGCGCCTTGCCCTCCAGGCCGTGCGCACGGGTGACCGGGATGAGGCGTGTCATCTCCGACACCCGGGACGACAGGGTCTCCACCTCGTGCCGGAAGTGCTCGTTGTGGGTGCGCAGCCGGGCCCTGAGGCGGGCGACGACGAGCGCGGCCGTGGGCACGACGACCAGGAAGACGGGCACGAACTCCGGTGTGCGTACGGCGATGATGACGAGTCCGCCGGTGAGCACCGTGACGGCGCCCAGCCCGCTCTCGGCGGTCTGCTGCACCATCTGCTCGACCGTCTCGACGTCACGGACGACCTTGGCCTGCAGCACGCCGGCGCTGACGCGCGAGTGGTAGCCGATGGACAGCTGCTGCATGCGCGTGCACAGCGCGGAGCGCAGAGCGGTGCCCATGCGGCGCACGCTGCCGTACAGCAGGCGGACGTACAGCACGTGCAGCGGGTAGTTGACGATCAGGATGAACAGGATGATCCCGGTGCTCAGCCAGAGCCTGCCGATCGGCGCGTGCCGGACGACGGTGTCGATGATGGACGCGGTGATCAGCGGCAGCAGCCAGACCGGGCTGTGCTTGACGGTGAACACGCCGACCGCCGCGATCAGGTGGCGGCGGTCGGCGCGGAACAGGTAGCCGAGGGTGCGGATCGGGTGTTCGTCGCGGTAGCGGTGGTCGAGGGGTCTTTCCGACGACGACGCCATCGGCGGGGTCCTCCGTGGTGACCGTGGTCCGGGTCAGACGGCGTCGAGCTGCGCGATCTCCTCGGCGGAGAGGGCGAGTTCGGCCGCGGCGAGGGAGTCGAGGATCGTCTCCGGGCGGCTGGCGCCCGGAATGGGCACGACCACCGGCGACTTGGCGAGCATCCAGGCCAGGCACACTCGCTGCGGGCTCACCCCGTGGGCCTCGGCGATCCGCGCGAACGGCGCGTAGGCGGAGCCGAGTTCACGGGCCCGGGAGATGCCGCCGAGCGGGCTCCAGGGCAGGAAGGCGATGCCGAGTTCGTCGCACAGGTCGAGCTCCGCCTCGCTGGAGCGGAAGGCCGGGGAGAACTGGTTCTGCACGGAGACCAGGCGTCCGCCGAGGATCTCGTTCGCCTCCTTGATCCGCTCGGGGCTCGCGTTGGAGATGCCGGCCATCCGGATCTTGCCCTCGTCCAGCAGGTCCCGGATCGCGCCGACGGACTCGGCGTAGGGCACCTTCGGGTCGGGGCGGTGGAACTGGTAGAGCCCGATGGCCTCCACGCCCAGCCGGCGCAGGGACGCCTCGCAGGCCTCCTTCAGGTACGCGGGGCTGCCGTCGAGGGTCCAGCTCCCGTCACCGGGACGCAGATGGCCGCCCTTGGTGGCGACCAGGACGTCCTTGCCCCGGTCGTGGGAGGCGAGGGCCTTGGCGATCAGCGTCTCGTTGTGGCCGACCTCGTGGGCGTCGCGGTGGTAGGCGTCCGCGGTGTCGATCAGCGTCACGCCGGCGTCGAGTGCGGCGTGGATCGTGGCGAGGGAGCGCGCCTCGTCCGGGCGTCCCTCGATCGACATGGGCATTCCGCCCAGTCCGATCGCACTGACTTCGACGTCACCGATGCGGCGGGTGTGCATGGGCTCGTGACCTCTTTCCGCTGTCGCGGGAGCGAATCATGTTCGGCCCACCGCACGGGTCGTACGGCGGTGCCGGACCGCGTTCCAGCCTGAACCCCCGGTGGGCCGGAGGTCCAATAGAGGAAAGAGAACGCATTCAGCAGCCCGGCCACTGAATCGCACCGCACTCTCAACCGGCTTGCGCGGTGCGCCGGTCGGTGTGCGAGGCTCGCTCACGATCAGCCGCCAGGACGGGCGGCGCACTGGAGAGGCGGCGGCATGCGCATCGGACTGCTCGGCACCGGTCCCTGGGCGGAGATGGCTCACGCCCCCGCGCTCGGCGAGCACACGGGTCTGGATTTCGCGGGGGTGTGGGGCCGCCGTCCGGAGGCGGCCGAGGAGCTGGCGAAGCGGCACGGCACGCGCGCCTACGACGACGTCGACGCGCTCCTCGCCGACGTGGACGCGGTCGCCGTGGCCCTGCCTCCCGCCGTTCAGGCGGACCTCGCGGTACGGGCGGCGCAGGCCGGGTGTCATCTGCTGCTGGACAAGCCGCTCGCCACGACGGTGGCGCAGGGGCGGGCGGTGGTGGAGGCCGTGCGGGAGGCCGAGGTCGCCTCGGTCGTCTTCTTCACCAGCCGCTTCGTGACGGAGACCGAGGCGTGGATCGCCGAGCAGGCCGAAGCGGGCGGCTGGTTCACCGCGCGGGCGCAGTGGCTCGGGTCGCTGTACGGCAGCGACAGCGACAGCCCGTTCGCCGCCTCGCCGTGGCGGCGGGAGAAGGGTGCGCTGTGGGACGTGGGTCCCCACGCGCTGTCGGTGCTGCTGCCCGTCCTCGGGGACGCGCGCCGGGTCATGGCCGCCGCGCCCGGCCCCGGCGACACCGTCCATCTCGTCGTCGACCACGCGGGCGGTGCGTCGAGCAGCCTGACCCTCAGCCTGTCGGCTCCCGCCGCGGCGGCGGGCACCGCCGTCGAACTGCGCGGCGAGAACGGCGTGGCCGAACTCCCCGCCGGTTCCGAGGGTGCGGTCACCGCCCTGGTGCACGCCGCCGACGCGCTCCTGACCGCCGCCGGCACCGGCACCCCGCACCCGTGCGACGCGGCCTTCGGACTGCGGGTCACGGAGATCCTTGCGGAGGCGGAGACCTTGCTGGACGGCCACACCGCCTGACGCGCCGGGACCCCGCGTCGCCCGGCCCGGCATGCGGTCCCCGCCCCGCCGTAGGAGCGTGGTGGTGTGGGAAAGTGGGCCGATCTGTCAGCGCGCGGGGACCGCACCCGGCGCGGCTGGCTACGGGGCGCGCCGCCGCCCTGGTGGGTGAAGGCGCTGCCCGTGGTGCTGATCGCGGGCGTGTGCACGGCGGCGCTGATCAGTCCCAATCCGCTCGACATCGGTTTCCTGCTGGGAGCGATCCCGCCGCTGGCCGTCCTGTCGTACGGTCCCTGGTCGACCGCGCTGCTCGGCGCCGCCGTGGTGGCCGTGCTCAACGTGCCGGCCTTCCAGCTCAACGACCCCGGCAACACCGACCTGTTGACCATCGTCTTCGTGGCGGTGCTGAGCGTGTTCGTGTCGTACGTGCGCAGTCACCGCGACGCCCAGCTGGACCTGGAGCGCACGGTCGCCGAGGCCGCGCAGCGCGCGGTCGTGCCGCCCCTGCCGGAACGCGTCGGGGCGGTCCGCTGCGCCGGGCTGTACCGGGCCGCGCAGCGCGGGACGCTGGTGGGCGGCGACTTCTTCGACGTGCGCGAGGGCCCGTACGGCGTGCGGGCCGTGCTCGGCGACGTCCAGGGCCACGGGCTGTCGGCGATCTCCACGGTGGCCTCGCTGCTGGGGGCCTTCCGGGAGGCGGTGCTCGACCAGCCGGACCTGGAGTCGGTCGCCGCCCGCCTCGACCGCAGGCTGGTGACGGACTCGGCGTCCGCGCGCTACGCCGAACTGTTCGCGACCGCCGTGCTGCTGGAGTTCTCCCGGGACGCGCGCGAGGTGCGGCTGGTCTCCTGCGGGCATCCGGCGCCCCTCCTGCTGCGCGGCCGGGAGGCGACCGAGGTCGAGCTCACCGCGTGGACGCCGCTGGGGCTCGGCCTGTCCGACGGCGGCTCGCCCACCGGGCTGACACTGCGGCTGGAGCCCGGCCACAGTCTGTTCCTGGCCTCGGACGGGGTCAGCGAGGCGAGGGACGAGGCCGGCACGTTCTACCCGCTGCCCGCGCGCCTGGCGGACCTGGCCGACACCGACCCGGCGGTGCTCGCCGAACGCGTCTGGACGGATCTCGTGGCGTACTGCCCCGCCGTCGTCGACGACGTGACCATGCTCGTCCTCACGCCCGGGTCACGGGACGGCCGCCGGCGTCCTTCTGTGTGACGGCCTCCTCCTGGTCGCCCTCGGCGTCGATGTGCGGCAGGATCCGGTCGAGCCAGCGCGGCGTCCACCAGGCGTGCGACCCCAGCAGCGTCATCACGGCCGGGACCATCAGCAGCCTGACCACGGTCGCGTCGATCAGCACGCTCACCGCCAGGCCCAGGCCGAGCATCTTGACCACGACGTTGTCGCTGACGATGAACGCCGCGAAGACGCTCACCATGATCAGCGCGGCGCAGGTGATCACCCGGGCCGTGATCTCCAGGGCATGGGCCACCGATGCCTTGGCGTCCCCGGTGCGCAGCCACGCCTCGTGCACCCGGGACAGCAGGAAGATCTCGTAGTCCATGCTCAGCCCGAAGATGATGGCGAACATCATCATCGGCACATAGCTCTCGATGGGCACCTTGCCGTTGACGCCCAGCGCGGGCCCGCCCCAGCCCCACTGGAAGACGGCCACGACGACGCCGTACGAGGCGCCGATCGACAGGACGTTCAGGACGGCGGCCTTGACCGCGACGAGCAGGCCGCGGAAGACGGCAAGGATGATCAGGAAGGCCAGCCCGACCACGACGCCGATGATCAGTGGCAGCCGGCTCGCCACGATGTCGCGGAAGTCCACCTGGGCGGCCGTGGTGCCGGTGACGTAGCCCTTGGCGTCCGTGCCGGAGACCGCGTCCGGGAGCGTGGTGTGGACCAGGTGGTTGACCAGGTTCGTGGTGGTGGCGCTCTGCGGGGACTGCGACGAGTAGACCGTGCTGATGAGTACGTCGCCGTCCTGGGTGGGCGTCAGCGGGGTGACGGTCGAGGCGCCGGCGACGTCGTTGAGGGTCTTCTGCGCCGTGGAGGAGAGGTCGGAGCGCTGGGAGGACGGCACCTTGGTCTGGTCGATGACGACGGTCAGCGGGCCGTTGGAGCCGGGCCCGAAGGCGTCGGTCATCAGGTCGTAGGCCCGCCGGTCGGTGAAGGACGTGGGGTCCGCGCCGTCGCCGATGTGCCCGAGCTGGATGGAGAACAGCGGGATCGCGAGGACGACGACGACCGTGACGCCCGCCGCCAGGAACTGCCAGGGCCTGCGCTCCACGCGCTGGGCGTAGCGGTGCCAGGTGCCCGTCGGTGCCGAGCCCGGCTCGGCGTCGGTCTCCGCGACGGGCCTGCGCACGTGCAGGCGGTCGATGTGCCGGCCGATCAGCCCGAGCAGGGCCGGGACCAGGGTCAGTGCCGCGAGCACCGCCGAGACGACGGTCACGGCGGCGGCGAGGCCGAGTTTGCCGATGAAGGTGACGCCGGAGGCGTACAGGCCCGCCAGCGCGATGATCACGGTGGTGCCGGAGACGAGGACCGCCCGCCCGCTGGTGGCGGTGGCGTGGCCCGCGGAGTGGACCGGATCGGCGCCGTTCATGATGTTCTGCCGGTGCCGGGTGATCAGGAACAGCGCGTAGTCGATGCCCACGCCGAGGCCGATCATCGTGGCCAGGGTCGGCGAGACGGTCGCGAAGGTGAAGGCGGCGGCGAACAGGCCGAGGATCGCGAGTCCGCCGACCGCGCCGACGAGCGCCGTCAGCAGGGGCAGCCCCGCCGCGATGACGCTGCCGAATCCGATCAGCAGGACGACGATGGCGACGCCGAAGCCGATGGCTTCGCTCACGCGGTCGTCGGCGGCGGGCCGGGCCAGCTCGCCGAGCGGTCCGCCGTACTCGACCTGGGCACCGGCCGAACGCAGCGGCTGCACGGCGGTGTCGACGCCGTTCAGGTAGCTGTCGCCGAGGGTCGAGGGCTGGACGTTGAAGCGGACGGTGATGTACGCCGTCTTGCCGTCGGAGGAGAGAGGGCCGACCTTCGAGGCGGGCGTCGACAGCGGGTTCTGGGCCGACAGGACGTGCGGCAGTTTCTGCAGGTCGCCGACCGTGGTGGAGATCTGCGAGCTGAGCGCCGTCAGGGATTTCTGCCCGTCGTGCAGCACGATCTGGCTGCTGTAGCCGCCGGCCGCGGGGTCGTGCTTCTTCAGCACGTCCAGGCCCTGCTGGGACTGCACGCCCGGCAGGGAGAAGTTGTCGGAGTAGTCACCGCCGAAGGACCTGTTGAGGAACTGGAGCGCCACGAGGGCGACCAGCCAGGCGATGATGACGATCACGAAGTGACGTGCACACCATTCCCCGAGCCCTCGCAGCGCCCCCCGGGGGGCGGTGCCCGCTCCTGACGCCTCGTTGCCGCTCCGTGCCATGGCCTTGGTCTTTCTGCCGGTCGGGAGGGGTCGTTCCTGGTCGCAGAGTCGTTGTTTCTCATTAGACGCCCGCCTGTACACCGCGGCATCTCGGGCCGGGCACGCCCATTCCGGATGCACACGGCGCCCGGGCGTTGAATGGTGTTAGCAGTAGCG
This sequence comes from Streptomyces sp. NPDC057616, assembly GCF_042800575.1. Taxonomy (NCBI): domain Bacteria; kingdom Bacillati; phylum Actinomycetota; class Actinomycetes; order Kitasatosporales; family Streptomycetaceae; genus Streptomyces; species Streptomyces sp. NPDC057616. The sequence goes on from NZ_JBHVGU010000040.1 coordinate 32,327, forward strand.
TTCCGGACCCGAGGAGCAGAGATGATGCCGACGCCAGAGCCCGACGCGTCCGGGCCGTCCGAGGACCGCGCCACCCCGGACGACCTGCTCCACACCCGTACCGGCACCGATGTGTCGCCGGAGGACCTCGTCCTTGCCACCGGCAGGGACATCAACCCGCGCAATCTCGAGTGGGCCAGGCGCAAGCTGGACGCCGAAGGCCCCGCCGCCCTCGAAAAGACCCTGCCCTAGCCTCCGCGTCTCCCCCTGGAGCCCGGCGCCGGTTCAGTCCGTTCCGCCGGGCTCCAGGCACAGCACGGGCACCCGCTGGACGAGGTTGTTGGCGAAGCCGCCGCGATTCCAGTGCTGGTCCAGCGGCTGGGTGTGGCCTTCGGTGTCGGTGGCCCGTGCGCTCAGCACATGCTCGCCGGGGACCGCCGTCCACGCGAAACGCCAGTGGCGCCACGCCCAGCGCCGCCCGCCGTCGGGCGCGAGCTCGGCCTCGTGCCAGCTGCGTCCCGCGTCCGTGCTCACCTCGACCCGGGTCACGGGCGCCCGCCCCGACCAGGCCCGCCCCTCCAGCGGTACCGGTCCGGGCCGCACCACCCGGGCCCGCGACATGAAGTCCGGGAATCCGGGCGGGACCACGAGGGCGCGCGGCGCGATCCGGGTGACCGGCTCGCCCTCGTCGCCGGGGTCCTGCCGCAGCCGGTAGGCCACGGTCTGCTGGAATCCCGTGAACTGCTCGTCGCTGACGGCGACTTCGCGCAGCCACTTCACATGGGCCATGCCGTACCAGCCGGGCACGACCAGCCGCAGCGGGTGGCCGTGCTGCGGCGGCAGCGGCGCGCCGTTCATCGCGTACGCCACCAGCACCTCGGGCTCGGTGCCCGTCGCCACGTCCACCGGCAGGGCGCGCTGATAGTCCTGTTCGACGCCGCGTTCCACGCCGTGGTCGGCGCCGGTGAAGACGACGTCGACGGCGTCCGCCTCCACGCCGGCCTCGGCGAGCAGCAGCCGCAGCGGGACGCCGGTCCACTCCGCGGTGCCGACGGCCTCGACCAGCCAGGGCTGGCTCACCGGGCGGGGCGTGAGCAGGGCCCGGCCGTTGCCCGCGCACTCCAGGGTCACGCGGGTGGTCACCTGGGGATACGACCGCAGCCCGGCCAGGTCCAGGTGCAGCGGGCGGCGGACCCGGCCCCCGACACTCAGCGTCCAGGGCGCGTCCTCGGGGACGTACGGCATGTCGTAGTGCGTCAGTACGTAGTGCAGTCCCGGCGGGGTGACGTCGTAGCGCAGCGCCTCGAGCGGGATGCCGTGGTTGCGGGTGGCCAGCGCCAGTTCGTCCTGGCCGATGCCCTCGTCGGGGGCGGCCAGCCGGGCGGGGGCGCTCGTGTCGGCGAGTCGATGGCCCATGGCCGCATTATCGCGCCGGGCGGCCGCGGCGGCACCTTCTCGGCCGGCGGGCGCAACTCCTGCCCCGCCGAGGGGAGTTCGATCAAGGAAGAGGGCCATCATTGCCCGGCCGTTGCCCGTTCACCCTTCCGGGACGGGCCCTCGGGCTGACAGACTCCGCAGGTGCCCGACTTCGACATACTTGTGATCGGATCCGGCCCGGGTGGCCAGAAGGCCGCCATCGCCGCGGCCAAACTCGGCCGCCGGGTCGCCGTCGTCGACCGCCCCGACATGGTCGGCGGGGTCTCCATCCATACCGGAACCATCCCCTCGAAAACCTTGCGCGAGGCGGTGCTGTACCTGACCGGACTCACCCAGCGCGATCTCTACGGGCAGAGCTACCGGCTGAAGGAGGACATCACCGTCGCCGACCTGACCGCGCGCACCCAGCACGTGGTCGGCCGCGAGGTCGACGTCATCCGCAGCCAGCTCTCCCGCAACCACGTCTCCCTCTTCGCCGGCACCGGCCGCTTCGTGGACCCCCACACGGTCGCGCTGCGCGAGGTCACCGGCAACGAGCGGATGCTGAGCGCCGAGAAGGTCGTCATCGCCACCGGCACCCGCCCGGCACGGCCCGACAGCGTCGAGTTCGACGGCCGGACGATCATGGACTCCGACAACGTCCTCGCCCTCGAACGCGTCCCGCGCTCCATGGTGATCGTCGGCGCCGGGGTGATCGGCATGGAGTACGCCTCCATGTTCGCCGCGCTGGGCAGCAAGGTGACGGTGGTCGAGCGGCGCGCCGGGATGCTCGACATGTGTGACGTCGAGATCATCGAGTCGCTCAAGTACCACCTGCGGGACCTCGCCGTGACCTTCCGCTTCGGCGAGACGGTGGCCGCGGTGGAGCGGCATGCGCGCGGCACGCTCACCGTCCTGGAGAGCGGCAAGAAGATACCGGCCGACGCGGTGATGTACTCGGCGGGCCGGCAGGGCCTGACCGACGAACTCGACCTGGAGAAGGCCGGGTTGACCGCCGACAAGCGCGGCCGGATCACCGTCGACGAGCACTACCGCACCGAGGTGCCGCACATCTACGCGGTCGGTGACGTGATCGGCTTCCCCGCGCTGGCGGCGACGTCGATGGAGCAGGGCCGTACGGCGGCGTACCACGCCTGCGGCGAGCCGGTCGGCCGGATGCAGGACCTGCAGCCCATCGGCATCTACACCATCCCGGAGATCAGCTTCGTCGGCCGCACCGAGGATCAGCTCACCGAGGACAGCGTGCCGTTCGAGGTGGGCATCTCCCGCTACCGCGAACTCGCGCGCGGCCAGATCGTGGGTGACTCGCACGGCATGCTGAAGCTGCTGGTCTCCCCCGAGGACCGCAGGCTGCTCGGCGTGCACTGCTTCGGCTCGGGCGCCACCGAGCTGATCCACATCGGGCAGACCGTGATGGGCTGCGGCGGCACGGTCGACTATCTCGTCGACGCGGTCTTCAACTACCCGACGCTGGCGGAGTCCTACAAGGTCGCCGCGCTGGACGCCACCAACAAGCTCCGGCAGATCGACCACATCGGGGACTGACGTCGGGATGAGACGTCCCGGCCCGGCGCCCGGGTCAGCGGTCCGGCTCGGGGTCGGGCAACTCCGTGTCGTCCTCGACGACATGGACGGCCGCCTCCTCCGCGCCCGCGGCCCCGGCGTCGATCCCCACGTCGGAGGCGACGGCCTCCTTCGTGGTGTCGGCGTGGGCGCCCTCGTCCGGGGCGACGAGGCGGCCCGCTCGGTCCGCGCCCGCCTCGGGGTCGACGGGTTCGCCCTCGCCCCGGGGCAGGTCGCCGATCTCGTCGCCGGGCGGTGGTGCCACGTCCGGGACCTCCTCCGCGAGCCGGGCGTCGAGGCTCTCGCCGTCGTGCTGTTCGGCGGCGGTGATGCCGTACCTGGTGACACCGAGCGGCTTCTCCGGCGGCGAGTAGCCCTCGTCGAGGATGTCGTCGTAGTCGCGCTCGCCGAGGGCGTCCTCCAGGTCGAGCGGCGCCGCGTCCGCCTGCTCCTCGTTGCTGCCGGTGGGCTGGTAGACGTCGTCGGCCATCGGTTCCGGGCTGGTGTCCTCGCTGCCCATGACTGTCTCCTTCGCGCGCTCGGTCGACGCGTGCTTCGACCGCGTCCCGGTCCGCGTTTCCCGTTGCGCGCGATCCAACCCCGGACCCTCCCGGGCGGCCCGGGAGATTACCCCCTGGTCAATCTTGTATGCGCTGAGTGGAGGGCTATCATCACTCGCACACACGCTGTTACTGCCCGGCAACGCACCGGTCGTGCGGGTTCCACCATGCCGTTCTCCGCCCCTGGCGCGAGGCCAACCCTCGTGCGCCCGGGGCGAGTTCAACCCCCCACTCCCATACGTCGTCCGGGCCGCCGTCGTCCCTGACGTCGTGCAAGACGGAAAGCAGCGCACATGAGCAACATCAGGGGCAGAGGGCTGCAGGCCAATGTCCTCGGTACGTTCGACACCGTGGTGATGGCCGTCGCCGGCAGTGCGCCGGCCTACTCCATCGCCGCCACCACGGCCGTCCTCGTCGGCGCGGTGGGCATGGCCAGCCCGGCCGCGCTCCTGTACTGCGCGATACCGATGCTGGGCATCGCGCTCGCCTTCAGCTACCTCGGCCGGATCGACGTGAACGCGGGCGCAAGTTACTCGTGGGTGGGGCGTACGCTCCATCCCTTTCTCGGCTTCATCAGCGGCTGGGCGCTGGTGATCTCGGCGACCATCTTCATGGTGGCCGGTTCGCTGCCGGCCGGTGCGATGACCCTCTCCCTCTTCGACGAGGGCCTCGCCGACGACACCGCGCTGTCGACGGTCGTCGGCGCCGCCTGGTTCGTCCTCATGCTGCTGGTCGTACTCGGCGGCGCCCGCCTGACCGTACGCGCCCAGCTCCTGATGTCCGGCGTCGAGCTCGTCATCCTGGCCGTGTTCGCCGTGCTCGCGCTGTTCCACACCGGCAACGCCGCCGCCTTCGACTGGTCCTGGCTCGGCTTCAGCCACTTCCACGGGGTGGCGGGCTTCGCCTCGGGCGCCCTCGTCGCCGCCTTCTACTACTGGGGCTGGGACGTCACCAGCAACCTCAGCGAGGAGACCCGCAACAGCCGCCGTACGACCGGACTCGCCGGTCTGATCGGCGTGGGCATCGTCTTCCTGCTGTTCGAGGTGTTCACCATCGCGGTGAACGTCATCCTCAGCTCGCGGCAGATCGAGGAGAACGACGCGAACGTGCTGGGCGCGCTCGGCGAGGAGATCTGGCCCGGCTGGGGCGGCAAGCTGCTGATCGTGGCGGTGATGCTGTCGACCATCGCCACCCTGGAGACCACCCTCATCCAGGTCACGCGCTCCCTGTTCGCCATGGGCCGCGACCGTACGATGCCCTCCGCGCTGGGCCGTGTGCACCGCACCTGGAACACCCCGTGGGTGGCGATCACGGTGGTCGGCGGGGTGGCCCTGGCGATGTTCATCGCCTCCAACGCCCTCGGCTCGGTGGGCGAGATCCTCTCCGACGCGATCTCGGCGATCGGCCTCCAGATCGCCGTCTACTACGGCCTCGCGGGACTCGCGGTGGTCGTCGCGTACCGCAAGATGCTGCTGAAGTCCCCGGCCGACTTCCTGCTCGGCGGGCTGTGGCCGCTGTTCGGCGCCGCGTTCATGTTCTGGATCTTCGTCGAGTCGCTGAGCGAGCTCGCCCCGGCGGCGATCGCCATCGGCATCGGCGGACTGGCCGTCGGCCTGGTCCCGATGCTCTGGTACTGGAAACAGGGCAGCGACTACTACCGGCCCGCCCGGCTGGACGCCACCAGGACCGTCGCGACCGAGTACGTGCCCGACGACAGGACGACGAACTCACGTGTCCACGAAGGTCTCTCCACCGACTTCTGAGGGAGACCCCGATGGCACGCGACAGATTCGCTCCCGACTTCGACCCGGACTGCGGGGACACCGCCCTCACCGAGGCCTGCCACGACATCGTCATCGGACGCTGGCAGGGACTGCGCGACCTGCTGCGGGTCACCGGGGCCAACTGGCTCGCCCGCGGCCATCGCGTCCGGCTGCTCGCCCAGGCCTGCGCGGGCAGTTCGACGGTGGAGTCGTGGCTCGCGGCCGAACCCCGCAGCGGCGACGCGCTGGTGCTGCGCGCGGCGACCGAGACGGCCCGCGCGTTCAACATGGCCATCGCCGCGGGCCGTGGGGTGCCGATCGACCAGCAGCGCATCGACACGGCGGTGACGGCGTGTCTGCTGGCCGCGGAGTCCTACCTGGACGACCCGACGCCGTGGATCTCCCTGATCTCGGTGGCGCGGCTGTACTCCGCGGGGGTGCGGCGGCAGGAACTGGCCCGCTGGTGGGACGAGTTGCACCAGCGCGACCCGTACAGCGTGGAGGGCCATCTCCAGGTCCTGCACTACTACTCGGCGCGCTGGCACGGCACGCACGGCCTGATGTACGACTTCGCCCGCGACGCGGCCGGTGTGGCACCACCGGGCTGCGCCCTGCCGGTGCTGGTGCAGTACGCACGGGTGGAGGAGTACCGCTACGCCCTCGACGCGGCGCACGGCACCCGCTCCGCGGTGGGCCTCGGGCAGCACTGGAGCCACGACGGCGCGGTCAGCGACCTGCGCAGGACGTGGCAGCGCTGGATCATGGGCGGCACGCACAACGGCATCGCACCGGGCGAGCTGCGCGACCTCAACTACCTGGCGCACGCCGCCTGTCTGGGCGGTGTCACGGACGTCGCGTCGCCTCTGCTGCGGATGCTGGGCCGCCGTGCCACGCGAACTCCCTGGTCGTACACGGGAGATCCGCAGCAGCAGATCATGAAATGGCGCAAGGAACTGAAGTTACGCGGGTGAGGTGAGAAAAGATCAACGGCTCGCGGTCGGCCCGTCCGGGCTGTTGCGGCGCTGCTCGACCATCTCCCGGGTCAGCTCCTCCGTCTCCGGCTCGGACAGCCGCTCGAAGCCGTCCTCGGTGATCACGGAGACGATCGGGAAGATACGGCGGTTGAGGTCCGGGCCGCCGGTCGCGGAGTCGTCGTCGGCCGCGTCGTAGAGCGCCTGGAAGGCGGCCAGTGCCGCCTCGCGCCGGTCCATGCCCTTGTGGAAGAGCTTCTTCAACGCGCCCCGCGCGTACGGCGATCCGGAGCCCTCGGCGTGGAAGTCCGCCTTCTCGTAGAGGCCGCCGACGACGTCGAAGCTGAAGATGCGGCCGCGCTCCCCCGCCGGGGCCGCCACGTCGTAGCCGATGAGGAGCGGTACGACGGCGAGGCCCTGCATGGCCTGGCCGAGGTTCCGCCGGATCAGGCCCGCCAGCCGCCGTGCCTTGGCGTTGAGGGTCATGGGGATGCCCTCGATCTTCTCGAAGTGCTTCAGTTCGACCTGGTACAGCTTCACCATGTCCAGGGCGAGGCCCACGGAGCCGGCGAAGGCGACGGCGGTGTGGTCGTCCGCGGGATGCACCTTCTCCAGGTCGCGCTGGGCGATGAGGTTGCCCATCGTGGCGCGGCGGTCGCCGGCGATCAGCACGCCGTCCCGGTAGGCGAGGGCCAGCACGGTGGTGCCGTGCGGGAACCGGCCGTCCTCCGCGCGCACGCCGTCGGGGAAGGGGCGGTTGGTGGGCAGCAGTTCGGGGCGGTGCGCCGCCAGGAACTCCGTGAAGGACGCGGTGCCCGGGGTGAAGAACTCCTCGCCCAGCCGGCCGTCCGAGTCGCTCGCCGTCATGCCACTCCCCCTCCGCGTCGAACCGACAACGGGAGTCCTACCTGAAGCGGGGCCGCGGGAAACGCCCCCGCCGGTGACGGGGGCGTTCGCGTCAGCGGGTGTTGGGGGTGCGGTGCGGAGGCTGCGCGGGGGCCGGGCCGGACGTCGACCGCGGCACCGCGCGGACCGCCGGGTCGCCGCCGCGCAGCGTGAGCGGGTCGCCGTGGTGCCGGATCGTCAGCGGTTCCCCGGACTGCAGGGTGTAGGTGGCCTTGTCCGGGCCGATCTCCACGCGCACCCGGCGGCCGAGGACCTGCAACGAGAAGGCGAGCCTGCTGAACTTCTCCGGCAGGCGCGGCGCGAAGCACAGCGAGTCGCCGTCGCGGCGCAGTCCGCCGAAGCCCGCGACCAGCGCCATCCAGGTGCCGGCCAGCGACGCGATGTGCAGCCCGTCGCGGGTGTTGTGCTCCAGGTCCGCCAGGTCCATCAGCGCGGCCTCGGCCGTGTAGTCGTAGGCGAGGCGCAGATGGCCGGCCTGAGCGGCGATCACGGCCTGGACGCACGCCGACAGGGAGGAGTCCCGGACGGTCAGCGCCTCGTAGTAGGCGAAGTTGCGGGCGATGTGCTCGTCGTCGAAGTAGCTGCCGCAGGTGTACATCGCCAGCACCAGGTCGGCCTGCTTGATCACCTGCTTGCGGTACAGGTCGAAGTACGGGTAGTGCAGCATCAGCGGGTAGCGGTCCGGGCCGGTGCCCGCGAAGTCCCAGCGCTGGTAGCGGGTGAAGCCGGCGTGCTGCTCGTGCACGCCGAGTTCCTCGTTGTACGGGATGTGCATCGCCTCGGCGGCGTCCCGCCAGGCCGCGCTCTCCTCGTCGTCGACACCGAGGCGCGCCGCCTGCTCCGGGTGGCGTTCGCAGACGTCGGCCGCGGCCAGCAGGTTCGTGCGGGCCATGAGGTTGGTGTACGTGTTGTCGTCGGCGATCGCACTGTACTCGTCCGGGCCGGTGACGCCGTCGATGTGGAAGGTGCCCGCGTGGTCGTGATGGCCGAGCGAGCGCCACAGCCGCGCCGTCTCCACCAGCAGCTCGATACCCGCCTCGCGCTCGAAGTGCGTGTCGCCGGTGGCCGCCGTGTAGCGCACGACGGCGTCGGCGACGGCGGCGTTGATGTGGAAGGCCGCGGTGCCGGCCGGCCAGTACGCCGAACCCTCCTGGCCCTCGATGGTGCGCCAGGGGAACGCGGCGCCGCTCAGCCCGAGTTGGGCCGCGCGCTCCCGGGCGGCGTCCAGGGTGCTGTGCCGCCAGCGCAGCGCCTCGGAGACGGCCTCCGGCGCGGTGTAGGTGAGCAGGGGCAGCACGAACGTCTCGGTGTCCCAGAAGGCGTGGCCGTCGTAGCCGGAGCCGGTCAGGCCCTTCGCGGGGATCGCTCGCCGCTCGGCGCGGGCGCCGGCCTGGAGGACGTGGAAGAGGGCGAAGCGGACGGCCTGCTGGATCTCCTCGTCGCCGTCGACCTCGACGTCCGCGCGCGCCCAGAAGTCGTCGAGATAGGCGCGCTGGTCCTCCAGGAGGCCGTGCCAGCCGCTGTGCCCGGCCGCCGCCAGGGCCGCCTCGACCTGGTCGCTCATCGCGGGCCGGGAGCGGGCGGCGGACCAGCCGTGGGCGACCATCTTCTCCACGCGAAGCGTCTCGCCGGGCTCCAGCACCGAGGTGACCGTCAGCCGGGCCACGTCCACGTTGCACTCGCTGCTGGTCGTGGTGCGGTCGGGGCCGGTGACACGGTGGTCGGCGGCCACCGCCACGCGCAGGCCGCTCTGCCGCGTGCGGTGCACCAGGCGCAGCCGGTGGCCGACGGCGACGTCCTCCTCGGCCTCCAGCGGTGATTTCAGCACCTGGGCCGCGCGCGGGTCGCCGTCGGATCCGGGCAGGCTCTCGTTGGCGACCAGTTCCGACTGGATCACCACCCGAGAGCGGCTGTCGACGGCCTCGACCTCGTAGGCGATGGCGGCGATGGCCCGCTGGGTGAGCGAGACCATGCGCGTGGAGCGCACCCGGACCGTGGACCCGGCGGGCGAGGTCCACTCACAGGTCCGCTCCAGCACGCCCCGCCGCAGGTCGAGCACCCGCTCGTGGGAGACGAGGCGGCCGTAGCGCAGGTCGAAGGGCTCGTCGTCGACGAGGAGGCGCAGGACCTTGCCGTTGGTGACGTTGATGACGGTCTGGCCGGACTCGGGGTAGCCGTAGCCGGCCTCCGCGTAGGGCAGCGGGTGCAGCTCGTGGACGCCGCTGAGGTAGGAGCCGGGCAGGCCGTGCGGTTCGCCCTCGTCGAGGTTGCCGCGCCAGCCGACGTGGCCGTTGGAGAGCGCGAAGACCGACTCGCTCTGCGCGAGGACGTCCAGGTCGAGCCGGGTCTCGCGCACCGCCCAGGGCTCGACGGTGTACGACCGGTGGGTGATCACGAGCGGTCCCCCAGCTCGTCCAGGTCCTTGACGACGACGTCGGCACCGTGCGAGTACAACGCGTCGGTCTGGCCGACCCGGTCCAGGCCGACGACGTAGCCGAAGTGTCCTGAGCGGCCCGCGTCCATGCCCGCCAGGGCGTCCTCGAAGACGGCGGCCCGGGACGGTTCGACGCCCAGGTCCCGTGCGGCCGCGAGGAAGGTGTCGGGGTGCGGCTTGCCCGGCAGCCCCCGCTCGTGGGCCACCACACCGTCGATCCGGACGTCGAAGAGCCCCTCCGCGTCGATCGAGCGGAGCACGTCCCGGGTGTTGGCGCTGGAGGAGACGATCGCGGTGCGCAGCCCCTGGTCCCGTACGGCCGCGATGTAGCGCAGCGTGCCGTCGTACGCCTCGACGCCGTCGGTGCGGATCTTCTCCAGGACCAGGGCGTTCTTGCGGTTGCCGATGCCGTTGACGGTCGCCGCGTCCGGCGGGTCGTCGGGCTTGCCCTCGGGCAGCTCGATGCCGCGGGAGGCGAGGAAGGTGCGGACGCCGTCCGCGCGGGGGCGGCCGTCGACGTACTCGTCGTAGTCGGCGGCGGAGTCGAACGGCCGGAAGTTCTCGCCGTCGCGCTCACGCAGGAAGGCGTCGAACGTCTCCTTCCAGGCGGCCGCGTGCACGACGGCCGTCCTGGTCACGACCCCGTCGAGGTCGAAGAGGCACGCCTGGATGGATTCAGGGAGACCGAGCTGCGTCATACCGGACCGGTTCCCCGTGCGCCGGTCGTTCAACATCGTGACGCCCGCCACACGGGTCAGTCGTGCGGGAACGAGTGGTGCTCGTGGGCCACCAGCCAGCGGTTTCGCTCCTTGCGCAGACCGAGGGTCAGCCGCAGGCGCAGGGTGGGGCGTTCGGCGAGTTCCTCGGGCGTCCCGCAGCGCAGCAGGGCGTGCGCATAGGCGACGTCGGTGCCGGCGGTGACGTCGAGGGTCTCGATGTCGAAGCAGGCTCCCTGGGCCTGCCACTGGAAGAACGGCGGCCAGGTCGCGCGGTAGGCGGCGAGGCCGTGCAGGCCCTCGTGCGGCGGCGGCACGTCGTACATCACGATGTCCTCGGCGTGGTCGGCGAGGACCGCGTCGAGGTCGCCGCGGTGGACGGCCTCGGCCCACTTCTCGACCAGTGTGCGGATCTGCGCTGCGTCGTCGGGCACGGCACCGCTCCTTCCCTCGCCGGGGACGTCTCCCCCGTAGGCCGGGGACGTCTCCCCTGTACAGGGACGACTCCCCGCCGCCCCGTGGTTCATCGCTCAACCGGCCGGGTGACACACTCTGCCCTGTGCCGCTGACTTTCGACGATCTCCTCGCCCGTGCCCGCGCCTGGCCCCGCGACGGAGGGCGCAGGGTCCTCGGCATCGCCGGCAGCCCGGGTGCGGGCAAGTCCACGCTCGCCGAGAACCTCGTGCGCGGGCTGAACGGGACCGGCCGGCCATGGGTCGCGCACGTCCCGATGGACGGCTTCCACCTCGCCGACGCCGAGCTGGAGCGGCTGGGCCTCCGGGACCGCAAGGGCGCGCCCGACACCTTCGACGCGGCCGGGTACGCGGCACTGCTCCAGCGGCTGCGCGAGGACGAGTACGGCGACGTGGTGTACGCGCCCGGCTTCGAGCGGGTTCTGGAGCAGCCGATCGCCGGAGCGGTCCCGGTGCCGCCGTCGGCCCGGCTGGTGGTGACGGAGGGGAACTACCTCCTGCTCACGTCGGGCGTGTGGCCGCGGGTGCGCGGCCGGCTGGACGAGGTGTGGTTCTGCGACCTGGACGAGCAGGAGCGGCTGCGCCGGCTGATCGCCCGGCACGAGCGGTTCGGCAAGGGGCACGACGAGGCGGTCGAGTGGGTGATGCGCAGCGACCAGCGCAACGCCGAGCTGGTCGCCGCGGCCCGGGACCGGGCGGACCTGATGGTGCCGATGGGCGACCTGGCCCTCACGTATTGACCGCGCGCACCGTCAGCTCCGGCTCGCCCCGTGTGTCGGCGGCCCCGATGACGGCGGTGAAGTGGGCGGTGCGGACGTTCAGTTGCTCCCCCGCCCGGTCCACGGACACCGTGAGCGGCCCTTCCGTGCCGTACCGCACGGCGAACACGTGCAGATCGTCCGGCGCGTCCGCGACGGGGCCCGCCTCCAGGGCGGTGGAGCTGACCAGGTGGCGCCAGCCCTCGTCGGGATTGCCGTAGCCGCGTGGATCGGCGGCGAGCGCGAACGCCGCCTGTTCCTGGGTGAGTTCGGCACGGGCGTCGAAGTGCTCCGCGCTCTGTTCCGCGGGGTGGGTCAGCCGCAGGGTGCCCGCCGACGCCACCACGCCTTCGGCCGTCCGGCGCACCCGGTCCCCGTCGTCGGCCGCGTACGGCAGGCCGGCGAGCAGGTAGGGCTCCCCCGGCAGCCGTTCCACGGCGACCGTCGTCCACAGGCTCGTGCCGTCGGTGACGTAGAGGGAGCGCACGTGCCGCAGGACGTGGTCACGGCCGACGACCGGCTTCGTGACCAGCTTCGCCGCCAGTCCTTCGGTGCGCACGTCGCGGACGCGGACCTCGCCCATGGGGCGGCAGAACACGAACCCGTCCAGCACGGGTCCGAAGCCGTGCTGGCGGTTCACGGCCGCGGGCAGGAAGTAGGTTCCGGCGGCCTCGACGACGGAGGGGGTCATACGGTCGTCGAAGGCCACCGAGACGGTGCCTGACCGGAGTTGGTGGCGTACGGGCTCGGCCGAGGGGGTGCGGTGCCAGCGTGTGGCGTCCTGGATCTGCCAGACCAGCATCCAGGCGAAGTGGCCGTCGACCCCGCCGTCGGGCTTCACCGCATGCCGTCCCCAGCGGGTGTCGCCCCGGTAGCGGCCGAGGTCGGAGCCGATGCGGTGACCGAAGTAGCGCAGTCCCAGGACCGATTCGAAGCCGGAGTGCTGCTCGCTGTAGCGGGGGCCGCCGTTGTCGAAGCCGCCGTTCGTGAGGCGGGCGTCGAGGTAGCGGGCGAGCACGTCGCCGTCCTCGGCGAACATCTCCTCGCCGCTGACCCGGTGGGCCTGGGCGAGGAAGGAGAGCGAGATCGGGCCGTAGTTGTTGTCGTACGCGCCGCGGTGCTCCGGGGGCAGCAGGGCGCCCCGGTCCCGCACCCGGTGGGCGCGGATCTTCCCGGTGTAGAGGGCGAGCGCCCGGGAACGGACCGACTCGCCCTGCTCCTGCGGGAGATGGCGGGCCAGCATCAGTCCGCCCACGACGCAGCCGACGGCCTGGTTGCCGGCCTCCTGGGGATTGAAGAAGGCGGCCTCGGTCAACCAGCGCCAGTACCCCCGGGCCACGTCGAGGAGTCGGGCGCGCTGGTCCGCGTCGACGAGGCCGTGCGGTGCGTCGAGGATGTTCACCGCCTGGAGCAGCGCCCACACCGTGCTCGGCCAGTCGCCGATGGGGTGCGCGCCCGCCTCCAGGACGTAACGGGCGTACGGCAGCCCGGAGTTGACGATCCGGAGGTTCGGATAGCCGGGATTGTCCTCGGTGTACACGCGCTCGCGCAGATGGAAGCCGAGGCTGCGGCGCACCGCCTCCGGCAGGCGCGGGTCCTTGGTGCGTTCCCGGGCGAGCACCAGCAGGGACGTGAGTCCGAGCGAGGTGTCGCCGATGTCGTCGACACAGTCGGGGTGTTCGAGGTTGCCCTCCGGCGTGAGCCGGGCCAGGGCCTGCTCGACGACGTCGGCGAGGACGGCGTCGTACGCCTCCGGGTTGTCCGGCAGGTCGTGCAGCGGTCGGCGCTGGTGGAGGAGGAGCACGCGTTCTCAGCTCTTCGTGCCGGAGGCGCCGCGCAGTGCGACGGTCAGCGTATGCGGGCCGTACCCGCCGATGTAGAGGCGGTTCCCGGTCGTCGCGTCGGTGCCGCCGACCACGGTGTGGTCCTGACCCGGGTCGTACCGCAGGACGTCGCCCCGGTCCGGGCCGGCGAGCGGTTCGCCCGCCTCGACACGGGCCTCGACCCGGATCTCGTCGTCGCCGACGCGATAGGTCGCCGGCCCGCTCGTCAGGCACCAGCGTCCGTCGCCCATCGGTTCGGCGCCCTCCGGCACGCCGCCGGGCCGGAAGGTCAGTTCGAGCGCCCAGGGCATCGGTGGTCCGCCGATGTCGATCCGCAGGTCGGCACCGTCCTCCCTGAGGTCCACGTCGACGCGGGTCGTGTGCGAGACCTCGTCGCGTGGCCGGTCCGGGAAGGCCATGGCGGCCGAGAACCGTCCCTCGTCCGCCATGCGGTAGGCGCCGTCACCGCGTCGCCGGTCCGGCGGAAGGGGCTGGTAGTAGGCGGCCGTGAGGGTCTCGGTGAGCCGGTAGCGCGTGTCGGTGACCCGCTGCATGCCGGCCGCGCGGAACGGGCCCAGGTCGAAGAACGCCCGCGAGAGCCGGACCGCGTCGAGGACGGCGTCACCGGCGAACAGGCGCAGGAAGGTGGGGTTGCAGGCGAGACCCGAGCGGATGCGCCGGTGCTCCGGCACGTCGGAGCCGCCGTGGACCACCGTGTGCGTGGTGGCGGTGGCGTGCGTGGCCAGGCGCGCGGTGGTGAGGTACCGGTCGCGTGGCAGTGGCTGTTCGGCCGCGGCCGGCAAGGTGCGGCACAGGTCCGGGGTGAGGAGGGTCTCGGCGAGCAGGCCGGGGTCGTCGACGCCGCCGGCGGCCGCCAGCCGCGCCGCCCGGCCGAAGTCGCCCCGTCCGGTGCGGATGGCGAGCAGCCGGTAATGCGGCAGGTAGGGCGCCAGGGGGAACGGCTGGTGCTGGTCCTGCCGCCGCGAGTGGACGGTCTCCACCGTGCCGTCCGGCCTGATCAGGTCCAGGGTCGTGGTGAGGTTGCGTTCGACGGCGTCCCGCAGGTCGGCGCGGCCGAGCACCTCCGACAGCAGGAGCAGCGACGGGTTGGACACATGGGCCGCGTAGTTGGCGCTGCGCTCCGAGTAAAGGCCCTCCGCGTCGATGTCGACGCCCTCGGCGAGCCACTGCGCCACGCGGTCGAGCAGGCGGTCGTCGGGGAACGACCGGTGCAGCCGGGCGAGCGCCGCGCACAGCTCCCAGCGGTGGTTCGGGGTGTGCACCCCACCGGTCAGGAGACTGCCGGTGGCGGCGCCGGCGATCTCCTCCAACGCGGCCGTGACGTCGTGCAGTTCGGGCCCCGCGCCGGCGGCGAGGACGTGCGCGTCGCACACGTCGTTGACGGTGAACGCGGAATCCGGCGGCGACTGCACGTTGTCCCCGCCGGCGAAGAGGCCGGAGGCGGTCTGCACGGACCGCAGCGCGCGCAGGTGGGTCGTGGTGGCGGCGACGGCCTCCTTGCTGCCGTGCAGCACCGAGTCCGGGGAACGGAACGCCGCGATCAGGGTCTTCGCCCGGCGGGCCAGGGCGCGGTGGGTCAGCCCGGCGGGTTCCTCGTCGGGGCGGGCCGCCACCGGGGTGGCGTAGCGGTCGGCGGCGCGGGCCACCGCGTGGACGAACTCGTGGTCGAGCGGGGTGGGCACGGTCAGTCCTTCAGTCCGGCGTTGATGTCGGCGCCCATGACGTAGCGCTGGAAGACCAGGAAGATGACGATCAGCGGGATCATCGAGATGACCGATGCGCCCAGCAGGACCGACCAGTTGATGTTCTGCGCGCCGACGATGCTCTGGATGCCGATCTGCACGGTGAACTTGCTGGGGTCGTTGAGCATCAGCAGGGGCCAGATGTAGTCGTTCCAACGCCACTGGAAGGACAGGATGGCGAGCGTCAGCATGATGGGCCGGGAGAGCGGCACCATGATCCGCAGGAAGATCGACAGTTCACGGGCGCCGTCGATGCGCGCGGCCTCCACGAGTTCGTCGGGGACCGTCAGGAAGAACTGGCGGAACATGAAGCATCCGGTCGCGGTGAGCACGGCCGGGAGGATGATGCCGGCGAACGAGTTGTAGAGGCCGAGGTTGCGGACCACCAGGAACTCCGGGGCGAGCATGACCTCGGACGGCAGCATCGTGGTGGCCAGGATGCAGATGAAGAACGCCTTGAGCCACTTGTTGTCGTACTTGGCCAACGCGTACCCGGTGCAGCAGCTGACGCCCACCGTGAGGATCGTCGTGATCACGCACACGATGGTCGTGTTGATGAAGTACTGGGAGAAGTTGGCACTGCGCCACGCCGTCAGGTAACCCGCCAGGGTGGGGTTGTGCGGAACCAGCGTCAGCGGATACGAGAACAGGTCCGAAGCCGGCTTGAGGGAGCTGAGGACGAACCACAGCACCGGCAGCCCGTAGAGGCACGCCAGGATCCACAGCAGGGTCGTCGCGGACACCGCCCGCCGCAGCCCGCCGCCGCTCGCGCCGCGGGGCCGCTTTCCCGTCGCGGCCTGTCCGGGGGCGACGTCGACCTTGCGCGGCATGTCTGTGGTTGTCATCGGTTCTCCACCCGCCGGTTGACGATCAGCTGGATGACCGCGACGGCCATCAGGATGAGCATGAGCACGAACGACGCGGCGCTCGCGTAGCCGATCTGACCCCGTTTGAAGCCGGTCTCGTAGATGTACTGGACGAGCAGGTTGTTCGACGTTCCGGGCCCGCCGTTGTTGAGGGCGACGAACACCGGGTACTCCTTCATCGCGTTGATCGTGTTGAGCAGGATCACGATGAACGAGGTGGGCGCGATGCTCGGCAGGGTGATGCTGACGAACTGCCGCCAGGGGCCGGCTCCGTCGAGGGAGGCCGCCTCGTAGTACGAGGTGGGCACGTTCTTGATCGCCGCTATGAACAGCAGCATCGAGAAGCCCGTCCAGGCCCAGGACGCGGCCATCACGACCACCAGCAGGGACAGGTCCGCGTTCGACTGCCACGGGACGGCGCTTCCGCCGAGCTTCTCGACGACGTAGTTGACCAGTCCGAAGTTCTCGCCGAACAGCCACCGCCACAGGACACCCACGACGATGGGCGACAGCAGCCACGGGATGAAGAAGATGACGCGGGCGACCGACGTGCCCTTGGCGTGCTTGCTGACCACCAGGTTGGCGGCGGCGAGCGCGAGCGCGAAGTTCAGCGGCACGAAGAGCACGGCGTACAGCAGCGTCCGGGTCAGCGCATCGTAGAAGGTGGAGTCCCCGAACAGGTGGTGGTAGTTGTCCAGTCCGACGAACTGGAACGCCCCCACGCCCGTGTAGTTCGTGAAGGAGTAGACGAGCCCGATCACCGCCGGCCAGACGAAGAACAGCGCGAAGAGCACGACGTTGGCCGCGATGAGGACGAGCGGCGCGAGAACGTAATTGCTGCGTCTCCTGGGCGGGCTCGCGGACACGGCCGAGGCGCGTTTTGTCATCTTCCTGACTCCGTGCTGGTGGAATGGATTGCCGTGGGCTCGGGCCGTGGGCCCGGCGTCACATGGGCGCCAGGGCCGGGCGGCGGGGTCTCGGCCCGCCACCCGGCCCTGTGGCCTAGGATGCGCCGCCGACCTGCTGGTTGTAGCCGGCCACGATGTTCTCCAGGGCCTTGTCGGCCGACTGCTGGCCGTTGATCGCCTTGCCGAGCTCCGTCTTGGTCGGGTCCTCGGTGAGGCTCTTGCCCTTCAGCACCCAGTTCGTCTGGGCGCCGTTGAAGTAGCCCGAGATCGGGGCGTAGAGCGGGATCTCCTCGTTGTAGAGCTTGAACGCCGCCTGCGCCGCCGCGGACTTGAAGGGGTACTTCGGGCTCAGACCGCTCTCGACGGGCAGGAACCCGGAGGCCGCACACAGCTCGGTGTAGTGGGCCGGCTCGTACAGCCAGGACATGAACTTCTTCGCGGCGGTGGCCGCGGCGCCGTTGTTGTTGAACCCGACCATCATGCCGCCGCTGTTGACGTCGCTGGCCTGCACCGGCTCGGCGGGGGTCGGGACGCTCGCCCAGTCGAACTTCTTGATGGACTCCGAGAAGGCGGCGACCTGCCACACGCCGGACCAGTAGGCGACGACGTCACCGCTCTGGAACATGGCCGACGGATCGGCGCCGCTGGTCCACACCGACTTCGGCATGGTCCTGTCGTCGTTCCATCCGACGAAGGTGTTCACGGCCTTCTTGGTCGCGGCGTCCACCGAGAACTTGCCGGAGGAGTCGGCGTGCACGTACTTGCCGCCGAGTTCGTACACCATGGCGCGAAGGCGCGAGGGCGACTGGTCGAACGTCAGGGAGTACTTGGCGCCGGTCTTCTCGCGGACCTTGTTCGCCGCCTTGATGAACTCGGTCCAGGTCCAGGTCTTCTGCGGCGAGGTCGGGAAGGAGACCCCGGCCTTCTCGAACAGCGACTTGTTGATGAACAGGCCGGAGGCGGTGACGTCCGAGGGGATGGAGAGCACCTTCCCGGACGAGTCCTTCGCCAGGAAGTTGGCGTTGATGTTGTTCGCCTTGTTGCCGGCGATGGAGCTGAGGTCCACCAGCTTGTTCGACCAGATCGGGTCCAGCGCCGGGACGGCCGCCACGTCGGGCAGGGAGTTCGCCTGCGCGGCGTTGTGCAGCTTCGTGGTGTAGCCGTCGTAGGGGATGTTGACCAGCTTGACCTTGACGCCGGTCTCCTTCTTGTACTGCGCGACCAGCTTCTTCCAGCCCGCGTCCTGTCCCGGCACCGTGGAGATCCAGAACGTCAGCGACTTGGACGTGCCGCCCGAGCCGGACCCAGAACCGCCGCAGGCGGAGAGCAGAAGGGCACCTGCCGTGGCCACGGCAGCGAGGGGAACCACACGGCGTATACCGCCGCGGCCGAGTCGGCGGGAGCGCCGCACACCCACACTGATCATCATCGATCCCTTTTCGTCATAGGGGACGGAGCACGGCGCCGACCGAGGCGGCACGGGTGCATTTTCCAGGAAATTTCGCTTTCCGGGGGCGCGGCCTCGCCCGGCCGCATCGCTCCTCGACGAGTGGGATCCCCGGCCCCGAGGGCCGTCGCCGCACCAGCTCACCCCGGTGCGGCTGCCGTACGTCGCGTACGGCCGGGACGCCGACCCAAGCCGGCGTCCCGGCCGACTTAGAAAGCGCTTGTCCGGACATTGGCAGACCGAGTCGGAGGCCGTCAATCCTTAGTCCGCGCGGCCTCGGTCACGGTTTGGACTCCGCGGGCGACCGCGAGCCGGGCGGCACCGACGACCGTGCCGAGGTCACCGACGGTGCTGCTGACCACTTCGGTGGGCCAGCTCAGCCGGTCGAGCTCGGCCCGCACACCGGGCAGGATCTGCGGGTCCTTGGCGGTACTGCCGCCCAGGACGATCAGCCCCGGGTCCAGTACGGCGGTCACGGCGGCGGCGAGCCGGCCGACGTCCGCGGCGTGCCGCCCGAGCACCGCACGGGCCGACTCCCGGCCCTCGCCGGCGAGCGCGAAGAGCTCCTCGGCGGTACGGGGGCACGGCCCGTCCTCGTCCCGCCAGGCGTCCGCCGCGCGCCGCAGCAGCGAGCGCGCGCCGATGTACTCCTCGATCGCTTCGTGGCGCGGCTCGCGGCCCTCGTCCCAGGGGTAGGGCAGCCGGGCCAGCTCACCCGCGGCGCCGTTGGCGCCGCGCAGCACCTGCCCGCCGACCACGATGCCGAGACCGATACCGACGCCGATGCGCAGATAGCCGAAGGTGTGCCGGCCGCGGGCCGCGCCCTCGTGGAGCTCGGCGAGCGCGGCGCAGTTGACGTTGTTCTCGAGGTGCACCGGTACTCCCGGCGGCAGCGCGACGGCCATGGCGTCGAAGACGGGACCGGCCTTGGCCGTCGCCGGACGCACGCCGAAGCCCTCCTTGCCCCGCGCGGTGACATCGCCGACGGCGACGACGACGGTGCGCAGCGGCGCCCCGTCGGGCAGCGCGGCCAGCGCCTCGCGCACCACGTCGGGGGCCTCGGGCCGGGTGCCGGTGGCCTCGGCGAGCAGGGTGCCGTCCAGGGCGCAGCCGCGCACCCGGGTCACGGCGGGGCCGAGGTCGACGGCGAGCACGACGCCGGCGGCCGGCCCGAGACCGTAGACCGCGGCGGACCGGCCCGTGGCGCCGGAGGCGGTGCCGGAGTGGGCGGCGAGCCGGGCGCCCTCCAGTTCGGCGACGGCGGAGGACACGGTCGGCTTGGACAGACCCGCCAGGCTCGCGAGCTGCGGCCGGGTCGCGCTGCCCGCCTCGGCGAGCACGGCGAACACGGCGCTCGCGCTCTCGGTCAGGCGGGGGGCTTGCGCCACGTCGTGTATCACAGTTCTCCCACAGGTCAGGGCCGCTCGGTGATCGAGTCCGCGACACCTCTTGACGCACTGTACTTCGTTAGTTAACTTCCTAACGAACTTCACGGTACTCGCCTGCCGTGTCCGTCAGAAGCCCGTCCCGGGGCTTCCCTAGTTCCCCAACTTCCTTTGTTCCAGGCACGGTTCGCCCGCCGTCGCAGTGCAACGCCATGCAGTGCAGCACAACGACGAAAGAGGTTCCGTGCAGGACTCCACGCCTCTCGTGGTCGGCATCGACGTGGGTGGCACCAAGACCCACCTGCGTGCCTACGCCGGTTCCCGTCGCGTCGCCGACCAGGTGACGGCGAGCAGCGGCTGGCGGCCCCACGACCCGGTGGCCGCGGCCGGCCGGCTGGCCGCGCTGGTCGCCGGGTTGCTGGCCGCGGGCGCGCGCCCGTCCGCCGTCGCCGTGGGCGGCCACGCCTGCGAGACCGCGCGCCAGTGCGCGCAGATACGTACCGCTCTGCAACTCCACTTCGACGTGCCCGCGTCGGTCGTCGGCGACGCCGAACTGCTCGTGCCCGCGGCCGGTCTGGACAAGGGCGTCGGCCTGGTGGCCGGCACCGGGTCCGTCGCGGTGGGCCGGCTGCCCGACGGCGATCCCGTCCAGGTCGGCGGCTGGGGCGCGGTGCTCGGCGACGAGGGCGGCGCGGCCGGTCTCGTACGCGAGGCCGCGCGTGCCGCGTGGGCGGCGCACGACCGCGGGCAGGAGCCCGACGCACTCGCCCGGGAGCTGCTCGCGTCCTTCGGCGTCCCCGAAGTGCCGGCGCTCGGCGCCGCGCTGGAGGGCGCCGCCGACGTGTCCGCGGACTGGGGCCGGCACGCGCCGGCCGTGTTCGCGGCCGCCGAGGCGGGCTCCCCGCTCGCTCGTGCGGTGATCACCGAGGCCGGCCGCTCACTGGCCGGGCTCGTGCGACGGCTCGCCGAACGGGGGGTCGTGGTGGACGACGTGGTGGTCGCGGGCAGCACGATCCTCGCCCAGCCCCCGCTCTACGACGCCTTCGCGGCCTCGCTCGCCGCGGCCGTGCCGGGCGCACGCCCGCGGCCGCTGCGCGTGCCGCCGGTCGAGGGGGCCGTGGCACTGGCCCGCTCGATCCTGTGAACAGGCCGGCCCGCGTTCACGCACCGGCCACGTCCCCGCCCCCGGTGTCTCGCCGACGGGTCAGGGCGCGGCCGTAGATCTTCGCTCAGCGGTTCACGGGACGCACCTGAGCCATCCGCCCCAGGCGTCCCACCAGGCACCTTCGCTCGCTCTTCCTTCCGGCCGCGAGGCCGCAGAACTCAAGAGAGGCACGCGCATGCCGTCATCAGCCGGACACGGCTCCTCCTCGTCGGCCGGTCGACCCGCCGTCGGCAGACGGGGTTTCCTCAAGACCTCCCTGGGCGCGTCGGCCGGTGTGCTGGCCGCGCCCACCTTCGTGGCGTGGTCGGCCGCGGGGGACGCCAAGGCCGCCACGGCGCCCGCCGCGTTCGTCGACGACTACAGGACCAACGTCGCGGCGAACCTCACGCCCGAGACCAACGCCGTCGTCCGCGTCCTCGGCGGCTTCGCCCAGGTCTGGAAGACGGGCGGCGCCTGGAACACCGGCACGCCGCTGCGGCCCGAGGTGCTGCGCGCCAACATGCGCTACTGCGCCCGCGTCACGGGGGCGCGCACGGACGCGCAGGCGAAGGAGGCGTTCGTGTACGACCGCCAGCACCAGAGCTACGCGATGATCGCGGGCCTGGGCCCGCTGGCCGGCCTCTACCGGGCGGGCGCCCAGGCCGTCACCTCGATCACCGCCGCCCCCGACGGCACCCCGCCCGCCAAGATCGACGACGCGGTGCCCGCCGACGCCCCGGCCGGCTCCGCGCTCGGCGCCGGCTCGCACGACTCCGCGCTCGGCAAGGTGGCCGAACTCGTCGACACGGTGCGCGGCCCGTACGCCTCCGGCAACCCGTCCAAGTACGCCTACCAGTACCCGCGTCCGTGGCGCATGAACGAGGACAGCGAGGTCGTCGACACCGGCAGGACGGACGCGCTCGGCTTCCCCGTCTACGACTCCGAGGTGGTCGTCGCGCCGCAGCTGCTGCGCCAGCGCGGCACCAGCGCGACGGACGACGGCGGCTTCCCGAGCGGTCACACCAACGCCTTCCACCTGGCCTGCCTGGCCTACGCGTACGCCGTGCCCGAGCGGTTCCAGGAGCTGGTGACGCGCGCCTTCGAGCTCAGCCACACCCGGATCGTGGCGGGCATGCACTCCACGGTCGACGTCCTCGGCGGCCGCATCATGGCGACCGCGCTCGCCGCCGCCACCCTGGCCGATCCGGCGAACGCCGCCCTCAAGGCCGCCGCCCGCGCCCAGGCACTGGAGTACTTCACCGCGCGGACGGGCACCACCGCCGACAGCCTCTTCGCCTACGCCCACTCCGACCCGGGCGACGCCTACGCGGACCGGGACGCCAACGCCCGCGCGGTCGCGCCGCACCTGACGTACGTGCTGACGCGCCAGGGCCGCAGCCTGCCGCTGACCGTGCCGAAGGGCGCGGAGGTGCTGCTGGAGACGCGGCTGCCGTACCTGGAAGCGGACCGGCGCCGTGAGGTGCTGCGCACCACCGCGCTGCCCTCCGGGTACGTGCTCCTCGACGGGTTCGAGCAGTGGGGACGGCTCGACCTGTTCGCCGCGGCGGACGGTTACGGCGCCTTCGACTCCGACGTGACCGTGACCATGGACGCCGCGGCGGGCGGATTCCACGCGGCCGACAGCTGGCGCAACGACATCGACGGCGCCGGCGGGCTGACCAAGCGGGGCACCGGCACGCTCACCCTGACCGGCCGCAACGCGTACACCGGCGGCACCCTCGTCATGGGCGGCACGCTGGTGGCCGCCTCGTCCCGCGCGCTGGGCCACGGCGACGTGCGGGTCTCCGGCGGAACGCTGCGGGTGCGGCAGCCCCTGTGCGTGCGGGGCGGGTACGCCCAGGAGTCCGGCACGCTGGAGCTGACCCTCCAGGCGGGGCAGGAGCCCGCCCTTGAGGTGACGCACCGCGCGCTGCTGGGCGCGGGCAGCGTGCTGTCGCTGCGGCTCGACGACCGCAGGCCGCCCGCCGCGGGCAGCACGGTGCGCGTCCTGTCGGCCCCGCGGCTGCGCGGATCCTTCGACCGCGTCGAGCTGAACTCCGACCGGCTGCGGGCCGTACCCGTCTACACGACGGAAGGTCTGTCGGTACGACTCCTGAAGCGGTGACGCACAGGGGGCGGGCGCTGGTGCGAGAGTAGGGCCCATGGAACGGGCCCGGATCAGCCCCGCCCCCTCGCGGCCGGTGTCACCGCGGGGCGGATGATGGCGCACGAACAGCACTCGGTCCTCGAGCCGGGCACACGCGACGACGAGAAGCACCCGCCGGGGCGGACGACGGCCGCCGGGCCGTCGCGCCGGCCGCGCAGGTGGTGGCTGGTGCCGCTGCTGGTGTTCGTGCTGCTCGGGCAGATGGCGGCGGCCATGGTCACCACCGCCGTGCAGCAGACGCCGACGATCGACGAGCCCATCTACGTCGCCACGGCCGCCGACTACCTGCACGAGCACCGCGTGCGCTTCAACCCCGAGCATCAG
>NZ_JBHVGU010000040.1:55723-86959 GCF_042800575.1 Streptomyces sp. NPDC057616
CCCAGGCATCCGCCACTCGGCAAGCTGATCATCGCGGCCGGGGTGGCGGCCGCCGCCCCGCACGTCGACACCGCGTACCAGGGCGACCAGAGCCGATTCGGGCGGCATCTGCTGTACGAGTCCGGGAACGACCCCTGGCGGCTGATGTTCTGGGCCCGGCTGCCGATGATCGTGCTGACCCTGCTGTTCGGGCTGGTGGTGTTCGCCTTCGCCCGTGAACTGGCGGGCGCCGTGGCCGGGTTGGCGGCGCTCGCGCTGTACGCCCTCTCCCCCGACGTCATCGCCCAGGGCTCGCTGGCGACGCTGGACGTGCCGGCGGCCGGTTTCGCGCTGACGTCGGCGTGGCTGCTGTGGCGGGCGCGGCGCCGGCCCCGGCTGTACGTGCCGCTGGGCGGCGCGGCGCTCGGGGCGGCACTGGCCACGAAGATGAACGTGCTGCCGGTGGTCCCGGTGCTGATGGCTCTGGCGGCCTGGTCGGTGTGGCAGACGCGCTCCGACGGCCGGCGCCGGAGCGCGGCGCGGGCCGCGGCGGCGGCGCTCGTCACCGCCGGGGTGGCCGTGGCGGTCGTATGGGCGTCGTATCTGGCCGTCGATCCGGGGCTGCGCTCGGCGCCGGGCCAGCCCGTGCCGGCCGTGCACGGGGTGAAGGGGCTGCTCGTGCGGCTGCTGCCGCTGCCGGCGTCCTACCGGGACGGCATGCGTATCCAGTTCGGGCTGGAGAACTACCCCTGGCAGGGCTTCCTCTTCGGCCATCTGTACACGGGGTCCCGCTGGTACTACCTGCCGGCCGCCCTGCTGGTGAAGACGCCGCTGGGCATGCTCGCCCTGTGGATCGCGGGGGCCGTCGTGATGGTGGCGGTGCGTCGGCTGCGGCCCGCGGCGCCCTACGTGCTGCTGCCCGCCGCCGTGCTGCTGGCCGCGGCCATGACGGGGGCGCGGGACTTCGGGACGCGGTACGCCATCTTCGTGCCGATGTTCCTCGCGGTGGCCGCGGGCTGCGTCCTCACGGTGCGGTGGCGGTGGGCGCCGCTCGTGACCGCGGCGCTGGTGCTGTTCGTCGCGGTCAGCTCGCTGCGGACGTTTCCCTACTATCTGCCGTACTCCAACGAGGCGTTCGGCGGTCCGGCCCGCACGCATCTGCGGCTGCACGACTCCAACGTGGACTGGGGCCAGGACCTCGGCCGGCTCGCGGACCGGCTGCACGAGCGCTACCGCGGCGAGCGGATCTGGCTCGTCTACAAGGGCAGCGGAGTGCCGTCGTACTACGGCGTCGAGGGCCGCGACCCGCGCAAGGTGGCGCCGCGTCAGGTCCGGGGGCTGCTCGTCGTGTCGGACTCGGCGGCGGCCAAGGCGCGGGGCCGGCTGGCCGCGTTGATCCACAGCAGCCGCGCGATCGACGAGGTGGGGTACTCGATCACGATCTACCGGCGGTGAGACGCGCACGACAACCCCTGGTCACGACGGTGCGTGAGCTATGTTGAAGCACTGTGGGAGACAAAGGAGGCGCACCGGTGCCATCGCCGCAGCAGGCACGCGCACAGGCATCCGCCATCACCTCGGGCAAGACCGCACCCGAAGTCGAGGCCGCCCCGGCCTCCCAGCTCAGGACGCTCTTCGACCGGCCCCGGCTCTCCCCCGGCCAGCGGCGCATCGCCCAGTACCTGATCGAGCACATCACCGAGGCGGCCTTCCTCTCGATCACCGACCTCGCCGAACGCGTGGGCGTGAGCCAGCCCTCGGTGACGCGCTTCGCGGCCGCCGTCGGCTTCAGCGGCTACCCGGCGCTGCGCGAGAAGCTCCAGTCGATCGCCCTCGGCACCCTGGCCGGCGGACCCGGCACGACGGAGGAGAACGTCAGCAACGAGCTCCAGGCGGCGGTCGACGCGGAGATCGAGAACCTGGAGAACCTGCGACGCGACTTCGCCGACCCGGACCAGATCATCGACCTCGGCCGCAAGCTGTCGGACTCCACCCCGCTGACCGTTCTCGGGCTGCGCATCTCGGCCTCGCTCGCCGAGTACTTCGCGTACGCGGCGCGCCGTATCCACCCGGACGTGCGGCTGGTGACGCGCGGAGGCAGCGTCGCCTACGACGCGCTGCTGCAGTCGCGCGAGGCGGGCGGCACGTGGGTGCTGGCGTTCTCGATGCCCCGGCACGCGCAAGAGACGCTCACCGCGGTACGGGTCGCGCGCAGCGCCGGTCTGCGGATCGCGCTGATCACCGATCTGGCGCTCGGCCCGGTCGCCGCCGAGGCGGAGGCCGTCTTCGCCACCGGCACCGGTTCCCGGCTGGTCTTCGACACCTACGCGGCGCCCGGCGTCATCTCCTCCGCGCTGCTGCAGGCGATGACCGACGCCGACCCGGAGCGCACCCAGGCGCGCCTCGAGGAGTACGAGCAGATCTCCGAGCAGCACCAGTTCTTCCTGCGCGACTGACCCTCCGCGCTCAGGAGCAACACCACTGACTCCAGCTTTCACACATTACAAAGGGACCTTTCACTACATATCGCGCATGAATGTTTTCATGCGTCTTGCAAAGCGGACGGCATATATAAATACTGCTCAGGCGTCACCCCGGACACCTCCGGAGCCGCCGTCTCCTACCCGCGTCGGCGCTCATGGTGTCCGGGCGGGCCTCGTCCGTGCGAGCGCCCTTGGCGGCCCCGGTCATCCCCTAGGCCGGGGCCGCCCGCCCCATGTCGGACCACCCTCCCGACGCCGCAGACCGGAAGCGACGATCATGCAACTGACGACCACGCGCATCAGCCCGGACTGGCCGTGCCAGGTCAAGCAGCC
This sequence comes from Streptomyces sp. NPDC057616, assembly GCF_042800575.1. NCBI lineage: Bacteria > Bacillati > Actinomycetota > Actinomycetes > Kitasatosporales > Streptomycetaceae > Streptomyces > Streptomyces sp. NPDC057616. Next base: position 58,519 of record NZ_JBHVGU010000040.1, read on the forward strand.
CGGTTCCTACGACTGGGAGCGCTCGGCGGCCAAGTGGCTGCGCGAGCTGGTGCCCGCGCGCTACGGCAGCTACCCGGCCCTGATCCGCCACCCCGTGCTGCTCGCCCGGCATGCGCACATCCAGGTCCAGCAGGAGATCCGCGTCGCCCGCACCGCCCTGCAGACGGCGCGCGCCGACCTGCCCGCGCTGGGCCTGCCGGAGTCGGTCATCGAGCACACGATCAAGCTCTACGCGGCCGAGGTCATGCAGCTCCAGCACATCGCGCGCAGCGTCCGCGCCGTCAGCCAGGCCCTGATCGACTCCGGGCGCTGACCGCACCTCCCCTCCCGATGCATGATCCGCGCCACGCGTGGCACACGTGGTGACCATGAGCACCACCCAGCTGCGCGGCGGCAAACCGGTCACCAGTGTGCTCACCTGGCAGGTGCGCCCCGGCCGGGAGCACGAGTTCGAGGAGTGGACCCGCGGGATCACCCGCTGCGCCAGACGGTTCCCCGGCAACGAGGGCGTCGCCTGGCTGCGCCCCGAGGGCGGGCACCGCTACCACGCCGTGCTCCGCTTCTGCGACGCTCGGCGGCTGGCCGAGTGGCTGGAGTCCGACGAGCGGGCCTCCTGGCACGCGCGCATCGAGGACGTCGCCACGGAGATCGGCAGCGAGCGGCAGTCGACCACCGGCATGGAGACCTGGTTCGGCCTGCCCGGTACCACGGTGCAGTCGCCGCCGCGCTGGAAGATGGTGCTCACCACCTTCCTCGGGGCCTATCCCTGCACCCTGCTCATCCAGTGGCTGGTGACGCCCCGCACCGCGACGTGGCCGCTGCCGCTGCGCGCGGCCGTGTTCCCCTTGGTGCTGCTGCCGGTGCTGACGTACCTGCTCATGCCGCGGCTCAGCAGGCTGCTGCGGCTGTGGCTGTACCGGCCGCCGGACGACTGATCCGCGAGCCGGACCGGGGCGCCGGCGACCAGGGCTTCGGCCTTCCGTTTCCGGGTGAAACCGGAGCCCGCAAGACCACGATCGGAACGCCCGCGGTGTGCGATGCTCGACCCGTGACGAGCGAGCCCGCACCGGGTGCGGAATCCCGCGCCGCGCCGGACACCGTTGCGCTGGCCAAGGTGGTCGCCAGACAGCGCGCCGAGATGGACCGGCTGCGCGACCTGGCGGCGAAGGCGGCCGTCGTCGACCAGGCCAAGGGCGTCACGATGGTGCTGACCGGCTGCTCCCCCGACGCCGCGGAGGAGGAACTCCAGCGGCGGGCCGAGGCGGCCGGCCACTCACTGCTGGAGGAGTGCTGGATCACCCTCGGCACGCTGGTGCCCGCCATGGCCGGCACCGCCGAGGAGCAGGCTCCCGCGGCTCGCTCCGTGCCCGCGGTCGAGCCGGTACGCGAGGCACCCGACTCCGAGGACGGTCCCGCGGATCTCGGCCCGCTCGGCACGGAACTCGTCCGCGTCGCCACACCGCAGGACCTCGCCCGGTGCCTGCTCGCGCACCTCGCGCCGGAGGTGGACGCCGACGCGGTCATGGTCTACGCCCGGCTGCCCGCCGGCGAACTCCAGCTGATCGGGCACGCCGGCGTCGACGACACCCTGGCCCAACAGTGGCGCCACGTGCCGCCGTTGACCGGGATCGCGCCGCTCGAGGCGTTGCGGACCGGGCAGCCGCGCTGGCTGGAGGACGCCGAGGCGGACCGCAAGAAGTACCTGCTGATCGATCCCCCCGGACGATGGCAGTCCCGCGCCTGGCTGCCCGTGCCCACCCCAGAGGGACCCGACGTGTGCATCGGGGTCCTGCGCTCCGGTGTCGGGCCGTTCTCGCCGCGCGCCCGGCAGCATCTCGAGGCGGTGGCCCGGCTCTGCGCCGGCCGGCTGCTGGCGATCGGCCTGCGCCCCCAGGACGCCGCCGACGCCTCCGCGGCCGCCGTGCAGGCCGTGTTCGACGCGCTGCCGGGGGCGGCGATGCTGCTGACGCCGGCGCGGACCACGGCGGGCGCGATCGAGGACTACCGCATCGAGGCGGCGACCGCACAGGCCGTCGACGTGGTCGGCCGCGCCGGACCCGAACTGATCGGCCGGCGCTTCCGTGAGTGCTGCCCCGCGCTGGCGGAGGAGCCCATGTGGCAGAGCCTCAAGGACGCGCTGGCCACCGGAACGCCGTACGAGAGCGAGCCGTTCGGCCTTCAGGAGACGGTGGACGGCGTCACCGAGCTGTCCACCTACACCGTGCGGGCCGCGCGGCTGGGCGAGGGCCTGGTCGTCACCTGGGTCCGGCACGGCTCCTCCGACCGGCAGGAGCAACGGCTCGCGGACCTCCAGCGGCTGGGCAACCTGGGCTGGGCCAGCTGGAACCTGATCACGCACGAGGTCACCTGGTCGTCCCAGGTGTTCGCCCTCTTCGACCGCGATCCGGCGGACGGTCCGGTCGCCCTCACCGACCTGCCCGTCCTCGCCCTGCCCGAGGACGGACCCGCCCTGAACCACGCCATCGGCGAACTCCTGGCGGAGGGGCGGACGTTCGACGTCCCCTTCCGGGTCAGGACGGCGGACGGGCTGCGGCATCTGCGGGCCGTGGCGGAGGCCGTGCCGGACTCCGCCGGGACCACCGTCGAGGTGCACGGCGTGATCCAGGACCTCACCGCGCAACGCAGCGCGGAACTCGCGCTCGTGGAGAGCGAGCGGGCCATCCTCACCCAGCACGACGTGCTGCGCGCCGAGCGGACGCTGGCCGGCCGCCTCCAGCACGCGCTGCTTCCCCTGCCCACCCGGCCGGTGCGCCTGGCGGGGCTGCGCGTCGACGTCGCCTATCTGCCCGCGCAGTCGGGCGTCCACGTCGGCGGCGACTGGTTCAGCGCCATCGAACTGCCGGACGGGGACGCGCTGTTCATGGTCGGCGACGTCGCCGGTCACGGCATCGACGCGGTCGCCACGATGGCCCAGCTCCGCTTCACCGCCAAGGGCATGGTCATCACCGGCTCCTCCCTGACGGGCGCGCTCGCCCGGCTCAACACGCTGCTGCTGCACTCCCGCGACTCGCACGGCACCGCGACCCTGGTCCTCGCCCGCTACAACCCGGCCGAACGGCGCCTGGTCTGGGCCCAGGCGGGTCATCCGCCGCCCCTGCTGCTGCGCGACGACCAGGTGCGCTATCTCGACCGGCCCCGTGGAATGCTGCTCGGGGCGAGCCAGGCGCCCGTGTACGAGGAGGGGGTGTGCCGCCTCGCTCCGGGCGACCGCATCCTGCTCTACACCGACGGCCTGGTCGAGCGGCCCGCGGAGAGCATCGACCGGGGCCTGAAGCGCCTCGCCGACGCCGTCCTGAGCCACACCGCCGAGCCCGGCTCGCTGTCGCTGGGACCGCTGCTCGGCTCACTGCTGGAGGGCGAGCGCCGGGACGACGTCTGCGTCCTGGACCTGAGGGTCCCGGCGGAGCCGCAGTGACGGAGCCGGAGCAGGCGGGCCGTGCCTCGTGCTCGCGGCGCCTCAGCCGGCGCCGTACGCCGTCCGTGACTCCAGCGCCCGCCGGGTGTCGTCGCCGTAGACGCCGGTCTCGTCGCCGCTGATGCCGTACCAGAGCTGGAAGCGGGCGACGGCCGCCTTGAGCGTGGCGTCGTAGGTGCCGCTCGTGGAGCCGCCGGTGTAGATGTCCGGTACGCGCAGCAGGCGTTGCTGGAGGTCCGTCACCTCGGGGCCGCTGTCGCCCTCGCGCAGGGTGCCGGCGCCGTCGGGGTCCGCGGCGCCGGTGGCGGCGGCCGAGGCGGCCGCGGTCGCCTCGGCGGAGGCCGTGGGGCGGGGTGGCTGCGCGGCGGCCTGGTCGCCGCGGCCGGGCAGCAGCAGGGCGCAGCCGAAGCCGACGAGCGCGGCCGCGGAGACGCCGACGGCGATCGCGGCCCGGCGCAGTCCGGGGCCGAACCCCCAGCGGTCCTCGCGTGCCTGCCGTCCGCCACGGCGCGACGCCATGTCGTCGTGGGCGCGTAAGCGGTCGTCGTGGGCGGGCACCCGTGGGATTTCCTGTGTCTCGCCCTCGTCCCAGGACCGCGGATCCGGCACGGCGACGGGTTCGAGGTCCTCCCGGCCCTGCTCCATCTCCTTGAACAGCTCGGCGAGGGCGTCGGTGCGGCGCGGCCGCAGGACGCGGATGGGTTCCAGCGGCGGGCGGTCGTGCGGCGATCCGGAACCCGGCGGTGTGGGCACAGTGCTCTCCTTCCGCCCCCAGGCAGGGGCCTGAGCCATCCCCCGACGAGTGATACGCGGCCGCCGCCCCGGAAGTTCAGCGCTGTACCAGGGACGCGGTCGCCGCGTGGAGAGGGAGAGCACCGAGTTCCCGACACTCCTGCACTGAGTGCCATACGTGCCGTACCGATGCTACGTTCCGTGCATGACTACGGAGGCGGCGGCCGGGAAGCCACCGATGCGGGACGCGCTGGTCGCGGCGGCGTTCCAGCTCTTTCTCGAGCGGGGCTACGAGCAGACGACGGTCGACGACATCGTGGCGCTTGCGGGCGTCGGACGGCGGTCGTTCTTCCGCTACTTCCCCTCGAAGGAAGACGTCGTCTTCCCGGACCACGAGCGGTGCCTGGCCGACATGACGGCGTTCCTCGCCGCGAGCGACAAGGACGACGAGCCCGTGCGGCGGGTCTGCGACGCGGCCCGGCTCGTGCTGCGGATGTACGCCGAGAACCCTGCCTTCTCCGTGCAGCGTTACCGCCTCACCAAGAAGGTGCCGGGCCTGAGGGCGTACGAGCTGTCCGTGGTGTGGCGCTACGAGCGCGCCCTCGCGGAGTACCTGCGCGCCCGGTTCGCCGGCCTGCGCGACGGCATCCTCCAGGCCGACGTGATCGCGGCCGCCGTGGTGGCCGCGCACAACAACGCCCTGCGCTCCTGGCTGCGTTCGGACGGCAAGGACGACTCCGAGGCCGCGGTGGACCACACGCTCGGCTACGTCCAGTCCGCCTTCGGCACGCCTCCCCCGCCCCGGGTGAGCACCGGGCCGGAGGACGTGGTGGTCGTCGTGGCCCGGCGCGACGCACCCCTGTGGCGGGTCGTCCAGGAGATCGAGTCCGAGCTCGGACGAAATTGAGGGTACGCAGTGCCTTTACGAGTGGCACTGAGTGCCATACATTGGTCGCGTGCACGGTGGCACGGTCAACCGGGCACGTCCGTGCACGGTTGATCCGCGCACGTGGGATTCCGGCCGAGGCGCAGGGAGTTGACCAGCGTGTACAGCTACACAGGAAACGTGGCCAGTCAGGCAGCGGGCTCCGCGGCGGGCCTGCTCGATCCCGCGGCGCGTGAGGCGGACACGCTCCTCTTCCAGCGCTGCACCTGGTGCGGCACCTCGATGTACCACCGGCTGCTGTGTCCGGTCTGCCAGGGCGGCGACCTGCGGACGGAGCGCAGCGAGGGCACGGGCACGGTCCGCCACGCGACGGTGGTGAACCGCAACACCCCCGCCGCGCGCAACGTGTCCCTCGTCGAGATGGCCGAGGGCTTCGTCGTCCGCGGCCGGGTCATGGGTCCCCTGATCGGCATCCACAGCGGTGACCGGGTCCGGCTGTCGACCGCCAAGGACCCGGTCCGCGGCGAACCCGTCTTCCAGCTCGTCGACGAGCCCTACCGCGCCTGGACCTGACCGGCTCACCCCGCCCGCAGCCCGGGGATCAACTCCCCTACAGCGACCGGCCGTCCGGTCTCGAAGCAGCGGTTGGCGGCCACTCCCACCGCGAGCGCGAGAGCGCCGTCGCGTTCGGTGGCCGTCGGATGCGCCGCCGTGTCCGTGGCCGCCGGGCGTCCCGCGGCCACGGGCCCGAACAGCGCGTCGAGCATGCGCGGGTCTCCCCCACCGTGCGCCGCGTGACGGGCGTCCAGCGGGACGTCGACCGGAGGGCGCCACAGCGGGCGCAGGGTGAGCCGCGCGCCGCCCGCGTGCTGTGCGGCCGTGTCCCCGTGCAGCGCACCGCTGCCGGAGGCGACCGGGTCCCGCGGCGGCGTCCACCGGCTCTCCTCGACCTCCAGCTCCAGCCGGCCACCGCTGCCGTTGAACATCACCCGGTAGCCCTCCCACGGGGAGTAGGCGGTCAGGTGGTACGTCATCGTGGCGCCGCGTGCGTAGCGGACGAGGACCGCCATGTCGTCCTCGATGGTGACCGGGCCGCCGAAGACGTTGCGGTCGCGGAGATATCCGTCGTCCCGCTCGGCGTCCAGGTACAGCGCGCGCAGGGTGTCGTTGCCGGCCAGGTCCAGCGCGAACGGGTCGCCGGCCGCCGCGGCGGCGCCGTGGGCGCGGTCGTAGTCCCGGCGCAGTCCGTGGCGTCCGCCCGCCTCGGGGCCGTAGAAGCCGAGGCGTCCGTAGCCGAAGACGTCCGTCGGCTCGTCCGCGAGCCACCAGTTGACCAGGTCGAAGTGGTGGCTCGACTTGTGCACCATCAGGCCGCCGCTGTGCCGCTTCTCGCGGTGCCAGCGGCGGAAGTAGTCGGCGCCGTGGCGGGTGTCGAGGAGCCACTCGAAGTGGACGGAGAGGACGTCGCCGATCGCGCCGCCGGCGAGCAGGGCGCGGACCTTCTCGTGCACCGGGTTGAAACGGTAGTTGAAGGCGACGGTGAGGGAGTTGCCGGTCGCCCGCACCGCGTCGAGGATGCGGGTGCAGCGGTCCGCGTCGACGGTCATCGGCTTCTCGGTGACGACCCGGCAGCCGGCCCGGAGCGCGGGCACGATGTAGCGGTCGTGGGCGGCGTCGACGGTCGTCACGACGACCTCGTCGATGCCTTCCCCGGCCAGCATGTCGCTGAAGCGGTCCGGCTCCCACTCGGTGGCGGCGGGTTCGCCGGCACCGGCCAGCAGCCGGTTGTGGAAGGCCATCCTGGTCGGGCTGGGGTCGCAGAGTGCGGCCACGCGGTGGCCGGGGCGCGCAGCGAGGCCGCGGGTGAAGGTCTGAGCACGGTGGCCGGTGCCTACGACGGCCGCGCGCAACGGAGTTCGGCTCATGGCAGTCTCCTGTCCCCCGCGCCCGGCGCCCATGCGTGCCGCTCCCGGTTGGCCTGATCGCACCGCCCGTCACCTGGCGAATCCCCTGACACAGGCAACCCACGGGCTCACCCTGCCGTCCTCCGGGACACGAGAGGCGCCCCGCTGACCACGGGTGCGCCCGTGCAACCCGACTTGAGGAGGGCGACGTTGTTGCGTGCCCGGCGAATATGGGTGACCGCTGCGGCGGTACTCGCGGTGGCGGGGGGATCGCCAGGGCTGGCGCAGGCGGCACCACCGCCGCAGGCCAGACCGTCGACCACGGCGCAGGACCAGGACGGCGCCCTGCCGCCCGGCTGGACGCTCACGGGTGAGGGGGCCGGGCGGCAGCTTGTCTGGCGCTCGACGGCCCGGGTGCCGATGACCGACGCCCGCGTCGAGTTCTACGCCAAGGACCGGATGCTGGGCGTCCCGCGCCCCGGCAAGGACGGCCGTACCTTCCGCCTCGACCTCCACCGGGCTGGTGCGGCAACTGATCTGACGAGCCTTCATGTGCGAGCAGGCGGGCGCGAGTTGGACGCCGCCGGCCGCACCGAGACCCCGGGCGGGCGGCGCTCCGCGGCGGTTGCGCCGCCCGCCCGGCTCCCCGCGAACTCCGTCGATCCGGGTAAGCCGGGCTCGTACGGCACCACCACCGGTGAGTACGACCTCCCGCCGGTACGGCTGCCCGGATTCCCCGAACCCGTCGAGATGAAGGCCGTGGTGGTCGCCCCGAAGGGCGCGACCGGCCACCGTCCGCTCGCCCTGTTCCTGCACGGCCGCCACTCCACGTGCTACTCCGGTCAGGACGTGACCGGCGACTGGCCCTGCCCGCAGGGCACGAAGCCGATCCCGAGCTACCGCGGCTACCTGCGCGACCAGCAACTCCTGGCGTCGCAGGGCTATGTGACGGTGTCGATCTCCGCCAACGGCATCAACGCCCAGGACGACCGGGCCGAGGACGGCGGCGCGCAGGCCCGCTCCTCGCTGGTGCGGCGGCACCTGGCGGACTGGGCCGACTGGGCCGCGCACCCGGCCTCGGCCCCCGCGGCCGTACGGAACGCGCCGCCGGCCGACCTGTCGCGCGTGCTGCTCGTGGGCCACTCGCGCGGCGGCGAGGGCGTGAACCGCGCGGCCATGGACAGCCTCTACCCGCCGCCGTCCGCGCAGGACGGCTACCACGGCACGGTGCGCTGGCACATCCGCGGCACCGTCCTCATCGGACCGACGATCTTCGGCCAGAACCCGGTCGCGGACGTGCCCTCGGCCACGATCCTGCCGGGCTGCGACGGCGACGTCTCCGACCTCCAGGGCGAGGTGTACGTCGACGGCACCCGCGCCGTCAGCCGCGGCGCCGCCCTGCACGGCGCGGTGTACGTGGTGGGCGCCGACCACAACTTCTTCAACACCGAGTGGACGCCGGGGCAGGCGCAGGCGCCCGCCGACGACGACTTCTACAACGACCCCGAGCAGCGGGACCCGGTGTGCTCGCCGGGCACCGCGACGCGGCTGACCGCCGACCAGCAGCACCAGGCGGGCAGCACCTACATCGCCGCGGCGGCCCGGCTGTTCGTCGCCGGCGACGACCGGGTACGGCCGCTGCTCGACGGGTCGGGGCGCCGGGCGCCCTCGGCCGATCCCGCGCGGGTGCTCACCCACGCGGTCGGCGCGAACCGTGCCGGCGCCTTCCTGCCGGACGGCAGGGTCACGGTGACCGGCGGACGGCTGTGCTCTGCGGTGGACCCGGACAACTCCGTGGCCTGCCTCGGATCCGGCACCAAGGGAGCCTCGCCGCACTTCGCGCAGTGGGAGACGGACCGCGAGGCCGGCCGCCGCGCTGTCGCCCTGCGCTGGTCGGCGCCCGGTTCCGCGGTCCAGGTGCGTCCCGGGAGGCCGGTGTCGCTGGGCGGCGCCAAGGACCTCTCGCTGCGCGTGATCGTGCCGCCCGACTCGGCCGGCACCAAGCTGGACGTGTCCCTCACCGACACGCACGGCAAGCGGGCCGGGCTCGGCCGCGTCGCCGTCGACGGCCTGCCCGGCACGGAGCGGACGGCCTCCTACTGGGCGCGCGAGGTGCGCGTCCCGCTGACCGCGGCCACCCGGGCCGGCCTCGATCTCCGGCACGTCAAGTCCCTTGAGCTGACGCCGCGTTCGCACTCCGGCAAGGCATGGCTGATGGACGCCTGGGGCTGGCGGCCCGGCACTCCCGCGGTGCGTGCCGCGGCGCTGCCGCGGGTCGACCTCGGCCGCACCACCGTCAAGGAGGGCGACTCCGGCGTCCGCACCTATCGCGTACCGGTCCGGGTGTCCGGGCAGGGCAGCGGCCAGGTCCGCGTCCACGTCGTCGACCCGGACACCGGCAAGGCGAAGCAGCACCTGGTGACGGTGCACCCGGGCGGCCACGACATCGACGTGTCGGTCCAGGTGAAGGGCAACACCCGCTACTCCTACGACGTCGACGACACGGTGCTCGTGAAGGCCGTGCACGGCGCGGTCGTGGGCTCGTACCGCGGTGGGGTGACCGTGCTGAACGACGACCCCATGCCGAAGGTGACCGTGACGCCGGTGGCGGACCGGGTGACCGAGGGGCGGTCGCTGAAGTGGAAGGTGGTGCTGTCCCAGGCCGCCGACGTGGACCTCGGCGAGATGTTCGCCGTCGTGCCGGTCACCGGTCCGGAGCTGTCCACCAAGGACGTCGACCCGGCCTGGCTCGCCGACGCCACGGGCGAGTCGCCGGACCCTGAGCGCCCCCTGTCGTCGATCAAGTACCTCTACCTGACGACGAACGTGCCCAAGGGAGCGCTGAGTGCCGAGGTGAGCCTGCCGACGGTCAAGGACCGGGTGACGGAGCCCACCGAGTCGGTGCGCTTCCAGGCGACCGACGACAACGGCGACCCGCGGCCCGGCGGGGCGGTGCTGAGCGGAACGGTGCTCGACGGGTCGTAGACCCGTGCGTGACGTGCCACCGGCCGTGCCGGTCCTTCTCCTTCGGGGAGGACCGGCACGGCCGCGGGTGTCTTGGGGCAGTGCCTCAGCGGCCGTGTCTCAGGGCGCGAGGGTGACGCGGATGCCGACGGTGCCCTTCAGGCCCCGGCGCAGCCGGCTGCCCAGCAGGGAGAGGCGGCCCACGATCCCGTACTTGCGGACGATGAGCCGGCGGTAGCGGGCGACGGTCGCCTCGTCGCCGATCTCGGCGACGGCGGGGACCTGGGTGCCGGTCGGATGACCGCGCAGGTCGCACGGGCCGATCAGGATGTCCTTGCGGGCCCGGATCCGCTTGACCTTCCACGAGTCGGCGACCGTCCACACACCGAGCGTGTCGCCGTCCCGCACCACCCACACCGGGGTGGCGACCGAGGTGCCGTTCTTGCGGTAGCTGGTGATCAGCACGTACTTCTCGGTGCCGAGCCGCTCCAGCGACATGTGGTCCATGACAAAAGTCTAGGCACCTGACGGTGCTTCGAGGAGTTCCCGGTAGCGGCGGGCGAAGAGATAGGCGTCTCCCGGCCAGCGCGCCGACAGATAGGTGCCGTCCTGGACGGCGAAGGCATGGGTGTCGTCGCCCGCCGTGCCGCGCCGGGTGAGCTCCCGGGGGCCGCGCTCGAACTGGGCGGCCGGGTCGGCGAGGGCCGCGCGCACCTCGTCCTCCACGTACGCCGGGTAGGTGCGGTAGTAGCGGCCGAGGCGCCAGGCGGTGGTCAGGTAGGCGGTGCGCTCCATGTACTTCGGCAGGCAGGTCGTCCTGCGGCCGGCGAGGACGCTGCGTCCGGTGCCGGGGTCCTGGGTGCGGGCCAGGACCAGCACACCGTGGCAGATCGCGCCGACCGGGCGGCCGAGCGCCCAGAACCGGGCCACCTGCTCGCGCAGTTCCGCCGAGTCGAGGTACTGCCGCATGCCGCGCGCGTGCCCGCCCGGCAGCAGCAGTCCGTCGAACGCCGTGACGTCCACGTCGGTCCAGCTCACCGTGGCGCCGAACTCGGGTGCCGCGGTGAGCTGTTCGTAGAACCGCTTGGGCTCGTCCTCCGCGCCGAGCTGCCCGAAGAGGACGCCGGTCAGCAGGCGCGGGTCCGCGGCGGGGCGGGTGCCGGCGCGTTCGGTGGCGAGGACCACCTCGTGCCCGGCGTCCGTGAGCAGGCGCCAGGGCACGGCGACCTCGGTGACGTCGAAGTCGTGGTCGGGGAGCGGCATCAGTACGCGCATGGGCCCATCATGCAGGGCCGTCTCGGGTCCATGCCCCCCGCACCCGACCGGTGTTCGCCCAGACCGGTATCCGCCCCGGCCGGTCTCCGCCCCCGCCGGCTCCTCCGGCCGGTGTCCCTCCGGCCGGTGTCCCTCCGGCCGGTGTCCCTCCGGCCGTTGTCCCTCCGGCCGGTGTCCGTCCGGCCCGGTATCCCTCCGGCCGGTGTCCGGCCCAGCCCTGTATCCACCTCGGCCGGTGTCCGTCCGGCCCGGTATCCCTCCGGCCGGTGTCCGGCCCAGCCCAGTGTCCCTCCGGCCCGGTATCCCTCCGGCTCGGTGTCCCTCCAACCCGGTGTCCCTCCAGCCCGGTGTCCCTCCAGCCCGGTGTGCGCCCGGGCCGGTGTCCGTCCGGCCCGCTGCGCCGGGGCCCGTGCTCAGGGGAGCGCCGCCGCCATCCGCCGTACGGCCTCGGTGATGATCTCGGGCGAGGTCGCCAGGTTCAGGCGTACGTGGCCCGCCCCGCCGGTGCCGAAGGGGACGCCCGGGCTCAGCGCCACCCTCCCCCTCTCCAGGAACACCTCGGCCGGATCGTCGCCGAGGCCGAGGGCCCGGCAGTCGAGCCAGGCCAGATAGGTGGCCTCCCCGGGGCGGTAGGTGACGGCGGGAAGGTGCTCGGCGAGCAGCTCGGACAGCAGCCGGCGGTTGTCGTCGAGGCCGCCGAGCAGGGCGTCCAGCCAGGCGGTGCCGTCGGTCAGGGCGGCCGTGTGGGCGATGACGCCGATGTGGCTCGGGCCGTGGCCCACCTCCTCCGGCAGCCGGGCGAGGTCGGCGGCGGCCGCCGGTCCGGCGATCGCGAGCGCCGCCTTCAGCCCCGCCAGGTTCCAGCCCTTCGACGCGGACATCAGCGACAGGCCGCTCTCCGCGCCCGGGACGCTCAGGTACGGCACGAAGTCCGCGCCCGGCGCGGTCACCGGGGCGTGGATCTCGTCCACGACGACGCGGACGCCGTGGCGGCCGGCGAGGGCGGTCACCGCGGAGAGCTCGTCGGCCGTGTGCACGGTGCCGGTCGGGTTGTGCGGGCTGCACAGCAGGTAGGCGGCGCGGCGCCCGTCAGCGACGGCCTGCCGGAAGGACTCCTCCAGCGCGCCGAGGCCGATGCGCAGGTCCGGCCCGAGCGGCGCCTCCAGGACCAGCCGGTCCATGTGCTCGACGAACTGGTAGAACGGCGGATACACCGGCGAGTTGACGATCACCGTGTCCCCGGGCCCGGACACCAGCCGGAGCATCTCGACGACGCCCAGCATCACGTCCGGCACGATCGCGGTGCGCTCCACCGCGAGCCCGTCCCACCCCCACCGCTTCTCCGCGAACGCGGCGAACGCCTCGGCGTAGGCGGTGCCCGACGGATAGCCGGTGTCGCCGAGCGCGAGCGCCTCGGCGACCGCACGCACGACGGGTTCGGCGAGCGGGACGTCCATCTCGGCCACCCACAGGGGCAGTACGTCGGCCGGATGGGTGCGCCATTTCATGCTGGTGCGACGGCGGAGCTGGTCGAGGGAGAGGATGCGCAGCGGATTCGGTTCACCGGACGTGTCGTGCGGGATCCTGTTCATGGGGCTCAAGATAGGGCGCACACCTCCCACCTGGAACAACCCGGTGCACGACCGGCATCGCGCCGAAAGCACCCACTCCCCACCCTCGGCAAACGTCAACTCCGGTGGTTGGATTGCCGGTTGATGCCACCCCTCACATGGCACTCCAGGAGCGGACCCCTTGACCGAGAATCCGGCATGCACCGAGGACCACGCCGCGGCGCTGCGCAGACGTATCGACACGCTGCGCCCGCACACGGCCCGGATCTGGAACTACTGGCTCGGTGGCAGCGACTACTACGAGGTCGACCGGGTGGCCGGTGACCGCATCCGCGAGCTCCACCCGGCCATCGACGAGTACGCCCGCGCCGACCGCCTCTTCCTGGGACGGGCCGTGCGTCATCTCGTGACCGAGGCCGGGATCCGCCAGTTCCTCGACATCGGTACGGGCCTGCCCACCGCCGACAACACGCACGAGGTTGCCCAGCGTCTCGCTCCCCAGGCACGGGTCGTCTACGTCGACAACGACCCGCTGGTACTCGCGCACGCCCGCGCCCTGCTCACCAGCTCGCCCGAGGGGCGGACGGACCATCTCGACGAGGACCTGCGCAACGTCGACGCGATCCTGGAGCGGGCCGCCGACACGCTGGATCTCACCCGGCCGGTCGCGCTGATGCTGCTCGGGGTGGTCATCTTCCTGCGCGACGACGAGGACCCGTACGGGATCGTGCGCCGCCTCATGGACGCGCTGCCGTCCGGCAGCCATCTCGTGCTGTCCCACACCATCACCAGCCCCGAGCTGCCGGAGGTGGACGCGGCGGTCAAGTACTGGAACGAGCGCGGCATACCGGGGCTGGTCCAGCGCACGCCGCAGGCGGTGGCCCGGTTCTTCGACGGCCTGGACCTTCTGGAACCGGGTGTGGTCTCGTGCTCGCACTGGCGGCCCGAGGGCTGCGGCGGGGAACTGCCGCAGGAAGTGGCCCTGTACGGCGGGGTGGGTCGCAAGCCCTGAGAAGATCGCCCGCGCGCTGAACGGAACGGTCCCCGGGCCCGTATGGAACGAGGGCGCTCAACGACCGGAGTGCCCCGCGGTGTTCACACCGCGCGTACGGGTTCGGGAGCCATGCATGAGGCACGCACGACGACGGATCGTCCGGCGAGCGACGCGGCTGGCGGCCGTCGGCGGCCTCCTCCTCGGGGGAGCGATGGTGACGCAGGCCGCCATGGCGAGCGAGACGCCCGGCACCTCCGCGCTCCCGTTCAGCGCCTCCGGCACCTCGGAGAACCCCGCTGCCGCGCTCGTGTCGCAGCTCGGCACCGCCCGCACGGCCGGCACCTGGATCGGCACGGACGGGCGCCCGGTGGTCGCGGTGACCGACAAGCAGGCGGCGGCCCAGGTCGAGAGCGCGGGTGCGCGGGCCACGATGGTGTCGCACAGCATGAACGACCTCAAGGCGGCGGCGTCGACGCTGCGTGCGGCGCCGCGGGTGGCCGGCACGGCCTGGGTCATGGACTACCGCACCAACCAGGTGGTGGTGCAGGGCGACAGCACCGTCTCGGCCTCCGACTGGTCGCAGATGACCAAGGTCGCCTCCGGCATCGGCTCGTTCGTGCGCACGGAGCGCACGCAGGGCGAGTTCACGACCCGGCTCAACGGCGCGCAGCCGATCCTGTCGACCGGCGGCCGCTGCTCGGCGGGCTTCAACGTGACCGACGGCAAGAGCGACTTCATCCTCACCGCCGGGCACTGCGGGCCGGCCGGGTCCATCTGGTTCGCGGACAACCAGGGCAACCAGCAGCTCGGCAAGACGGTGCGGCAGGACTTCCCCGGCAGTGACTTCTCGCTGGTCCAGTACGCGACCGGCAAGGCGGGCGCAGGTGCCGACGTCGTGGCCATCGGCAACGGCAACGGCGTGCGCATCACGGGCGTCGGCGATCCGACCGTGGGGCAGCGGGTGTTCCGCAGCGGCAGCACCAGTGGGCTGCACGACGGCGAGGTCAAGGGACTGGACGCGACGGTCAACTACCCGGAGGGCACGGTCACCGGCCTGATCGAGACGAACGTGTGCGCCGAGCCCGGGGACAGCGGGGGCCCGCTGTTCTCCGACGGGGTCGCGCTGGGTGTGACCTCGGGCGGCAGCGGCGACTGCACGTCGGGCGGCACGACGTTCTTCCAGCCGGTGACCAAGGCGATGCAGGCGCTCGGCGTCCAGATGATCGTGTCGAAGCAGGCCGCCGGTCAGAGCACCGCTTCGCCGTCCTCCTCGGCCACACACAGCGCGATCGCGCCCGGCGCGGCCTCCCCCGGCTCCTCGGGTCCCGTCTCGGGCCTCGCGAACGACGGCGAGACGCTGCTGGCCCGGCTCGCCAACCCGAACAACGTCGGTCCCGGGATGCTGGTCATCGGCGGCAGCCTGCTGGCACTGGTCGCCACCCGCTACATCCGCGCGGAGCAGGACCGCAAGGAGTACCGCCGCTACTACTCGGCGACCTGGAGCTGACGGCTCGGCCAAGGGGCAGCGGGAGGCGAGCAACCCACAACAGGTCGGTCAGGTGGGCAGTGAAGGTCAGATCAAGGAGAGGGCCCGTCCGGGCGCCGGGTTCGGGGGCGGCGCGGGACTCAGGGTCCGCTCAGGCCGCCCGCGACCGGGGCGGGGCCGCCGCGGCCCACTCCAGGACGAGGCGCTGGTACTCCTCGCGCTGCTCGCCGCTCAGTGTCCCGCCCGACCGGCGCCACAGGGCCCGGATCTCCTCGTTGACCTCGTCTGCCGAACGGGCGGAGGCGGGTTCAACGGTGGTGGACATGATGTGAAGCATACGGCCCTGTACGTGAAGGCGCTGTGAGTAAGGTCGCATGAAACGGACATAAGGGACCGTGTTGCTGGTCACGTCCATCTGCCAAGGCGGGAGGCCCAGTTCACACGTCGGCGACCCCGAGGACCAGCACCTGAATGGCCAGGACGGCGGCGCCGCGGGCCCAGTCGTGGAAGTCCGACACCTTGGTCTCCAGGGGCACCGGCGCCGCGAGCGGATGCCGCTGGGCGGCGATCGCCTCCCGCACCGTGTCCCCGGCCACATCCATCAGCCCGACGCCCTCGCCGGCGAGCAGGATCCTCTGCGGCATCGCGAAGTTGGCGATCTGGGCGACAAGGGTGCCGAGGGCACGCGCCGCCTCGCCGACGACCCGGGCGTGCATGGGCTCACCGGCCGAGGCCAGGCCGAGGATCTCCTCGTAGGTCCAGTCCCGTCCGGTGGCGGCGCGGACCTGGTAGCGGATGCTGGAGATGGTCAGCAGCGAGACCGCGCTGCCGCGTTCGCCGTCCGGGGTGAGCGGGCCGTTGGGGTCGATGATCCAGTGGCGGCCGAAGCCGCGGTCCTCCTCGGCGCAGGGCACGCGCCGGCCGCCCAGGACCAGCCCGTAGCCGATGCCGGCGCCGATGGTGAGGACGACGAAGCGGTCCAGGCCCCGGCCGGCCCCGAACCAGGTCTCGGCCTCGACGAGGGCGGCGACGTCGTTCTCGACCACGACCGGCAGCCCGGTGCGCTCCTCGACGAGTTCGCCGAGCGGGACGTCCTGCCAGCGCAGGAACGGCGACTCCCCCACCACGGCCCGGTCCTCGACCAGGCCGCCGACGCCGATGCCGATCCCCGCGAGGCACGGGTGGGCGCGGGCGAGCTCGGCCGTCATCTCCGCCAGCACGTCGGCGACTTCGGCCGGGTCGTGGGTGTCCAGCGGGCGGTCGTAGCGGGCGACGATGTCACTGCGGAGGGTGGTGACGACGCCGTAGACCATGTCTTCGGTGATCTTGAAGCCGATGAATGAGCGGGACTCGGCGACCACGTCGAGCGGCTGCGAGGGGCGGCCCTGGCGCCCCTCGGCCGGCAGGCCGGCCTCGGTGACCTCGATCAGCAGGCCCGACTCGATCAGGGGCTTGGTCAGCCGGGTGAGGCTGCCCGCGGACAGGTCGAGCCGCCGGGCCAGTTCGGTGCGTGACAGCGGGCCGTTGACGAGCACCTCGATCGCCACCGAGCGCTCACCGGGACTCAGGGGCAGCCAGCTGGCGGCAACTGTGGTCATGACGGTCAGACTCCCACATGCTTTTTTCCATCACGGAATCAACCCGCTCAGGATATCCCGCACGGCAGGCCCGGAAAGAGATCGTGACGGGCCCCTTGACGCCTGGATTCTTTCGCATCGAAAGTAAATGCCGAGGACGAGCCGCCGCAGACGAGGAGTCTCCTGATGACCATCGCCTCCAGCAGCCCCCCTTCGCGCCTGCCGCTGCGCGGTGCCGAGGGATTGGGTACCAGGCCCAGGACGGGACGGGCGAAGGCCCGTGAGAACGGGGGCGACGGACGGCTGGCCGCGGTGTTCGTCGCGCCGGCGCTGCTGGGCTTCCTGGTCTTCCTCCTCTGGCCCACCCTGCGGGGCGTCTACCTGAGCTTCACCCGCTTCAACCTGCTCACCCCGGCCGAGTGGGTGGGCCTCGACAACTACGTGCGGATGGTCCACGACCCCATCTTCTGGGACTCGTTGAAGGTCACCCTCGAGTACGTGGTCATCAACATCGGCGTGCAGACGGTCTCGGCGCTCGCCATCGCCGTCCTGCTCCAGCGGCTGACGCAGTCGGCGGTGCTGCGCGGGATTGTGCTGACGCCGTATCTGATGTCCAACGTCGTCGCGGGCGTCGTCTGGCTGTGGATCCTGGACACTCAGCTCGGCATCGGCAACCAGGTCATCGGGGCGCTCGGGTTCGACCACATCCCGTTCCTCGCCGACGAGACCTGGGCGATCCCGACGATCGCCCTGATCAACGTCTGGCGGCACGTCGGGTACACCGCGCTGTTGCTGTTCGCCGGGCTGATGGCCATCCCGAACGACATGTACGAGGCCGCCAGGGTGGACGGCGCGAGCGAGTGGCGGATGTTCTGGCGGATCACGCTGCCGCTGCTGCGGCCGGTGCTCGCGGTCGTGCTGATCATGACGGTGATCGGCTCCTTCCAGGTCTTCGACACCGTCGCCGTGACGACCATGGGCGGGCCGGCGAACGCCACCAACGTGCTCCAGTACTACATCTACGGCGCCGCCTTCGGCCGCTTCCAGTTCGGCTACGCCTCGGCCATGTCCGTGGCCCTGCTCGTGGTGCTGAGCGCGATCACGTTCCTGCAGTACCGGCTCACCCGGGCCGGCCAGAGCGACCTCGGCTGACGGAAGGGAGTGACCGACATGGCTTCCGTGGCCACCACGTCGACCGTACGGCCCACCAGGCGCCGGCCCTCCGCCGGCCGGATCGCCGCCTGGGTGGTGATGACCGCGATCGTGCTCATCACCCTGCTGCCGTTCTACTGGATCCTGCGCACCGCGCTGTCCACCAACACCGCGCTCGCCGCGCACCCCGGCGATCCCCTGCCGGTCGACCTGACGGGCGGCGGCTTCGCCCGCGCCCTGGGCCTGCAGTCGACCAAGGACGCGATCGCCCAGGGCGGCGCGGGCGGCGGGCTGAAGTTCTGGCGCTACCTGCTCAACTCGGTGCTGGTCTCGACCCTGATCACCGTCTGCCAGATCTTCTTCTCCGCCATGGCCGCCTACGCCTTCGCGCGGCTGAGGTGGCGCGGCCGGGACAAGGTGTTCGGGCTGTTCCTCGCCGGGCTGATGGTGCCCGCGATCTTCACCCTGCTGCCGAACTTCGTGCTCATCAAGCAACTCCACCTGGTGGACACCCTGTTGGGCATCGCGCTGCCGACGATGTTCATGACGCCGTTCGCGGTGTTCTTCCTGCGCCAGTTCTTCATGAACGTCCCGCGGGAGGTCGAGGAGGCGGCCCTGCTGGACGGGGCCGGAAAGATCCGGATCTTCTTCCGGGTGATGCTGCCGATGGCGTCCACACCCATCCTCACGCTGGGCGTGCTGACGTACATCACCTCCTGGAACGACTACTTCTGGCCGCTGATGGTGTCCTACAGCGACAGCTCACGGGTGCTGACCGTGGCGCTGGCCATCTTCCGGGCGCAGACCCCGCAGACAGGCTACGACTGGTCCGGCCTGATGGCCGCGACCCTCATCGCCGCACTGCCGATGCTCGTGCTCTTCGGCTGCTTCGCGCGCCGCATCGTCAGCACCATCAGCTTCACCGGGCTCAAGTAAGGGGACAGGGATGCGAGTTCGTATGCGAAGCGCCGTGGCACTGACCGGCGCCCTGGCACTGTCCCTCGTCTCCGGGTGCGCACAGGGCGGCGCCGGAGCGGGCGCGAACACGGTCACGTACTGGCTGTGGGACGCCAACCAGCTGCCCGCCTACCAGGCCTGCGCCAAGGGGTTCGAACAGGAGAACCCGGGGCTGAAGGTGAAGATCAGCCAGCTGGGCTGGGACGACTACTGGACCAAGCTGACCGCGAGCTTCATCGCGGGCACCCAGCCGGACGTCTTCACCGACCACATCCAGAAGTTCGGCCAGTTCGCCGACCTGAAGGTCCTCGAACCGCTGGACGACCTGGACGTCGACCCGGCCGCCTACCAGCCGGGACTGGCCGACAACTGGATCGGCCGGGACGGCCATCGCTACGGCACCCCCAAGGACTGGGACACGGTCGCCCTCTTCTACAACGGGAAGATGGTGCGGTCGGCCGGGCTCACGCCGCAGCAGATGGCCGGCCTGGCGTGGAACCCGAAGGACGGCGGCACCTTCGAGAAGGCCGTCGCCCGCCTCACGGTCGACACGCATGGCAGGCGCGGCGACGAGCCGGGCTTCGACAAGCACCACGTCAAGGTGTACGGCCTCGCGACCGGCGGCGGTGGTGACGGCGACGGGCAGACGACCTGGAGCAACTTCGCCGCCTCCGCGGGCTGGAGCTACACCGACAAGAAGCGGTGGGGCCAGAAGTACCGCTACGACAGCAAGACCTTCCAGTCCGTGATCAAGTGGTACTTCGGCCTCGCGAAGAAGGGGTACCTCGCACCGCTCACGGACTACAGCGCGGGCGCCAACCCGGCCAACGCGCAGGTGGCCGCGGGCAAGGCGGCAACCGCCTTCGACGGTGCCTGGATGATCTCCACCTACGCGGCGACGAAGGGCGTCGAGGTCGCCACCGCGCCCACGCCGGCCGGCCCGACCGGCGAGCGGGCCACCATGATGAACGGCCTCGCCGACTCCGTCACCAAGAACGCCCACAACAAGCGGGGCGCCAAGAAGTGGGTGCGCTACCTCGCCTCGGACGCCTGCCAGCAGATCGTCGGCCGCTACGGCATCGTCTTCCCCGCCACGCCCGACGGGACGAAGGCGGCGGTGGCCGCGTACGGCCGGAAGGGCATCGACGTCTCGGCGTTCACGAAGCCCGTCACCGACCGGAAGGACTTCAGGACCTTCACCTTCCCGATCACCAACTACGCGGCGGACGTCTACGCGTTGATGCACCCGGCCATGCAGGGCATCTACGGCAGCGGCAGGTCCGCCGGCAGCCTCGACCAGACCACCGACCAGATCAACCTGATCCTCTCGCAGTGATCTCCGTACCAGTGAAGGGCACGCCTCACATGACGTTCTCGCTCGGCATCGTCGGCGCCGGCCAGTTCTCCGGCCAGTTCGCCACGCTGTTCCAGGCCCACCCCGGCGTCAGCGACGTCTACGTCACCGACCTGCTGCCCGACCGGGCAGACCAACTCGCCGCCGCCCAGGGGCTGGCGGGCCCCTTCTCCTCGTACCAGGCGATGCTGGAGTCCCCGGACGTCGACGCGGTCGCCGTCTTCACCCAGCGCTGGACGCACGGACCCCTCGTACTCCAGGGCCTGAACGCCGGCAAGCACGTCTACTCCGCGGTCCCCATGGCGATCACCAGGGAGGAGATCGCCGCCATCATCGAGGCGGTCAAGCGCACCGGCCTCACCTACATGATGGGCGAGACCAGCCAGTACAACCCGGCGACCGTGCACGCCCGCAACCAGATCGCCGAGGGCGCCTTCGGGCGGATCTTCTACGCCGAGGGCGACTACGTCCACGACATGGACCTGGGGTTCTACGAGGCCTACCAGTACAGCGGCGGCGAGAAATGGAAGCAGACCGCCAGCTATCCCCCGCTGCTCTACCCCACGCACTCGGTGGGCGGCGTGCTCGGCGCCTGGCAGACGTACGCCACGAGCGTGTCGGCGATCGGGGTGGTCGACGAGCGCGGCGACGGCGTCTTCGACAAGGAGGTCAGCCAGTTCGGCAACGACTTCTCCAACGCGACCGCGCTGTTCGAGGTGGCGGGCGGCGGTTCGTTCCGCACCAACGAGTTCCGGCGGGTCGGCTACCCCTCGCACATCCGGGAGTCGCGTTTCCGGTTCTTCGGCACGGACGCGAGCATGGAGCAGCTCGCGACGGTCGCGTTCTGGCAGGACAAGAAGGGCGTCAAGGACATCAGCGAGCTGCTGGAGCCCAAGCCCACCATGGCTCCTGACGACCCGTCACTCCAGCACATCGCCCCGGAGCTGCGGGCCGCCTTCACCTCAGGCTCGGCGCCGGTGCACGACCGGGCCCGGCTGCCGCGGGAGTTCGACCACCTGCACAACGGGCACGAGGGCAGCCACCACTTCCTGGTGGACGACTTCGTGACCGCCGTGAACACCCGGTCGCTGCCGTCCGTCAACGCCTGGGTGGCCGCCCGCTACACCCTGCCGGGCATCGTCGCGCACGACTCCGCACGGCAGGGTGGCGCACGACTGGAGATCCCTGACTTCGGGGACGCGCCCGCGTAGTGCCACCCGGCGAGCCGGGTGCCTGTCTCAGGTGCCCGGCTTGCGGCCGTAGACGAAGACGTCGTCGCCCGTCTTCAGCAGCGACCAGTACTTCTTGGCGGTGGTGGGGGTCATGTTGACGCAGCCGTGCGAGCCCGGCGGGTTCCACATGCTGAGGTTCACCGAGTGGAAGGCCTGGCCGCCGTCGAAGAACTGGCTGTAGGGCATCGGCACGTTGTAGATGTTCGAGACGTGGTCGATGTCCCGCCAGTAGATCTTCTTCAGACCGGTGCGGGTCTCGTAGCCGTTGCGGCCGGTGCGGACCGGGACGGGGCCGTAGACCAGGTGACTGCCGTCCTGGATCCAGCTGAGCTGGAGCGTCAGGTTCACGCAGGCGATGCGGCCCTTGTTCGTCGGGCACTTGCCGTCCCGGTTGGGGTTGTTCCCGACGGCCTTCTGCTTGTTCATCAGGTCCATCACACCCCAGGTGACGGAGCCCGCGTAGCCGATGTTCGGGGTGATGCCGTGCTTGGTCTGGAAGGCCTTGATGGCCTTGCAGTCGGTCGCCGACTGCCGGCCGTCGACGGTCAGGCCGAGGAACTTCTCCACCTGCTTCTGGTACGGCCCGGTGCTCGTGGTACAGCTCGTCGCCGCCTGCGCGGGCGCGGTGCCCAGGGCGAGCGCGAGCGGTGCCATCAGTCCGGTGAGCCCGAGCGCGACGGCGCCCCGTCTGCGTATGTCCCCCATGGCCGGCCTTGCCTTTCGTGTCGTTGGCGCGTCTGATCTGCGATCTCTGCCAGCTAGACCGGCGTGCGGCGCGTTCGGTTGCAGGGATCGCCCACGATGCGACGAAACGGTGACATTCGCAGTGCCCCAGGTCACAGAGAGAGGGGTGGGGCGCTGTGGCTCATCTCTCGCCGTGCTGGCCCGTCGCCCGGAGAAACCCCGTGTTGACGGCGGTGACGCCGCCATCTACCCGGAGCGTGGTGCCGGTGATCCAGGCCGCGTCGCGGGAGGCGAGGAAGGCGACGGCGGCGGCGATGTCCTCGGGCTCGCCGACCCGGCCGAGGGGATACAGCGCACGCATGGTCTCGAGTTCGTCCTCGCGGCCCTCCCAGGCGGAGGTGCGCACCGTGCCCGGGAGCACGAGGTTGACACGGACACCGCGCGCGGCGACCTGCCCGGCCATGGTGCGGGTGAGCGAGAGCAGACCGGCCTTGGCCGCGCTGTAGGCGTGGTTGCCGAAGTCCTGGAGGGCGTTCACGGAGCCGATCGTGACGACGGCGCCACGGCCGGAGGCGGCCAGGTGCGGCAGGGCCGCCCGGCAGCAGCGGTAGGCGCCGGTCAGCGTGATGTCGAGGTCGCGGTCCCAGGCGTCGTCCGTGCCGTCCTCGAAGAGCGGGGTGTCGGGGGTGTAGCGCGCCGCGCAGTTGACCAGCACGTCCAGCGACCCGAAGGTGGCGACGGCGTGCGCCACGGCCGCCTCGACGGCCTCCCGCTCGGCCACGTCGCACGCCAGCGCCTCGGCTGCGAGGCCGAGTTCGCGCAGTGCGTCCGCGGTCCTGCGGACCTCGGCCGGGTCGGCATCGGTCAGCAGGACGCGCGCGCCCTCTTCCGCCAGGCGCCGGGAGACCGCGGCACCGATGCCGCGGGCCGCGCCGGTGACGAGAACCCCGTACCCCTCGAAGCGCTTCGTGTCAGCCATGGGCCGAACCTACCTCCGCCAAGATCTACCGGGCGGATAGCGTGCGTCCATGACCGCGTTTCTGCAGCAACTCCCCGCCCTGATTGGCGTCGTGATCGGCGCGCTCGGCTCGTATCTGGCGGTGGTACGAGGGGATCGCGCCCGCTTCCGGCGGGAGCAGGCGGCGCGCTGGGAGGAGCGGCGGTTCGCGGTCTACACGGACTGGTCGCAGGCCCTCAAGCAGCAGGTCGCGCTGACCTACCGGGTGGCGGCCCACCTCGGCAACGACCCGCACCCGCATCCCCTGTCGGCCCAGGACGCCGAGCCGCTGCTGGCCGAGGTCCAGACGGCTCGCGAGCCGTACGGCGAGGCGCTGATCCTGCTGGGCAGCCCGGACGTCGTCGAGCACGCCCGGGAGTGGATCGTCACGGTGGTGGAGATGGAGCGCTTCGTGCGGGAGGGCACGCACGATCCGGAGGCCTGGCAGTCCCTGCTGGAGCGGCAGCGCGCCGGGCGTGAGGGCTTCTACACGGCGGTGCGCGAGGACCTGGCGCTCCCGCCGGGGCACTCGGCGCGCTGGCCGCTGCCGGTCGTGCCCCAGCATTGAGGTCAGCGGTAGCCGGTGACGTCGGCCGGCTTCCCCGCGTCCTGGACCTCGACCAGATAGCGCCATGCGTCCGGACGGCTGCCGTCGAGGTCCGTGAAGCCGTACTCGCGGGCGAGGGAGCCGCTGGAGAGGGAGTCGCCGTTCCACCGGGCCACGCCCGGGTCGGCGGCGAGCGCGGTGACGGCGCGGCCCACGTAGCGCGGCGTCTCGGAGATGGCGAAGTGCGGGACCTGTTCCAGGGCGTCGCGCCAGTTCTCCTCGCGCACGCCGAAGTTCTCGAGCATGATCTCCGAGCGCAGCCAGCCCGGGGTGAGCGCGACGGCGGTGGCACCGCGCGGGCCGAGTTCGTGTCCCAGCGCGAAGGCCATGCGCAGCACGGACGCCTTGGCGAGGTCGTAGAAGAACGAGACGCGGTAGGTGTCGCGGTTGTAGTCGGCGGTGCCGTCGGTGACCTCGACGACCAGTCCGCCGGGCCGGCGCAGCAGCAGGGGCAGGGCGTGGTGGCTGGTGATGGCGTGCGTCTCCACGGCGAGCCGGAGCAGCCTCAGGCCCTTGTCGAGGTCGTGCTCCCAGACCGGGCTCTCCCAGGCGAAGAGGTGCTCGCCGCCCCAGATGTCGTTGACGAGGACGTCGAGGCGGCCCTGCTCGTCCGCGATGCGGTCCACGAGGGCGCGGACCTGTGCGGGGTCGAGGTGATCGGTGGGCACGGCGATGCCCTCGCCGCCCGCCTCGGTGACGAGGTCGGCGGTGTCCTCGATGGTCTCCGGGCGGTCGTACTCGGAACGCCGCGCGCGGGTGCTGCGCCCGGTCACGTACACCGTCGCCCCGGCCGCGCCGAGCTCGACCGCGATCCCGCGCCCGGCACCCCGCGTCGCCCCGGCGACCAGTGCGACCTTGCCCTTCAGCGGTTCCGGCATGTGTGCCCTCCCGTTCTGCGACGACTCCTGCTGTCAGGATCGATCGTGCCGGGGAAGGCGGACATCTTCTGTCGTCTTTTACGGCGAATCCGATGGCACGTCGGACGCCAGGGGGGTCTTCGCGCGGGTCACCGTCGCCGCGACCGCCGGGAGGACCGCGAGGGCGAGGATGCCGCCGGTGAGGGCGAGCACGGGGTAGCCCGCAGCGGCCACGACCAGGCCGGAGGACAGGCCGCCCGTCGCGCCGGCGATCGCGATGGAGACGTCGGCCATCCCCTGCGTCCTGGCGCGGGTCGCCAGCGGAACGGTGTCGTTGATGATCGCCGTGCCGGAGACGAGGCCGAAGTTCCAGCCGAGCCCCAGCAGACCCAGGGCGAGCGCGAGGAGGGCGACGGAGTCGCCGGGCGCGGTGGCGGCGAGGAGACCGGCGGCCAGGAGGGTGACTCCGGAGACGGCCGCGATCCTCAGGGGGCCGTACCGGTCGACGAGCCAGCCGGTCAGCGGCGAGGGCAGGTACATCGCGCCGATGTGGACGGCGATGACCAGGCCCGAGGCGGCGGTGCCGTGCCCGTGGTCGTGCAGGTGGACCGGCGTCATCGTCATGATCGCGACCATGACGAGCTGGGTGAGGACCATGACCAGCGCGCCGAGGACCACGCTGCCGCGGCCCTCCCGTCGGTCCGGTGCGCCGGCGGTGGCGGTGTCCACCGCGTCCGCCTGCGCGAGGCCGCGCGCCATGAGCAGCGGGTCGGGGCGCAGCCGGACGGCCAGGACGAGCGCGGCGAGGGCGTAGGCGGCGCCGGACAGCAGGAAGGGACCGGCGAGCGCGGGGACGCCGATGCTCGCGGCGAGTCTTCCGGTGGGTGCGGCGAGGTTCGGTCCGGCGACACCGCCGAGGGTGGTGGCGACCAGGACGGTCGACACGGCGCGGGCGCGGTGGCTCGGGTGCGCGAGGTCCGCTCCGGCGTAGCGCGCCTGGAGGTTGGTGGCGGTGCCGGCGGCGTAGCCGAAGAGGGCGAGGAACAGCAGGACGGGATTGTCCAGGACCGCGGCCGTGATGACGCCCGCGCTGCCGACGGCTCCGGTGAGGTAGCCGGCGGCCAGGCCGGGCCGGCGCCCGCGGGCCTGGGACATGCGGCCGACGGCGACCGCGGTGAGCGCCGATCCGGCGGTGAACAGGGCGCTCGGCAGCCCGGCCAGACTCGTGCTGCCGAGCATCTTCCGGGCGAGAAGCGCTCCTACGGTGACGCCGGCGGCGAGCCCGGCCCCGCTCAGGACCTGCGAGGCGACGAGGACACGGAGGATGTGGCGCTGGGCCTGGGCGGCGTCGGGGGCGCCGGGCACTCCGGGCACTCCGGGCACTCCGGGTATGGAGCCGGACGTACCGGTGCCTGGTGCGGGTCTCGTCATGTCCTCTTCCTGGTGGCCGTGGGTGAGGCGGCGGGTGCCTGGCCGGCGCCGCCGCTCACGCCGACTCCCCCGCGTCCACCGGCAGTTCGGCCAGGCGCCACTCCAGCATGCCGTCGTTCATACGGATCGCCCGGCGCCCGCGGTCGGTCAGCAGCCGTACGGCGTCGTAGGCGAGGACGCAGTACGCGCCGCGGCAGTAGACGACGACCTCGGTCTCCTCGGGCAACTCGCCGATGCGGTCGGCCAGTTCGTCGACCGGGATGGACAGCGCGCCGGGGATGTGCCCGGCGTGGTACTCCTCCGCCGGGCGCACGTCGAGCACGATCACGTCCCCTGCTGCCACGCGGGCGCGCAGTTCGTCGTGAGTGACCTCCGTGGCGCCGTCGACGCCGAGGTAGGCGTCGCGCGCCGCGGGGACGGCGGCCTGGTGGGCCTCGGCCACCGTGCGCAGCAGCGCGAACAGCCGGGCCACGTCCTCACCGGCGAGCCGGTAGTGGATGCGCACGCCCTCGCGCCGGGTGGCGACGAAACCGGCCTGCTTGAGGGTCTGCAGATGCGCCGAGGCCGTCGTCAGGTTCAGCCCCGCCGCCTTGGCCAGGGCGTCGACCGTGCGCTCGCCCTGGGCCAGCAGATCGAGCAGTTCCAGGCGCTTTCCGCTGGCCAGCGCCTTGCCACTGGCCGCGAACGCGTCGTACAGGTCAGCCTTCGCACCGGCCGCGGGCGTGCGCGCGCCGCCCAAGGTGATTCCCGCCATGCCATCCTCCATTAATCCATGGAATAGTGTAGATGATGGTGAGGGGCCTGACCACACGGCCTGACCGCATACCCTCCCGCTCCGCTCCCTGAAGGAATCGACTTGGAAGAATCGATGGGCTTGCCCGACGGCCACCGGCGGTCCGTGGTGAGCGCCGCGACGCGCGACGCGACGGGGTCCGTGCGGCTGGGGCTGCGGAGGAACTGGGTCCAGTTCACGCTGCTCGTGATCGTCAACGTGTGCGTCGGCGGCCTGGTCGGACTGGAGCGGACCACCGTCCCCCTCATCGGCTCGCACGTGTTCGGCCTGACCAGCGACCTGACCGTCTTCTCGTTCATCATCGCCTTCGGCGTCACGAAGGCACTGACCAACCTCGCGGCCGGCGCGCTGACCGCCCGCTTCCGCCGCAAGCAACTCCTGGTCACCGGCTGGCTGATCGGCATCCCCGTGCCGTTCGCGCTGGCCTGGGCGCCGTCGTGGGGCTGGATCGTCGCGGCGAACGTCCTGCTCGGCCTCAACCAGGGCCTGACCTGGTCGATGACCGTCAACATGAAGATCGACCTGGTCGGCCCCGCCCGCCGCGGCCTGGCCACGGGCCTCAACGAGGCCGCCGGCTACACCGCGGTCGGCGCCACCGCGCTCCTGACGGGCTACCTCGCCACCAGCCACGGCCTGCGCCCCGCGCCCGAGCTCATCGGCGTCGTCTTCGTGGTGGCGGGGCTGGCGCTCTCGCTGGTCGTTCGCGACACCGCGGCCCATGTGGCCCTCGAACTCGCCCAGCACACCGAGCCGTTGCCGTCGGACGCGGACACCGGCCTCAAGGCCATCTTCGCCCGCACGTCCTGGCGCAACCGCTCACTGCGCGGCGCGAGCCAGGCGGGTCTGGTCAACAACCTGAACGACGGCCTCACTTGGGGCGTCTTCCCGCTGCTCTTCACCGACCACGGCCTCGGCCTCGCCGCGGTCGGCCTGATCAAGGGCCTGTATCCCATCCTGTGGGGCCTCGGGCAGATCCCCAGCGGCCACCTCTCCGACCGCGTCGGCCGCAGGCCGCTCGTCGTGTACGGCATGCTCGTCCAGGCCGGCGGTTTCGTCCTGGCGCTCGCCCTCCTCGGCCGCCCCCTCCTCGCCGGCGTCCTGTCCGCGGTGCTCCTCGGCCTCGGCACCGCCATGGTCTACCCGGCCCTGATCGCCTCCGTATCCGACCACGCCCACCCCGCCTGGCGTGCCAACGCGCTCGGCACGTACCGCTTCTGGCGCGACATCGGCTACGCCGCCGGCGCCCTGCTGGCCGGCCTGCTGGCCGACACCCTCGGCCTGAACGCCACGGTCGTCGCGGCCGCGGCCCTCACCGCCGCGTCCGGCCTGCTCGCCGCGCGCTGGATCGACGGACAGCGCCCGGCCCGCTGACGGTCCGGACCGGGGTGGCACTCCGACGGCGGTCGGCGCCCTGGTGGGGGTGCGCTCGGCACGGGGTCCGGACGCGGTGTCGGCCGGGGAGGCGCCATGCCCGCCGGCAACGCGGCCCCAGTTCCCCTACCCTTCCCGCCGAAAGGATCAGTGCCCCCACAAGACCCACCCCTCCCAACAC
>NZ_JBHVGU010000041.1:0-2191 GCF_042800575.1 Streptomyces sp. NPDC057616
CCGCATGTGCGGGGCGCCCCTCGTCGTCGTACCGCGCATGAAGCTCGCGGGGGCTACGCCTCCCGGCGGTGCCGTCCGCCGCTCGCCTCGACGCCCGCGGCGGCGGCCCGCTCCTTCTCGGCCTGTTCCTCCGCCTCCATCTCCGCGAACACGTCGATCGGCGCGGGCGCCTTCGCCAGGAAGACCCAGGTCAGCCACACGGCCAGCAGGAACGGGGGAATCTTGAGGGCGACCAGGACCCAGCCCAGCTGCGCGGTGTTCGCCCACCAGTACAGCGGGAAGAGGATCGCGCACTTGCCGAGCAGGATCAGGCCCCAGGCCCAACTGGCCTTGGCGTACGCCTTCTTGCGGCCCGGGTTGCGGGTGCGCCAGGAGAGGTTCTCCTTGAACACGGGCCCGAGGATCAGCCCGAGCAGCGGGACCCCGCACAGCGTGGTGACGATGTACGCCAGCGCCAGGCCCAGCGTGTAGAGCATGCCGGGCAGGTAGAAGTCCTTGGCGTTGCCCGTCATCATCGCGAAGACGACACCGAAGGCGACGCCGAAGACCCCGCTGAAGGCGTGCTTGACGGTGTCCCGCATGACCAGCCGGACCACCACGAGCGCGAGCGACACCGCGAGGGCGGCGATGGCCGACCAGTGCAGATCCTTGTTGATCGTGTAGATGGTGACGAAGAGGAGGCCGGGCAGCACCGTCTCGACCATGCCCCGCACTCCGCCGAACGCCTCGAACAGGGCGGCCTCCGTCACCGTCCGCGTGTCGTCGGCTTGAGTGTCTTCGGTCGGCTTGTCGAGCGACGTCACCGGCTACTCCCGTCCGAGGGGTCTCAGTTCGTATTTCGGATTGAACAGCACCCGGCGGCCCCGGCTCATCGAGATCCGCCCTGATGCGATCAGTCTGCGCCCCGGCTCTATCCCGACGATGGAGCGCCGCCCGAGCCACACCACGTCGAGCGCGGCGGAGCCGTCGAACAGCTCGGCCTCCAGGGCCGGGACGCCCGCGCGCGGCCGCAGTGTGACCGTGCGCAAGGTACCAGTAACCGTGACGATCTGTCGGTCGTGGCAGTCACCGATCCGGGTGCAGCCCGCGGTCTCGGTGTCCTCCCGCAGCTCCTCGGACTCCAGGTCCTCCTGCGAAGAGGAGAGCCGGTCGAGCATGCGCCGGAACCGGCCCACCGGCTTTTCGGAACGAGGAACAGCACTCATGTCTTGAAGCGTACCGGGGTGCACTGACGGCTACGTACCCGCGGCCCTAGCGCTCGAACCGGTAGCCCATGCCCGGCTCGGTGATGAAGTGCTTGGGGTGGGACGGGTCGGCCTCGAGTTTCCTGCGCAGTTGCGCCATGTACACCCTGAGGTAGTTGGTCTCGGTCCCGTATGACGGACCCCACACCTCCTGCAGGAGCTGCTTCTGGCTCACCAGGCGTCCGGTGTTGCGCACCAGCACCTCCAGCAGGTGCCACTCCGTGGGCGTCAGCCGGACGTCCCGGCCGCCCCGGTTGACCTTCTTCGCGGCCAGGTCGACCGTGAACTCGTCCGTCTCCACGCTCGTCACGTCGTCCTCGCCGGCCCCGACCGGCTCGGCCCGACGGACCGCGGCCCGCAGCCGGGCCAGCAGCTCGTCCATGCCGAACGGCTTGGTGACGTAGTCGTCGGCGCCGGCGTCCAGCGCCTCGACCTTCTCGTCGGAGGTGTGCCGGGCGGACAGCACCAGGATCGGCACCCGGGTCCAGCCGCGCAGCCCCTTGATCACCTCGACGCCGTCCATGTCGGGCAGGCCCAGGTCGAGGACGACCACGTCGGGGTGGCGGGCGGCGGCGAGCTGGAGGGCGCTCGCGCCGTCGTGGGCCGCGTCGACCTCGTACCTGCGCGCCTTGAGGTTGATCACGAGGGCACGGACGATCTGCGGCTCGTCGTCGACGACGAGCACCCTGGTGGGGGCCTGGGAAACGCCCCCGGTCGGGCTCACCATGTGGTCTGCCTTTCGGGTTCCGCGGAGTGGGGAGGCTCCGGCGCGGGCGACGCCGCCGCGCGCAGCGTGAGGACCATGGTGAGGCCGCCGCCGGGTGTGTCCTCGGCGTCGAGTGTGCCGCCCATGGCCTCGGTGAAGCCGCGCGCCACGGCGAGGCCGAGGCCCACGCCGGCCCCGCGCGGCGCGTCGCCGTAGCGCTGGAAGGGCTCGAAGATACGCT
>NZ_JBHVGU010000041.1:2201-58584 GCF_042800575.1 Streptomyces sp. NPDC057616
CCCGTTTCCTACGCCGTCCACCCCCGGAACTTACCCTTAGCGCTTCAAAGGCCCTAAGATGCGCTCCTTGGCCTCGTCGGGGACGCCGGGGCCGCGGTCGACGACCCGCACCTCCACCCGGTCGGCGATGGCGCTCGCGGCGACCAGGACCTCCTTGCCGGGCGGGCTGTACTTCACGGCGTTCTCGACCAGGTTCGCCATCGCCCGCTCCAGCAGCCCCGGGTCGACGGCGACCATGGGCAGGGTCTCCGGCACGTCGAGGCCGACGCTGCCCTCGGGCACTCCGACCAGCGCCATCGGCACGACCTCGTCGAGGTCGGCCTCGCGGATCAGCGGGGTGACCGTGCCGGTCTGCAGCCGGGACATGTCCAGCAGGTTGCCCACGAGGTGGTCGAGCCGGTCGGCGCCCTCCTCGATGCCCTCCAGCAGCTCCGCCTGGTCCTCCTCGGACCACGCCACGTCGTCCGAGCGCAGCGACGACACCGACGCCTTGATCCCGGCGAGCGGGGTGCGCAGGTCATGGCTGACGGCGGCCAGCAGCGCCGTACGGATGCGGTTGCCCTCGGCCAGCGCACGGGCCCGTTCGGCCTCCTCCTGCAGGCGCGTGCGGTCCAGTACGACGGCGGCCTGGGCGGCGAACGCGGCCAGCACCCGGCGGTCCTCGGCGGGCAGCACGCGGCCGGTGAGCGCCAGCGCCAGGTGGTCTCCGACCGGCACGTCCACGTCGGCGTCCTCCGGCCGCCCGACCGCCGGCCCGAGGCCCGCGCGGCCCGCGCAGGTCCACGGGTCGTGGTCGCTCGCCCGCTCCAGCAGGGCCGCCGACTCCATGCCGAAGGTCTCGCGGACCCGTTCGAGGAGGTCCTCCAGGCCGGTCTCGCCGCGCAGCACGTTGCCCGCGAGGAAGGAGAGGATCTCCGACTCGGCGCGCAGCCGGGCGGCCTGGTGGGTGCGGCGGGCGGCGAGGTCGACGACCGAGGCCACCGAGGCGCCCACGCCGACGAAGATGGCGATCGCGACGATGTTCTTGGGGTCGGCGATGGTGAAGCGGTGCAGCGGCGGTGTGTAGAAGTAGTTCAGCAGCAGGGAGCCCACCGCGGCCGAGGCCAGCGCGGGCAGCAGCCCGCCGAGCAGCGCCGCCGCGACCGTCACCGCCAGGAACAGCAGCATGTCGTTGGCGAGTCCCAGGTGGACGCTGTTGAGCAGCACCGCGAGGACGGCCGGGAGGATCACGCCGACCACCCAGCCGGCGATGATCCGGGAGCGGCCGAGCCGTGCCCCGCGGGCCACCGGCAGCCCGCGCCCCTTGCCCACCTGGCCGTGGGTGATGAGGTGGACGTCCAGGTCCGGTCCGGAGTCGCGGGCCACGGTCGCGCCGACGCCCGGCCCGAAGACGTACTGCCAGCTCTTGCGCCGGGAGACGCCGAGCACGATCTGGGTGGCGTTGGCCCCGCGCGCGAAGGCGAGCAGGGCCGCCGGTATGTCGTCGCCGACGACGTGGTGGAAGGTGCCGCCCAGGTCCTCGACGAGGGTGCGCTGCACGGCCAGTTCCTTCGGCGAGGCGGCCGTCAGCCCGTCGCTGCTGGCTATGTAGACGGCGAGCACCTCGCCACCGGCGCCCTTCTCGGCCAGGCGCGCGGCGCGCCGGATGAGGGTGCGGCCCTCGGGTCCGCCGGTCAGGCCGACCACGATCCGCTCGCGCGAGCCCCAGATCTTGGAGACGCGGTGCTCGCTGCGGTACTGCTTCAGGTACTCGTCGACCCGGTCGGCCACCCACAGCAGCGCCAGTTCCCGCAGGGCGGTGAGGTTGCCGGGCCGGAAGTAGTTGGACAGGGCCGCGTCGACCTTGTCGGGCTGGTAGATGTTGCCGTGCGCCATGCGCCGGCGCAGCGCCTCGGGCGACATGTCGACCAGCTCGATCTGGTCCGCCCGCCGCACCACCTCGTCCGGCACCGTCTCCCGCTGCCGCACCCCGGTGATCGACTCGACGACGTCGCCGAGTGACTCCAGGTGCTGGATGTTGACGGTGGAGACGACGTCGATGCCTGCGGCGAGCAGCTCCTCCACGTCCTGCCAGCGCTTGGCGTTGCGGGAGCCGGGGACGTTGCTGTGCGCGAGCTCGTCCACGAGGGCCACCTGGGGACGGCGGGCCAGTACGGCGTCCACGTCCATCTCGGTGAACGTGGTGCCGCGGTACTCCAGCTCCTGGCGCGCCACCTGCTCCAGGCCGTGCAGCATCACCTCGGTGCGCGGCCGGTCATGGTGCTCGACGAAGCCCACGACGCAGTCGGTGCCCCGCTCCACGCGCCGGTGCGCCTCGGAGAGCATGGCGTACGTCTTGCCGACGCCCGGTGCCGCACCGAGGTAGATCCGAAGCTTGCCGCGTCCCATGGCCCCTATTGTCTTCCCGTTCCCTGCGATGCACGCAGCGTCGACCTTACGGCGAGCGTTCGGGACAAAAGGGACGAGAGGCGGGGCAAGTGCCGTCTTTGACGCATCTCTGACGGGCCCGGCGGGTCAGTGCTCGACGATCTCCCCGTCGCTCAGCTCCAGGACCCGGTCGGCCAGGTCCAGCAGCGTCGCGTCGTGGGTGGCGACGAGAGCCGTGACCCGCTCGCTGTGGACGACGGCCCGCAGCAGTTCCATGACGGCGTGACCGGTCTCCGCGTCCAGCTGGCCGGTCGGCTCGTCGGCGATCAGCAGCGAGGGGCTGTTCGCCAGGGCGCGGGCGATGGCGACGCGCTGCTGCTGGCCGCCGGACAGCTCGCCGGGCCGCTGCGCCGCGTGGTCGGCGAGGCCGACCAGGGCGAGCAGCAGCTCCACGCGCTCCTCGCGCTCGCGGACCTCGGCCCGGCGCAGCCGCAGCGGCACGCCGACGTTCTCGGCGGCCGTGAGGATCGGGATGAGCCCGAAGGACTGGAAGACGAAGCCGACGCGGTCGCGGCGCAGGGCGAGGAGCCCGTCCTCGCCGAGGCCCGACAGGTCGAGGCCGTCGACGGTGACCCGGCCCTCGTCGGGCGCGTCGAGTCCGCCGACGATGTTCAGGAGCGTGGTCTTGCCCGATCCCGAGCGCCCTTTGAGGGCCACGAGCTCACCGCGCGGCACCTCGAAGGAGACGCCGCGCAGGGCGTGCACCGCGGCCGCCCCGTGACCGTAGGACTTGTGGACGTTCTCGACCCGCACCATGGTCTCGGTGACCACCTGGCTCATGCGCCCTCCCCCGTGCAGCCGTCGGCCGGGCGCCAGTATCGCCGTCCGGCGCCCGGTCCTTCAACGGTCGGTCAGCTCGGATTGTCCCCGTGGGTGAGGGTCTCCCAGGCGACGAAGAGGTTGTTGCTCCCCGCCGGGCGCTGCTGCTCGGTCAGCGTCTGGGTGTTGGTCATCGCGATGCCGAGGCGGTTGTGCAGGGCGTTGTAGCCGACCTCGGTGACCGGCCCGAGCCCGAGCTTCAGCGATCCGCCGCACAGCCAGCTCGGGGCGGCCGTGCCCAGCTGGTACTTGGACTGGAACCCGAGCGCCTGCCGCAGCCGCTCGCCGACGTCGGTGCCGTAGAGGTCCTGGCCCTGGATCCGGCTGGTCTCGGCGACGTGCGAGATCGAGGAGATGCCGTAGCCCGTGTGGGTGAAGTCGCGGCAGGTCTCCTGGGTGAGGCCGGTGACGAAGGTGGACTGCCCCTGCCAGTAGCTGACGATCTTCGCCTTCGTGTCGAGGTGCTGGCTCGGCACGGTCTTCGGCAGGTCGCCGTCGGAGGCCAGGTACACATAGGCGGCCGTACGGGTGCGGAACGTCGCCATGGCCTTGTCGTACGACGCCTTGTCGTCCAGGAAGACGGAGATGCCCACGGCGGCCTCCATCATCGTCAGTTCCCAATTGCCGTTGGAGTTGGAGCCGTTGATGATCTCCGGGAGGTAGACGTCGCGGAGCATGGTCGCGAAGCGGCCGGAGTTCGCCCAGGTTCCGGTGTACGTGTACTTGATGATCTCGGCGGCCTTGGGCCAGGAGGAGCCGGCCCAGCCCGTCTGCAGGGGCGCGTTGCTGTTGGTGTGGTCCTTGATCACGGCGGACCAGGCGTCCATCAGCTCGATGGACTTCCTCGCGTAGCGGTCGTCGCGCGTGATGTACCAGGCGAGCGCGTCGGTGTACGCGGCGATCGCGTCCTCGCGCTCGTCCGTGCAGCCGTAGTTGGGATTCGAGTACGAGCCGCACTCGACCGTCGCGCGCGGCTTCGGCGTGCGGTTCAGGTCCGCGTACTTGCTCGCCATCATCTGGTCGAAGGCGCCCTTCCAGGGCTGGGCGCCGGCGTCGACCTTGGTGCGCGCGAAGTCCAGCTGGGCTCTGGAGACGGTGACGCCGGGGTGGACGAAGGCACTGGGGGCGGCGTCCGCGTGGCGGGCGCTGGGCCACGCGAGCATGCCCACGACAAGCGCGGACGTGGCGGCGAGGAGGGCGGTTCGGCGCATGTGGGGGTGCCTTCCGTTCTCGTATGTGAACGCGAAGCGCCTTTATGAACAGACGCGTGTGAGCCGGAACGGTAGGTACAGACCAATGCACCGTCAAGGGGTCGCGTACGCGAAAGAGCCGCACCCCTGGGGGTGCGGCTCCCGATCTGTTCTTCGACCCGGTCTGTTCCCCGACCGGATCCGTGCTCCGCGGAGCGTCTAGCGGACCTCTGTGATCTCCGGGCCGCGCTGGAGCTGGCCCATGCCGCCGGCGAAGCGCGAGGACTCCTCCTGCTGCACGCCCTCGGGCACCATCTGCGCGTCGTTCGGCAGCTTCAGGACGATCGGGTCGCGGGGCGCCATCGGGCCCTCGCCGCGGACCACGACCGTGTCCCGGAAGATCTGCTCGAGCAGGCCGGCCGCCTGCGGCTGCACCGCGCCCTGCCCCGAGATCACACCGCGCAGGAACCAGCGCGGACCGTCCACACCGACGAACCGCACGACCTGGAAACCGCCCGTGCCGTCCGGCAGTTGCACCGGCACCTGGGCCCGCAGCTCCCAGCCCAACGGGCCCTCGACCTCGTCGATGATCCCACCCTGCTGGGTGATGCCGGAGCCGATCTCCTCGCGCACCTCGCCCCAGATGCCCTCGCGCTTGGGAGCGGCGAAGGCCTGCAGCTGGATGGCGCTGTCGCGCAGCACGACGGTCGCCGCGACGATCGCGTCGCCCGCGACCTCGACCCGCAGTTCCATGCCGTCGACCCCGGGCACGAACATGCCGCCCAGGTCCACGCGGCCCTCGGCGGGGTCGCGCACCTCGGAGTCGTCCCAGGGTCCGTCGGGCCGCGGCCCGGGTTCGAGCCGCACGCGCCCGCGCTCTTCCTCGTCCGCCTCAGTGTCGACGCTGTCGACGACCTGCTCGGCCTCGCCGGCCGCGTCCTCGGCGGCACCCTTCTTATTGCGACGTCCGAACACGTCACTGTCCTTCCCGGTCGGATACGACCGATGCGTATCGATTCCCACCCGCCCGGCCGCCCTCGGCGGCCTGACCGTTCGTGCTGCTGGTTCCGGCCACCGAGGCGTGGCCCCCGGTGGACCCGAAGCCCCCTTCGGCCCGCGCCGAGTCGGGAAGCTCCGCGACCTCCTGGAAGCGGACCCTCTCGACCTGCTGGACGACCAGTTGGGCAATCCGGTCGAAGCGCTCGAACCGCACGGCCTCGCGCGGGTCGAGATTCACCACGATCACCTTGATCTCCCCACGGTACCCGGCATCAACCGTCCCCGGGGCATTCACGAGGGCGACACCGCACCGGGCGGCCAGACCGGATCGAGGATGCACGAAGGCCGCGTACCCCTCGGGGAGCGCGACAGACACCCCGGTGGACAGCACGGTCCGCTCACCGGGCCCGAGTTCGCACGCCTCGGTGGTCCGCAGATCGGCTCCCGCGTCGCCGGGGTGCTCGTACGTCGGAAGCGGTACGTCCGGATCGACGCGGCGGATCAGCACGTCGAGCTCGGGACGGGGAGCAGGGCTCACGGGTTCACCTCGAAGGCGCGGGCGCGCCTTTGCTGATCGGGGTCGCTCATGGCGGCACGGATCTCCTCCGGGCGGCCGTTGTCGATGAAGTGGTCGACCTTCACCTCGATGAACAGGCCGTCCGCACGGACCGCGACGGGCCCGTCCGGGCCGCCGATGCGCCCGGTGGTGGTCGAGTAGATCTTGCGGCCCGCCACCGCGGTGACCTCGGCCGTCAGATGCAGGGTGGTGCCCACCGGGACCGGCCGCACGAAGTCGGTCTCCAGCCGTCCGGTCACGGCGATCGTCCGCAGCAGCCAGTTCAGCGAGCCGAGCGTCTCGTCGAGCGCGGTCGCGAGCACGCCGCCGTGCGCGAGACCGGGAGCGCCCTGGTGGGCGGGCTGCACGGTGAACTCGGCGGTGATCGTGACGCCTTCGCCGGCCCGCGCCTCCAGGTGCAGTCCGTGGGGCTGCTCGCCACCGCACCCGAAACACTGTTCGTAGTGGGCACCGAGAGGCTCCCCGGGCGCGGGGGCGTCGGGGTGCCGCACGGGTCGCACCGCGTCGGCGGGAGGCTGAAGAGCTGGGGAAGTACCACTCACAGCCGCAGACCTTACCCGCGCGTCCGGCGATTCCGGACACCGTGCCAAGCTTGGCCTCATGCAGCTCTCCACCGCCCCGTACGAAGAACGCCTCACGGCCCCCCGCTCGTGGTGGCTGATCTCCTTCCTGGTGGGCGTCTCCTTCGCCCTGATCCTGCTGCCGTTCGGCACCCTGCCGCTGCTCGGCGGGCTGGTCGGCGGCACCGCGGCGGCGGCCGTGGTGGCGAGCTCGTACGGCTCGGTCCGCATCCGTGTGGTGGGCGGCTCGCTGATCGCGGGCGAGGCGAAGATCCCGGTCACGGCCCTGGGCGAGGCGGAGGTGCTGGACCCGGAGGAGGCGCGCGCCTGGCGCACGTACAAGGCCGACACCCGCGCCTTCCTGCTGCTGCGCGCCTACATCCCGAGGGCCCTGCGGGTGGAGGTCACCGACCCCGAGGACCCGACGCCGTACCTGTACCTGTCGACGCGGGAGCCCGAGCGGCTCGCGGCGGCGCTGAAGGCGGCGCGGGAGGCGGCCGCGTAGGTGCGGCCAGGGCCGTAAGGGCTCAGCCCGCGGCCTCGTCGTCCAGGTCCAGCGGATCGGCGGGTGCCTCCAGCGGAGGCAGCGCGGGCAGCGCGTCCCAGGGCACCTGGACCTTGCGCAGGTCCCGGCGGATGCGTCCGGCGAGCTTCTTGGTGTCGCGGCGGTTCATGACCGCGCCCACCGCCGCGCCCACCATGAAGGGCATCAGGTTCGGCAGGTCGCGCACCGTGCGCTTCATGATCTGCTGGCGCAGCTGCTGCTTGGCGTGGCTGTTGAGCGCCGAGGTGACGGTCGCCGGCTTGGCCACGTCGATCCGGCGCTCCCCCGACCAGGAGTTCAGATACGCGGTGCTGCGCTGCTTGAGGTTGCCGGGCGGGCGTACGCCGTAGACCTCGTGGAGTTCGGCGATCAGCTTGAGCTCGATCGCGGCGACACCGGTGATCTCGGCGGCGATCTCCGTCGGCATCGCGGGCGGTACGGGCAGCATCGCCGCCGCTCCGACGCCGGCCCCGACGGTGGAGGTGGCGGCCGCCGCGCCCGCCACGAGCTTGTCCGCGAGCTGCTCGGGCCCGAGGCCCGGGAACTGTTTGCGGAGGGTGGCGAGGTCCCGCACGGGGACCCGCGGGGCGATGTCGATGATCCGGTCGGCGACGTAGGCCAGACCGGATCGCGCGGCGCTGCCGCTCTTGCGCACGCCTGCGCGCGCCTTGTCGCGGATGACCGCGGCCCGCCGCTTCGCGACGGGCGCAGACGTCGTCGGCGGGGCCGGGAGGTCACCCCGGCCGGCCGCCGGTTCGAGCGAGGCCGATCCCGTGGACCCGTCCGTACCGTCCGTCGCACCGGAGGGGCCCCGCTCGTCGTCACGCGCGCCGTGAGGGCCGTCGTACGGCCCTTCGTCCGCTCCCGCCATCGGGAAGCGGCGCTTCCAAGGTGGGGTCGAGCCAGTCACGGCCGACCCGGCCTCAGTCGCAGTCGCGGCAGATCGGCTGACCGTTCTTCTCCCGGGCCAGCTGACTGCGGTGGTGCACCAGGAAGCAGCTCATGCAGGTGAACTCGTCCTGCTGCTTCGGCAGCACCCGGACGGCCAGCTCCTCGTTGGAGAGGTCCGCGCCGGGCAGCTCCAGGCCTTCCGCGGCCTCGAACTCGTCGACGTCGACGGCGGACGTCGACTTGTCGTTCCGCCGGGCCTTCAGCTCTTCAAGGCTGTCCGAGTCGACGTCGTCGTCGGTCTTGCGTGGAGTGTCGTAATCCGTTGCCATGTCGCTCTCCCCCTCTGGGTGTCTGCGGTGTCTCCAGCGCACGTAACGCGTGAGAGGCCGGACTTGTGCCCGACCCGAGGCGGAGATTTTGCCTCACATCAAGGTCTGTTACTCAATCGACACCCAACCGGACCCCTCAAGAGTGATCGGCTTGGATGGCGAACGGGACCGTACACGGTCCCCATGCCGCTGTTCAAAGGCATCTCACCCTGTACTTCCCGTGATCAGGTGACCCGAAAACCCGGATTTTCCCGGCTTTCCGGAAGTCATCATGATCACGGAGAGTAGATGGCCAGAAAATCGCCCATGTGATCGATCACACACGGGATAGGCCATCCGGCGGCCAGAAAATTCCGCGCAAAGCGAACATCCCCGCGTGTCCGGGACATGGTCTCAGATCGGCAGTGTCACCCGCATCACGAGTCCACCCCCCTCACGCGGCCGTGCCGAGATGTGGCCGCCGTGCGCGCGGGCCACCGACCGGACGATGGACAGCCCCAGTCCGACGCCCTTGTCACTCCCCGTGCGCTCGGTGCGCAGCCGCCGGAAGGGCTCGAAGAGATTGTCGATCTCGTACGCCGGTACGACGGGTCCGGTGTTGGTCACGACGAGGACCGCCTGCCCGTGCTGGACGTCGGTGGTGACCTCGACCCAGCCGTCCTCCGGCACGTTGTACCGCACGGCGTTCTGCACGAGGTTCAGGGCGATCCGCTCCAGCAGGACGCCGTTGCCCTGGACGACGGCGGGCTTCTGCTCGCCGCGCATCTCCACGCCCTTGGCGTCCGCCTCCGCGCGCACCTGGTCGACGGCCTGCTCGGCCACCTCGGCGAGGTCCACGGGCTTGCGCTCGACGATCTGGTTGTCGCTGCGGGCGAGCAGCAGCAGGCCCTCGACGAGCTGCTCGCTGCGCTCGTTGGTCGCCAGGAGTGTCTTGCCGAGCTGCTGGAGCTCCATGGGCGCGTTCGGATCGGAGAGATGGACCTCGAGGAGCGTGCGGTTGATCGCGAGGGGCGTGCGCAGCTCGTGCGAGGCGTTGCCGACGAAGCGCTGCTGGGCGGTGAAGGCGCGCTGGAGGCGCTCCAGCATGTCGTCGAAGGTGTCGGCCAGCTCCTTGATCTCGTCGTCCGGGCCGTCCAGCTCGATCCGGCGGGACAGGTCCGAGCCGGCCACCGCACGCGCCGTGCGCAGGATCCGGCCGAGCGGGGACAGGACGCGGCCCGCCATCGCGTAGCCGAACGCGAAGGCGATCACGGCGAGGCCGAGCAGGGCCAGCAGCGAGCGGCTGAGGAGGTCGTCCAGCGCGTGCTGGCGCTGGACGGCGTCGCACTGCTTGAGGATCGAGTTCAGCTCGGCCGGCGGCGCCGAGTTCAGGGCGGGGCAGGTGGTGCTGGTCATGTCGAGGTTGGAGCCGGTCACCTGGAAGGACTGGCCACTGCCCTCGTGCAGCGCCTGGGCCGCCAGCAGATAGATGATCGACAGCAGCAGGATGCCGGCGATGAGGAACATGCCGCCGTACAGCAGGGTGAGCCGTATGCGGATGGTGGGGCGCAGCCACGGGAACGGCGGTTCGGGCTTGCGGGGGTCCCAGGTGGGTTTGGGCGGCGCGGTGGGGAGAGCGGGTGTTGCTGCCATTGCGTATCAGATCCGGTAGCCGGAGCCGGGCACGGTGACGATGACAGGGGGCTCGCCCAGCTTGCGGCGCAGTGTCATGACGGTCACGCGCACGACGTTCGTGAACGGGTCGGTGTTCTCGTCCCAGGCCTTCTCCAGGAGCTGCTCCGCGGAGACGACGGCGCCCTCGGAGCGCATCAGAACCTCCAGGACGGCGAACTCCTTGGGCGCGAGCTGGACCTCCTTGCCGTCGCGGAAGACCTCGCGGCGGTTGGGGTCGAGCTTGATGCCCGAGCGCTCCAGGACGGGCGGCAGCGGCACGCTGGTGCGCCGGCCGAGGGCACGCACGCGTGCGATCAGCTCGCTGAACGCGAAGGGCTTGGGCAGGTAGTCGTCGGCGCCGATCTCCAGGCCCTCGACCCGGTCGCTGACGTCGCCGGAGGCCGTGAGCATCAGCACGCGCGTGGGCATGCCCAGCTCGACGATCTTGCGGCACACGTCGTCGCCGTGGACGAGCGGGAGGTCGCGGTCGAGGACGACCACGTCGTAGTCGTTGACGCCGATGCGCTCCAGGGCGGCCGCACCGTCGTACACGACGTCGACGGCCATGGCCTCCCGGCGCAGTCCGGTGGCCACCGCATCGGCGAGCAGTTGCTCGTCCTCGACGACGAGTACGCGCACGTCGCAAGTCCTTCCTGTGTCCGCCCGCGCAGCCGGAAGGCACACGCGGGCAGGGGGTCCGTCTCGGGTTGGTGCCTCCATCCTGCCCTTTTCGGTCATAAGTCGGCAGTAAGACGGGTGGGCGGCGGATGAGCACCGGATGAAGGACAGGTGTGAGACCCGGGAATCAAAGATTTTGTCGTCGGGTTGAGGTTTCCACGGAAGGGAGCGGGGGGAGGACGGTTCATACCCCGCGATCACGCTCTGCTAGTGCCGCAGCACCATGCGGCACGGCGCAATCCGCTTACCGCAGAGTGGGCGTGGGTGTCCGGCACCGTCGCCGCCCGGCACGGCTGCGCCGGGCACTCGCAGGAGACGTGATCGCCCCTTCCGAACGGCACACCCCCGTGCCATCGACCCACGACCCAGGACGAGGGGGCGCAGCATGGACGCTTTCACCGCAGGACTTCTGCAGCGCATAAAGACGACCGAGTCCGACCTGACGCGGGCTCGCGACGAAGGCGACGACTTCCTCGTCGAGGTGGAGCAGGGCGAGCTCGACGACCTGCGCCGCCTCGCCGCCGAACACGGTGTGGAGGTCGGCGCCTAGCGTCCGATCAGCTCGGCAGCACGGCACCGACGGGCCCCCGGCGAATCCAGCGCCGGGGGCCCGTCGTGCTGTGCCGCGGCCACGTTCACCTGCTGTTCGCCGCGGTGCCGGCCTGCGGACACCTCGTCAGTCGTGCCAGGCGCCGAAGTCCTCCAGGAGCCGCTGGAGGGGCTCGAAGACGCCCGGGGTGCCGGCGATCGCGAGATCGCCTCCGGGGCGCTCTCCGGGCCGTCCACCGGTCAGGGCGCCCGCTTCCCGCGCGATGAGGTCCCCCGCCGCGAGATCCCACGCGTGGAGCCCCCGCTCGAAGTAGCCGTCGAGGCGGCCGGACGCCACGTCGCACAGGTCGACCGCGGCCGAGCCGCCGCGCCGGATGTCGCGCAGCAGCGGGATCAGCTTCCTGGCGACCTCGGCCTGGTGGACGCGGACCTCGGTGACGTAGTTGAAGCCCGTCGAGACCAGGGCCTGGTCGAGAGGCGGCGCGGGGCGGCAGGCCAGCGTGCGCTCGCCCTCCCAGGCGCCGGTGGCGCGGGCCCCGCCGCCGCGGACCGCGTGGTACGTCTCGCCGCGCATCGGGGCCGCCACCACCCCGACGACGGTCTCGCCGTCCTGCTCGGCCGCGATGGACACGGCCCAAGTGGGAAGGCCGTAGAGGTAGTTGACCGTGCCGTCGAGCGGGTCGATCACCCAGCGGACGCCGCTCGTGCCCTCGGTGGAGGCGCCCTCCTCGCCGAGGAAGCCGTCGTCCGGGCGGCGCTCGGAGATCAGGTCCGTGATCAGCTTCTCCGCCGCGATGTCCATCTCGGTGACCACGTCGATCGGGCTCGACTTGGTCGCGGCGACCGCGAGGTCGGCCGGGCGGCCGTCCCGCAGCAGCTCCCCGGCGCGGCGGGCGGCCTCCTGGGCGAGCGCGAGCAGGTCCTGGTGCAGGGGGTCGGTCACGGCGCTCCTCACGCGTAGGGGCTGTCGGCGCCCGCGGCGGCCGGGCGGGGTGCGCGGGCCGGGCAGCAGCCGGCCGGGCAGAGGTGGTGGCTCGGGCCGAGCGCGCCCAGGGCACAGGGCGTCACGTCCTCGCCGCGCTCCACCGAGGCGCGCTCCAGGACGAGGTCGCGGACCGCGGCGGCGAAGCGCGGGTCGTCGCCGACCGTGGCCGAGCGGCGCATCGGCAGCCCGAGCTCCTCGGCCTTGGCCCTGGCCTCGGTGTCGAGGTCGTAGAGGACCTCCATGTGGTCGGAGACGAAGCCGATGGGGGCGATGACGACCGCCGGGACGCCGGCCGCGTGCCGCTCCTCCAGGTGGTCGCAGATGTCGGGCTCGAGCCATGGGATGTGCGGGGCGCCGGAGCGCGACTGGTAGACGAGCTGCCAGGGGTGGTCGACGCCGGTGCGCTCGCGCACGGCGTCGGCGATCAGCTGCGCCACCTCCAGATGCTGCTCGACGTAGGCCCCGCCCTCGCCGTGGGCCTCGACCGGGCCGGAGGTGTCCGCCGACGCGGTCGGGATCGAGTGGGTGGAGAAGGCGATGTGCGCGCCCGCGCGCGCGTCCTCGGGAAGGTCGGCCAGGGACTGCAGCACGCCGTCCACCATGGGCCGTACGAAGCCCTCGTGGTTGAAGTAGTGCCGGAGCTTGTCGATCTTCGGCAGCTCGAGACCCTCGGCCTCCAGGGCGGCCAGCGAGTCGGCGAGGTTCTCGCGGTACTGGCGGCAGCCGGAGTACGAGGCGTACGCGCTGGTGGCCAGGACCAGGATGCGGCGGCGGCCGTCGGCGACCATCTCGCGCAGGGTGTCCGTCAGGTAGGGCGCCCAGTTG
This sequence comes from Streptomyces sp. NPDC057616, assembly GCF_042800575.1. Taxonomy (NCBI): domain Bacteria; kingdom Bacillati; phylum Actinomycetota; class Actinomycetes; order Kitasatosporales; family Streptomycetaceae; genus Streptomyces; species Streptomyces sp. NPDC057616. The sequence continues at coordinate 15,228 of NZ_JBHVGU010000041.1, forward strand.
CGGTTGCCCCAGTAGACCGGCAGGTCCAGGCCGTGCTCCGCGAAGTCCTTGCGCAGGGCGTCCAGCAGGGCACGGTTCTGGTCGTTGATCGGGCTGACCCCGCCGAAGAGGAAGTAGTGCTGCCCGACTTCCTTCAGGCGTTCCTTGGGGATGCCCCGCCCGCGCGTCACGTTCTCCAGGAACGGGACCACGTCGTCCGGGCCCTCCGGGCCGCCGAACGAGAGCAGCAGAAGGGCGTCGTAGGGGCTGGCATCGAGCGCGTCTGACATGGAGCGATCCTCCCACCCGGCACCGACGGCCGGGAAACGGCGGGGTGGCGGGAGGGGGCCGGGCCCGGGTCCTGAGGCGTTCACCGGCGGAATGACGGGTGCATTAGGGTGACCTCACTCGTAAGCTGTATCAGCCGCAGTAGCACCTTACTGATCCGCACCGTCCGGTTACCGATCCGTACCCACCGGAGACCCCGTGCCCAGCCCCTACCGCGCCCTGTTCGCCGCCCCCGGCACCAAGGGTTTCTCCGCCGCGGGCCTCCTCGGCCGGATGCCGCTGTCGATGATGGGCATCGGCGTGGTCACGATGATCTCCCAGCTCACCGGGCGCTACGGGCTCGCCGGCGCGCTGTCGGCCACCATCGCGCTCGCGGCCGCGGCGATCGGGCCGCAGATCTCCCGGCTGGTGGACCAGTACGGACAGCGCCGGGTGCTGCGCCCCGCGACCCTGGTCGCGCTCTCCGCGGCGGCCGGGCTGCTGCTCGCCGCGCACTTCCGGTGGCCGGACTGGGTGCTGTTCGTCTGCGCCGCGGGCATCGGCTCGGTGCCCAGCCTCGGCGCGATGATCCGCGCCCGCTGGGCCGCCCTGTACCGGGGCACTCCGAAGCTGCACACCGCGTACTCCTTCGAATCCGTCGTCGACGAGGTGTGCTTCATCTTCGGGCCGATCATCTCGATCGGCCTGTCCACGGCCTGGTTCCCGGAGGCCGGCCCGCTGCTCGCCGCCTGCTTCCTGGCGGCCGGCGTCTTCTGGCTGACCGCGCAGCGCGCCACGGAGCCCGCACCGCACCCGCGCGAGCAGCACGGCGGCGGTACCGCACTGCGCTCCCCCGGCCTGCAGGTGCTGGTGGCCACCTTCGCGGCGACCGGGGCGATCTTCGGAGCCGTCGACGTGGTCACGGTGGCCTTCGCCGACGAGCGCGGGCACAAGGCCGCCGCGAGCCTCGTGCTCGCCCTGTACGCGGCGGGCTCCTGCGTGGCGGGGGTCGTGTTCGGGCTGCTGCACTTCGCCGGGGCGCCCGCCCGCCGCTGGCTGCTGGGCGTATGTGCGATGGGCGTGAGTATGATCCCCCTCCTACTGGTCGGAAACTTGCCGCTTCTGGCCGTGGCGCTGTTCGTTGCGGGCCTGTCCATCGCTCCCACGATGATCACGACGATGTCCCTCATCGAAGAGCACGTACCGCGCACGCAGTTGACCGAGGGCATGACCTGGGTGAGCACCGGGCTCGCGGTCGGCGTCGCGCTCGGCTCCTCGGTGGCCGGCTGGGTCATCGACGCGGCCGGCGCGCGTGCCGGGTACGGGGTCCCGGCGGTGTCCGGGGCCGTCGCGGTGGCGGTCGGTTTTCTGGGGTACCGCCGGCTGAGCAGGCCGGCTACGCAACGGGGAGGCACCGTTGAGCAGCACAGCGAGCGCGAAGAACGGCACGTGGCGTAACTGGGGCGGCAACGTCTCGGCCCGCCCGGCGCGCGAGGTCGCGCCGGCGTCCGTGGAGGAACTGTCCGCGGCGGTGCGCCGGGCCGCGGAGGACGGCCTGACCGTGAAGGCCGTCGGCAGCGGGCACTCCTTCACGTCCATCGCCGCCACCGACGGTGTGCTGATCCGCCCTCAACTGCTGACCGGCATCCGCAGGATCGACCGCGATGCCATGACGGTCACGGTCGAGGCGGGCACCCCGCTCAAGAGACTCAACATGGCCCTGGCCCGCGAGGGCCTGTCGCTCACGAACATGGGCGACATCATGGAGCAGACGGTCTCCGGCGCCACCAGCACCGGCACGCACGGCACGGGCCGCGAGTCGGCCTCCATCGCCGCCCAGATCAGGGGACTTGAGCTGGTCACCGCCGACGGCTCGGTGCTCACCTGCTCCGAGAAGGAGAATCCGGAGGTCTTCGCGGCCGCCCGGATCGGCCTCGGCGCGCTCGGCATCGTCACCGCGATCACCTTCGCCGTGGAGCCGATCTTCCTGCTCACCGCGCGCGAGGAGCCGATGCCCCTGGACAAGGTGCTCGCCGACTTCCACGAACTGTGGGCCGAGAACGAGCACTTCGAGTTCTACTGGTTCCCGCACACCGGCAACACCAACACCAAGCGCAACAACCGCAGCGCGGGCCCGGAGAAGCCGGTGTCCCCGGTCGCGGGCTGGTTCGAGGACGAGTTCCTCTCCAACGGCGTCTTCCAGGTCGCCCAGTGGGTCGGCCGCGCGGCGCCCGCCACCGTCCCGGCGATCGCCCGGCTCTCCAGCACGGCCCTGTCCGCCCGTGGTTACACCGACATTCCGTACAAGGTCTTCACCTCCCCGCGCCGGGTGCACTTCGTGGAGATGGAGTACGCCGTCCCGCGCGAGGCCCTGACCGAGACGCTGCGCGAGATCAGGGCGATGGTGGACCGCTCCGGTCTTCGGGTCAGCTTCCCGGTCGAGGTGCGCACCGCCCCGGCCGACGACATCACCCTGTCCACGGCGTCGGAGCGCGACAGCGCGTACATCGCCGTCCACATGTTCAGGGGCACGCCGTACCAGGCCTACTTCACCGCCGCCGAGCGCATCTTCACCGCGCACGAGGGCCGGCCGCACTGGGGCAAGGTGCACACACGGGACGCCGAGTACTTCTCCTCGGTCTATCCGCGCTTCGGCGAGTTCACCGCGCTGCGTGACCGGCTCGACCCGGACCGGCGCTTCCAGAACGCCTACCTGCGGCGGGTGTTGGGCTCGTAACCATTGGTTCCGTTTCTGGCGATTGCGTGAAGTACGCCACGTTCAAGATCGCCGGATCCGCTCAACCACCGGCCGGGTACCGCCCCTTGCCAGAAGTTGAGCGGCGCGCCAATCCACGCACGTGGCCCGAATGGAGTACTGTTGCGAGCCCTGGGTCCGGTCTCCCGCCAGGGCGTCCGTGACCTTCAAGGACCGCCATGAGGGGGCTAGTTGCACAGGGTGACGGAGTTGGTCACTTAGCGTTGCGAATAGGTAACCGTGCCATAACGGCGGTCCAGGGCCCGTGCCCGACACGCCGGGCAACTCGGCAAGGTTGTGGCAGGCTGCACCCGGGCAGGCCACACTCGACTAGCGGAAGCAGCGACGCACGTGACGTCGGCAGGCACCACCCGGGAGGTCCCCATGCCCGAACTGCGTGTCGTGGCCGTCTCGAATGACGGCACACGGCTGGTGCTGAAGGCTGCCGACTCAACGGAGTACACGCTTCCGATCGACGAACGCCTGCGCGCGGCGGTGCGTGGCGACCGGCCCCGCCTCGGCCAGATCGAGATCGAGGTGGAGAGCCATCTCCGCCCCCGCGACATCCAGGCACGTATACGCGCCGGTGCGACCGCCGAAGAGGTGGCCCAGCTCGCCGGCATCCCCGTCGACCGCGTCCGCCGCTTCGAGGGCCCGGTGCTCGCCGAGCGCGCGTTCATGGCCGAGCGGGCCCGCAAGACGCCCGTCCGCCGCCCCGGCGAGAACGCCGGTCCGCAGCTCGGCGAGGCCGTCCAGGAGCGGCTGCTGCTGCGCGGTGCTGAGAAGGACACCGTGCAGTGGGACTCGTGGCGCCGCGACGACGGCACCTGGGAGGTCCTGCTGGTCTACCGGGTCGCGGGCGAACCGCACTCGGCGAGCTGGACGTACGACCCGCCCCGGCGGCTCGTGCAGGCGGTCGACGACGAGGCGCGCTCGCTCATCGGCGAGTCCGAGGACCTCGCGGCCCCGGAGCCCAGCTTCCCGTTCGTGCCGCGCATCGCACGGCTGCCGCGCGACCGCCCGCTGGACCGCGCCCTGGACCGGGAGCGGCCGAGCCTGCCCGCGCAGGCGTCCGAGCCCGCAGAGGAGAGCACGGGCGAACGGGACTCGCTGACCAGCCTGTTGGAGGCCGTGCCGAGCTTCCGCGGCGACCTGGTGGTACCGGAGCGCCCGGCTCCGGACACCCCGCCGCCGCCGGCACCGCCCGCGGAGGAGCCTCCCGCCGAGCCCGAGGCGGAGGAGCCGCCGGCCCCCGCGGCCTCGGCCGGTTCCGCCTACGCGGACGTCCTCATGCCGCGCTCCGTCAGCAGCCACCGCGACCGTCTCGTCGGCGCCACCGACCGCCAGGCCGAGGCCGACGGCGTCCGCCCCGGCCGGCGCGCGGCGGTCCCGAGCTGGGACGAGATCGTGTTCGGGACGCGGCGCAAGAAGCAGGACTGACAGCCGTACGAGGACGAGGGCCGCACCCGGTGGGTGCGGCCCCTTCTCGTGCGCGACAGCGCGGTGTCACTGCGGATCGGGCCCCACGGCCACCGGGCGGGACGGGTCCGACGACCACTCCGACCACGACCCCACGTACAGCGCCGCGTCGATGCCCGCGACCGCCAGCGCGAGCACCTCGTGGGCCCCGGAGACGCCCGAGCCGCAGTAGACGCCGACCGGTGAACCGTCCGCCGCACCAAGGGCCTTGAAGCGTCCGGCCAACTCCTCCGCGGGCAGGAACCGGCCGTCGCCGCCCACGTTCTCGTTCGTGGGCGCCGACACCGCGCCCGGGATGTGCCCGCCGATCCGGTCGATCGGCTCCACCTCGCCGCGGTACCGCTCGCCGGCTCGCGCGTCGAACAGCACGCCGGCGCGGGCCAGGGCCGCGGCGCCGTCGGCGTCCAGCAGCCCCCCGGCGCCCGGCACCGGTTCGAAGTCGCCCTCGGCGGGCGTGGGCACGGACGTCTGCGACGGGCCCTCCCAGGTCGGCAGCCCGCCGTCGAGGACCCGTACGTCCGGGTGACCCGTCCAGCGCAGCAGCCACCACGCACGGGCGGCGGCCCAGCCCTGTCCGCCGTCGTACACGACCACCGGCCGCGCGGCCGTGACCCCCGCCCGCCGCATCGCGGCGCCGAACACCTCCAGGTCCGGCAGCGGATGACGGCCGTTCTCGCCGGGCTCGGAGGCGAGTTCGTCGTCCAGGTCGACGTAGACGGCACCGGGGATGTGTCCGGCCGCGTACGCGGCACGTCCGTCGAAGGCCGGCTCACCGGCCGCCTTGGCCACGCTGAGCTGCCAGCGGACGTCGAGCAGGACGGGCGGGCGCTGCCCCGCCAGATCGCTCGCGAGTTCGGAAGCGGAGATGATGGCGTTCATGGTCACCATCCTTGCGCACGGGGTGGCCGCATCGTCCATGTCCGGCTACTCTGCTCGGCCGGACAGCCTCGATCACGAGGCGTACGGGTTCGAGCACATGCTGTACAGCTGATCGACATTCGTCGGCAATCGCACAGAAACGGATGGGAAACCGCACACCGGGCATCCTCCGGGAAGGGCGGCGCGCCCGGAGCGCGCACCGGCGCCGGTGGTGCGAGCATCGGCACGGAGATCCGGAGAGCGGGGCCACGGGGCCACCGCGAGGGGTCGAGGAGAGAGCGACGATGACCGAGGCACGGGGACCGGCCGGTCCGGACGGCGGGACGCACACGCGTCACGCGCCCGGCACGCCCTGCTGGGTGAGTCTGATGGTGCACGGCTTGACCACCACCCAGGAGTTCTACGGCGCGCTGTTCGGCTGGGAGTTCAGGCCGGGCCCGCAGCAGCTCGGCCCGTACGTGCGGGCGCTGCTCGACGGCGCCGAGGTGGCCGGCATCGGCCAGCTGCCGCCGGACCGCCATCTGCCCATCGCCTGGACGCCCTACCTGGCCTCGGACGACGTGGACGTGACCGCCGAGACCGTGCGGCTGTGCGGCGGCACCATCGGCGTGGGGCCGCTGGACGCCGCCGAGGCCGGCCGGCTCGCGATCGGTTCGGACCCCTCGGGCGCCGTCTTCGGCATCTGGCAGGCGGCCGAGCACCTGGGCACGGGCATCACGGGCGTGCCCGGCACCCCCGCCTGGAACGAGCTGCTGACCTTCGAGTCGGTGAGCGTGGCCAAGTTCTACGAGACGGTCTTCGGCTACGAGGAGGAGGCGGTCGTCTCCGCCGACTTCGACTATCTGACGCTGCAGATCGAGGGCCGCCCGGTCGCCGGCATCCACGGCGTGGGCCACGCGCTGCCCCGTGACCGGGGCCCGCACTGGATCACGTACTTCGAGGCCGCCGACGTGGACGAGACGGTGGAGCGTGTGGTGGACCTGGGCGGCCATGTGCTGTCGCCGCCCAAGGACGGAGCCCACGGGCGCGTGGCCACGGTGGCCGACCCCGAGGGCGCCCGCTTCTGCCTGATCGAGAGCCCGCGCTGAGCCGCGGCCCCCGCCCGCCCGGGTCCTAGACCTGCGACATCGGCAGCACGTCCGGGGACAGCGCCGCCGACCCGGACGTCGCCGCCGTCATACGGCGGCGGTGGTGGCGCCGGCACAGGACCTCGTAGCCGATGTCCTCCGGCTGGTTGACGTCCCCGACCACGACCTGCGCACCCTCGACGACCATGGCGCCGCCTATCGTGCGGGCGTTGTGCGTGGCGCGGGCGCCGCACCAGCACAGGGCCTCCACCTGGAGGACCTCGACGCGGTCGGCCAGCTCGATCAGGCGCTGCGAGCCGGGGAAGAGCTTGGTGCGGAAGTCCGTCGTGATGCCGAAGGCGTACACGTCCAGGCCCAGGTCGTCGACCACACGCGCGAGTTGGTCGATCTGCTCGGGCGCCAGGAACTGCGCCTCGTCCGCGATGACGTAGTCCGCGCGGCCGCCCTGCGAGAGGTGGTCGACGAGGTACGCGTACAGGTCCTGCCCGTCCTCGACCTCCACCGCGTCCGTGACCAGGCCGAGCCGGGAGGAGAGCTTGCCCTCGCCCGCCCGGTCGTCGCGCGTGAAGATCATGCCCGCCAGGCCGCGCGCCGAGCGGTTGTGCTCGATCTGCAGAGCCAGCGTCGACTTCCCGCAGTCCATGGTTCCGGAGAAGAAGACCAGCTCGGGCATGGCGAGTTGAGCACCTTTCGGTGTGCGGGATCGGCGGTCGGGCTTCAGGAGCGTACTTCGAGCAGGGGGATCAGCTGCTCGGCAGGGGTCATCGAACCGTGGTTGCCGACCATCGCCGACTCCTTCGGCTCCCGCTCGGAGGCGATGATCAGGACGTCGTCACGGGCGGCCGCGACGACGTCGCCGATGCGCGCGTACACCCGCTCGTCGATGCGCGGGCCGAACCAGCCGGCCGCGATCGCCTCGTCCCGCGAGGCGATCCAGAACTGCTCGCCGAGCACCTCGCGCCAGACCGTCAGGACGTCGTTGTGGGCACCGGGGACCGCGTACACGTGCCGGGCCCGGCCCTCGCCGCCCAGCAGGGCGACGCCGGCCCGCAGTTCCCAGTCCGCGTCGAAGTCGATGCGGTGCTCCTCGTCGAAGGGGACGTCGATCATGCCGTGGTCGGCGGTGACGTACAGCGCGGTGCGCTCCGGCAGTTGCTCGGCGAGGCGCTGCACTAGCCGGTCGACGTGCATGAGCTGGCCGCGCCAGGTGTCCGACGCCACGCCGTAGCGGTGGCCGGCGCCGTCGAGCTCGGCGTAGTACGTGTAGACCAGGGAGCGGTCGCCGGCCGCCAGTTGCTCGGCGGCGAGGTCCATGCGCTCCTCGCCGGACAGCCGCCCGAGGAACGTTCCGCCACTGAGCGCGACCTTGGTCAGCGGGGTGGTCTCGAAGGTGGGCGAGGACACCTGGGCCGCGTGCACGCCCGCGTCGTGGGCCCGCTGGAAGACGGTGGGGTACGGCTGCCACTTCCGCGGCTGCGTCCAGGGCTGCCAGCGCAGCTGGTTCATCAGCTCGCCGGTCTCGGGGTTGCGCGCGGTGTAGCCGGGCAGGCCGTGCGCGCCGGGCGGCAGGCCGGTGCCGACGGAGGCCAGGGAGGTCGCCGTGGTCGCCGGGTAGCCGGTGGTCAGGGGGCGGCCGGTGCCGCCGCGCGAGCTGCCGAGGAGCGAGGTCAGGAAGGGGGCCTCGTCCGGGTGGGCCTTCAGCTGCTCCCAGCCGAGGCCGTCGATCAGGAAGACGCAGTTGCGGTCGGCAGGCGTCAGCTCGGTGATCGCGGCCGTCGTGTCCGGCACGCCCATGCCGGCGGCCAGCGTGGGCAGCAGGTCGGCGAGCGAGCCGCTGCCGTACTCGGGCAGGGGCGCGGAGTCGACGGCGAGGGGTTCGGGGTGGGCGTCCCAGGAGGCGGAATCGGCAGATGTGGGCGCGGAGCGCCCTCGATCATGGGCGGAGGGGGGAGACGGGTGGGCCATCAGCGGCCGGTGTCCGCGGTCGCCTCGGAGAGGGACTGGGCGAAGGCGAGCGCCTGGCGCACCGTCTCCGGCCCGTCCCCGGCCTCGCTGACGCGCAGGCTGAGGTCGTCCGCCGTCGAGTTGCCCGTGTACCCGTGGTCCGCCTCGCAGTTGGGGTCGCCGCAGGCGGCCGGTTCGAGGTCGATGCGGGAGACGGCGCCCCAGCCGATGGTGAGGACGACCTCGCGGGGCAGCGTGCCCGGCTGGTACTGCTCCGGGTTGGCGACCACGCGGCTGACCACGACCGACGAGATCCGGCCGAGCTTCACCGACTCCGTCGAGGTCGTCGCGTACGGCGTCGGGGAGGTGTCGTCCGCCGCCTGCTCGTCGGTGTGGCTGACGATGAAGCGGTTGCCGGTGAGGACGAGCACGGTCACGTGCCGCCGCACCTCGTTCTGGTCGAACGTCGTCTCCTGGTGGACCAGGTACGACCGGATGGGCTCGCCGCCCACGGCGGCCTCCACCGCCTCGGCCACGAGGGCCGGGTAGTAGCCGCTGCGCTCGATCGCCGCACGCAGCCCCTGGGTCGTCGTACTGGTCTTGGCCATGACGTCCATCCTAAAGGGGTGCACCGACTGCGAGGCACCGGTCATGCGGTGTCCGTGTACACGTCTCAGTACAGGGGGAGGGTGCGCGGACCGAGGTCGCCCCGGGCCGGCGGCGGCGCGAGACGGACCGAGGCGCCGAGAACGGTCAGGCCACGCGGTGCGACCACGACGGGCTCCAGGGTGACCGCCACGACCTCGGGGTGATCGTCGACCAGCCGGGACACCCGCAGCAGCAGCTCCTCCAGGGCAGGCGTGTCGACGGGTGTCGAGCCGCGCCAGCCGAACAGCAGCGGCGCCGTCCGGATCGAGCGGATCAGCGAGGTCGCCTCCCGGTCGGTGACCGGAACCAGCCGGTGCGCCATGTCGCCGAGCAGCTGGGAGGCGGCCCCCGCGAGCCCGAACGACAGCACGGCCCCGGCCGCGGGGTCGATGACGGCCCGCACGACGGTGTCCACACCGCGGGGTGCCATCTGCTGCACCACCGGACGCAGTTCCTCCGGCTTCCCGAACAGCTCGGTCAACTCGGCGTACGCGCGGCGCAGTTGCTCCTCGTCGGCGAGGTCCAGCCGTACGCCGCCCAGGTCGGCGCGGTGGCGCAGGTGCGGGGCGGTGGCCTTGAGGGCGACGGGGTAGCCGAGACCGTCGGCGGCCCGGGCGGCGTCGTCCGGGGTGAAGGCGGGGACGGCCCTGCGCACGGCGATGCCGTACCGGCCGAGCAGCTCGTGGGTCTCCTCGGTGCCGAGCGTGAGTCCCTGGCCGCGCGCGAGCATGCCGTCGATGAGCCGGGCGGCGCCCTTCTCGTCGATGTCCTCGTACTCGGGCACCTTGCCGGGCTCGGCCGCCTCGCGCCGCCACTGGGCGTAGTGCACGGCCTCGGCGAGGGCGCGGACCGCGCGCTCGGCCGCGGGGTAGGCCGGGATGAGGCGGGGGCCGGTGCCGGAGGGGGCGGGTTCCTCGGTCCGCACCGGCGGCGGCAGCTGCTGCGAGGGGCGCAGCCGGCGGGCGCCGGAGGCCTTGGCGCCCGGCTCGGGCGCGGTGCTCGTCGCCGCCGACAGGGCCTCGGCGAGACCGCCGAGTTCCACGTGCACCACGAGCACCGGCTTGCCCGGGACCTGTTCGGCCGCCGAGCGCAGCGCCTCCGCGAGCTCCGCGTCCCCCGTCGAGCCCTCACCGATCGCCGGGATCGCGGTGACCACCACCGCGTCGCACGCGTCGTCCGCCAGGGCGCGCGACAGCGCCGCGTGGAAGTCGCCCGCCGACGCCTGCGTCGTCAGGTCGAGCGGCCGCAGCGGCCGCAGCCCTTCGGACAGGCAGGCGTCGTAGGTGAGCAGTCCCAGTGATTCGGAGTTGCCGAGGATCGCCACGCGCGGTCCCGTCGGCAGCGGCTGGCGCGCGAGCAGCAGGCCCGCGTCGACCAGCTCGGTGATCGTGTCCACGCGGATGACCCCGGCCTGTCTGAGCAGTGCGGAGACCGTCGTGTACGGCAGTTGCGTGGCCCGTACCGCGTGCCCCTGGGGTGCCGAACCGGCGCCCTGCACCACGACCAGCGGCTTGGCGGCCGCGGTCCGCCGGGCGAGCCGGGTGAACTTGCGCGGGTTGCCGATGGACTCCAGGTACATGAGGACGACGTCGGTGTCGGGGTCGTCGTACCAGAACTGGAGCAGGTCGTTGCCGGACACGTCGGCGCGGTTGCCGGACGACACGAAGGTCGAGACGCCCGTGACCCCGGTGACTCCGCCGCCGCGGCGCTGCAGCCGGGACAGCAGGGCGATGCCGATGGCGCCGGACTGGGCGAACAGCCCGATCCGGCCGGGGCGGGGCATGTCGGGGGCGAGGGAGGCGTTCAGCCGTATCCCGGGCGAGGTGTTGATGATGCCGAAGGCGTTCGGGCCGACGATGCGCATGCCGTACGTGCGCGCGTGCCGCACGAGTTCGCGCTGGCGCTCGCGCCCCTCGGGCCCGCTCTCGGCGTACCCCGCGGAGACGACGACCAGGCCCTGCACGCCGTGCTCGCCGCACTCGGTGACGACCTCGGGCACGTGGTCGGCCGGGACGGCGACCACCGCGAGGTCGACGGGCCCGTCGATGTCCCGCACCGAGCGGTACGCCGGCACCCCGTCGAGCTCCTTGACCTCTTCGGGCAGCGCCTTGTTCACGGCGTACAGCGACCCGGTGAAGCCGGCGTCCCGGATGTTGTCGAGGATGCTGCGTCCCACACCTCCGGGCGTGCGGCCGGTGCCGACGACCGCGACGGAGCCGGGCAGGAGCAGCCGCCGTACGGACCGGCCCTCGGCGCGCTGCTCCCGCGCGCGCTGCACGGCGAGCGAGCGGTCGGTGGGCTCGATGCCGAACTCCAGGTGGACGACGCCGTCCTCGAAGCTGCGCTTCTGGGTGTAGCCGGCGTCGGTGAACACCTTGATCATCTTGACGTTGGCGGGGAGCACCTCGGCGGTGAAGCGGCGGATGCCCCGCTCGCGGGCGACCGCGGCGACGTGTTCGAGGAGCGCGGAGGCGACGCCGCGCCCCTGGTGGGCGTCCTGCACGAGGAAGGCCACCTCGGCCTCGTCGGCCGGTGCCGAGGCGGGCGTTCCGTCGGCGCCGATGCGGTCGTAGCGTACGGTGGCGATGAACTCGCCGCCGACCGTGGCCGCGAGTCCCACCCGGTCCACAAAGTCGTGGTGCGTGAAGCGGTGGACGTCCTTGGCGGACAGACGAGGGTACGGCGCGAAGAAGCGGTAGTACTTCGACTCGTCCGAGACCTGCTCGTAGAAGCTGACCAGGCGCTCGGCGTCATCAACGGTGATGGGGCGGATGCGCGCGGTGCCGCCGTCGCGCAGCACCACGTCGGCTTCCCAGTGGGCGGGGTACTCATGCCGGTCCGACGAGGTCTGCATGGGCCCCAGAGTACGGCTCGCGTCCGACAACGGCGCGAGGCAGTCTGTGGGGAGGACGGCAGTCGCCGAGAACGGAACAAGGACGAAGTCGGGCCGAGGCCGCGGCCCGACGACCCACCTCCAGGACGGAGCGGAGGACCGCTCCGGACATGCTTCACGTTGTGGGAAACTGGTCTAGACAACCCTGAACACCGAAGGGCAGCATCACATGGCTGAGCGCCGCGTCAACGTCGGCTGGGCCGAGGGCCTCCACGCCCGCCCCGCTTCCATCTTCGTCCGGGCCGCCACGGCCGCAGGTATCCCGGTGACGATCGCCAAGGCCGACGGCAACCCCGTCAACGCGGCCTCCATGCTGGCCGTCCTGGGCCTCGGCGCCCAGGGGGGCGAGGAGATCGTCCTCGCCTCCGACGCCGAGGGCGCCGACGCGGCGCTCGACCGGCTCGCGAAGCTGGTCTCCGAGGGTCTCGAGGAGCTTCCCGAGACCGTCTGACCACGCCACCGCAGAAGGGCTCGTCCGAATTATCGGGCGAGCCCTTCGCATTTCCCCCACCGGCCCGGCAGAAATTCCGATCAACGCCAGCGGAATTACCGGTCGAAGGCAGCAGAAATAACCCCCCGGCCAATTCCACCCTCTTTGTATACGGCGCGCATGTTAATGCCGCAGGCCCGTCACGTTTACGGCATGTTGCGAGGTCCTCACACGGTCGGTGCGATCACCGCCCGGGGCGAACCGCAGCCGGTGCGCCGCGGCGGAGCGCTCGGTGTGCAGGGTCGTCACCGCACGCGCGCGCTCGCCGTCGCCGCGGGCCACGGCGTCGACGATCGCGCCGTGCTCCGCCCAGGACTCCACGGGGCTGGCGGGCGCCTCCTCGGTGTACATCCAGGCGATCTTGTGCCGCAGCTGCGTCAGCATCGAGGTCAGCGCGGGACTGCCGGAGGCCTGGGCGAGCGTCTCGTGGAACCAGCCCTCCAGGGAGCGCAGATCCTCACTCGTGCCCCGCCTGGCCCGCTCCTGCCCCAGCCTCACCAGGCCGCGCAGCACCTTCAGATGGGCCTCGGTACGCCGCTGGGCGGCCCGGGAGGCGGCGAGCGGCTCCAGCAGCATGCGCATCTCCAGCAGGTCGGCGGCCTCCTGCTCGTTCGGCTCCGCCACGCACGCGCCCGCGTGCCGGCGGGTCACCACGAAGCCCTCCGCCTCCAGGGTGCGCAGCGCCTCGCGCACGGGGACGCGCGAGACGCCGTAGCGGCGGGCGAGGAGTTCCTCGGTGAGCCGGCTGCCGCGCTCGTAGACACCCGCGACGATGTCGTCCCGGATCGCCGTGCACACCGAGTGCGCCGGAATACGCATGACCGACCTCCGACTTAATCCCCGTGAAACGCCAAAGATTGACGTGTGTTCCGGTGACTCTATTGCACGGGGCCGGAATTTCCGACGGCGGGCGGGAATCCATGGATATTTTTTGGACACCGGGGCCGGCGAAACCGAAAGGCCCCGGCTCGGAAGCCGGGGCCTGAGGGAGATCGCGCGCGGGTTCGTCAGACGTGGACGCCGTGCGAGCGCAGGTAGGCGACGGGGTCGATGTCCGAGCCGTACTCGGGCGTCGTACGGGCCTCGAAGTGCAGGTGCGGTCCGGTGGTGTTGCCGGTCGAGCCGGAGAGGCCTATCTGCTGCCCCGGGGTGACCGTCTGGCCCACCGAGACACCGATGGACGACAGGTGGCCGTACTGGGTGTACGTGCCGTCGTGCATCTTGATGACGATCTGGTTGCCGTAGGCGCCGCCCCAGCCGGTCTGGACGACGGTGCCCGCGCCGACGGCGTGCACGGACGTGCCGCTCGCGGCGTGGAAGTCGATGCCCGTGTGGCTGCCGGAGGACCACAGGGAGCCGCCGGTCTTGTAGCCCGTCGAGACGTACGAGTTCGCTATCGGGGCGACGAAGCTGTTCAGGCGCCTGCGCTCGGCCGCGCGGGCGGCGCGCTCCTTGGCCTCACGCTCGGCCTTGGCCTTCGCGGCGGCCTTCAGGCGCGCGGCCTGTTCGGCGGCCTTCTTGCGGGCGGCCTCCTCGGCGGCACTCTTCTGGGCCTCGGCCTGGGCGTCGATCTTGTCGGCGATCGTGTTGCCGATGGTGATGACGGGGTTGAGCCCGGTCTGCTCGACGGAGTTCTCGACCGAGTTCTCCGCGGCGAACGAGGGAGCGGCGAGACCGCCGACGATGCCGGTCGTGGCGAGGGCCGCGACGCCGGCGGCCTTGACGGTGCTCCGCTTGATCCTGCTGGGACGACGGTGCTTCCCGGTGGCGCAGTTGAACGCCATGAACTGGCTGGTCCTTTCCTTCCCTCTCGCCTACCGGGTTAGCTGACGGGTTCGGAGCAGGAAGGTCTCCTACGGACCCCCTCGCCGGAGCGCGGGCGTCCGATTCACCCCAGGGACTGCGATGGGTCCCCGGCTCCCCTGGCTCGCGCCGTACGGGGACTCGGCGATGGCTGTCCGGTGCCGCGGGCGCGGCGCACTGCCTGACGAACAGCCCGGACGACGCTAGGCAGAGCCGTCTTCAATTCCCAAACGGATCCGGTCTTTTGTAGCGCATCCCACAGGGCAGACAGGCAACTCTCCCCCAATTCGGACATACAAGGGCCCTGGTGACGCATCCGTCACCAGGGCCCTCACGCGCGCGTGCCTCTACTCGGCGGACACCACGGTGACTTCGCCGATGCCGAGGGCCTCGACGGGCTCCTTGATCTGGGCCGCGTCACCGACGAGGACCGTGACCAGGCGGTCCACCGGGAAGGCGTTCACGGCGGCCGCGGTGGCCTCCACGGTGCCGGTGGCGGCGAGCTGCTGATACAGCGTCGCCTGGTAGTCGTCGGGCAGGTGCTGCTCGACCTGGTCGGCCAGCGTGCTCGCGACGGCCGCCGCGGTCTCGTACTTCAGCGGCGCCACCCCGACGAGGTTCTGCACGGCGACGTCGCGCTCGGCGTCCGTCAGGCCGCCCTCGGCCAGCGTGCGCAGCACCGTCCACAGATCCTGCAGCGCCGGGCCGGTGTTGGGCGTGTCGACGGAGCCGCTGATGGCGAGCATCGCGGCACCGGTGCCGTCCGGGGCGGACCTGAGGACCTGGCCGAAGGCGCGCACGCCGTAGGTGTAGCCCTTCTCCTCGCGCAGGACGCGGTCCAGGCGCGAGGTGAGGGTGCCGCCCAGGCAGTACGTGCCGAGCACCTGCGCGGGCCAGACGCGGTCGTGCCGGTCGGCGCCGACGCGGCCGATGAGCAGCTGCGTCTGGACGGCTCCGGGGCGGTCCACGACGACCACGCGACCGGTGTCGTCGGCGGTCACCGGCGGCACCGGACGGGGCTCGGCCGAGGAACCCGTCCAGGCGCCCAGGGTGTCGCCGAGCAGCGCGTCCAGGTCGATGCCGGTGAGGTCGCCGACGACCACCACGGTGGCGGTGGCGGGCCGGACATGGCGGTCGTAGAAAGTGCGTACGGCCGCGGCGTCGATCTTCTCGACCGTCTCCTCGGTGCCCTGGCGCGGGCGCGACATGCGCGACGTCGCCGGGAACAGCTGCTTGGAGAGCTCCTTGGCGGCGCGGCGGGAGGGGTTGGCCAGCTCGTGCGGGATCTCGTCCAGGCGGTTGCGGACCAGCCGCTCCACCTCGCTGTCGGCGAACGCGGGCGCCCTGAGGGCGTCGGACATCAGGCCGAGCGCCTTGGCCAGGCGGGAGGCCGGGACCTCGAGGCTCAGGCGCACACCCGGGTGGTCGGCGTGCGCGTCGAGGGTGGCGCCGCAGCGCTCCAGCTCGGCGGCGAACTCCTCGGCGGAGTGCTTGTCGGTGCCCTCCGAGAAGGCCCGCGCCATGATCGTGGCGACGCCCTCGACGGCGGCCGGCTCGGCCTCCAGGGGCGCGTCCAGGGACACCTCCACGGCGACGACCTGCTGGCCGGGGCGGTGGCAGCGCAGCACGGTCATGCCGTTGCCGAGCGCGCCGCGCTCCGGGGCCGGGAACGCCCAGGGCCGGGCCTCGCCCGCCTGGGGCTGCGGGTGGAACTCCATCGTGGCGAGCTCGGTCACTTGGCCGCCTCCTCGTTGTCGTCGCCGGCTTCGACCGTGGCCTCGGCCTCGGGGTCTTCCGGGGGATTCGCGTCCTCGGCGGCCTCCGCCGAGACGGGCTCGTAGACGAGCACCGCGCGGTTGTCGGGGCGCAGGCGCGCCTTGGCGACCTCCTGGACCTCCTCGGCCGTCACCTCCAGGACGCGCTGCACGGCGGTGAGGGCGAGCTGCGGGTCGCCGAACAGGACCGCGAACCGGCACAGTTCGTCCGCGCGGCCCGCGACCGTGCCGAGCCGGTCGAGCCACTCGCGCTCCAACTGCGCCTGGGCGCGCTCCATCTCCTCGGCCGTCGGGCCCTCCTCGGCGAACCGGGCGAGCTCCTCGTCGATGGCGGCCTCGATGACCGGCACCTCGACGTCACCGGAGGTCTTCACGTCCAGCCAGCCCAGCGAGGGGGCTCCGGCGAGGCGCAGCAGTCCGAACCCGGCCGCGACGGCCGTACGGTCACGCCGTACGAGCCGGTTGTAGAGGCGGGAGGACTCGCCGCCGCCGAGGACGGTGAGCGCGAGGTCCGCCGCGTCGCACGCGCGCGTGCCGTCGTGCGGCAGCCGGTAGGCGGCCATCAGGGCGCGCGCCGGGACCTCTTCCTCGACGACCTCGCGCAGCTGCTCGCCGATCACGTCGGGCAGCGAGCCGTCCCGGGGCGCGGGCTTGGCGTCGTGCGCGGCGATGGAACCGAAGTACTTCTCGACCCAGGCGAGCGTCTGCTCGGGGTCGATGTCGCCGACGATCGACAGGACCGCGTTGCCCGGCGCGTAGTACGTGCGGAAGAACGCGCGCGCGTCCTCGAGCGTCGCCGCGTCCAGGTCGGCCATGGAGCCGATGGGGGTGTGGTGGTAGGGGTGACCCTCGGGGTAGGTGAGGGCGGTGAGCTTCTCGAAGGCCGTGCCGTAGGGCACGTTGTCGTAGCGTTGCCGGCGTTCGTTCTTGACGACGTCCCGCTGGTTCTCCATGGACTCCTCGTCCAGGGCGGCGAGCAGGGAGCCCATGCGGTCGGCCTCCAGCCAGAGGGCGAGCTCCAGCTGGTGGGTGGGCATGGTCTCGAAGTAGTTGGTGCGCTCGAAGCTGGTGGTGCCGTTGAGCGAACCGCCCGCACCCTGCACCAGCTCGAAGTGGCCGTTGCCCTTCACCTGTCCCGAGCCCTGGAACATCAGGTGCTCGAAAAGGTGAGCCAGGCCGGTACGCCCCTTGACTTCGTGCCGGGAACCCACGTCGTACCAGAGGCACACCGCCGCGACCGGGGTCAGATGGTCCTCGGAGAGCACCACGCGCAGGCCGTTGGCCAGGCGGTGCTCCGTCGCTGTCAGGCCCCCGGAGCCTGCCTGGTCTGTGGCCGTGTGACCCATGGTCATGTACGTCCCTTCGATCGCCGAGGCGGTGGTTCGAACCGCGGTTTTCCTGCCGTTCCTGCCACTGTATGCAAGCGTGCGGAGCGTGGGCGAAGTTCCCGGACGACGTACGCCCACAGCGGATCGCGTAACCTGCGGGCAGCCGCGGCGAGGGTGATCCCCGAGCGCCGGGCCGGGCCGCCCGCACCGGGTCCTGGCCCGCGTTGTCAGTGCCGCGGTCCACAATGGTCCGCGTCAGAACTCGTTTCACGCTTCAGGCAAGAGTGAGCCGAAGGGGCGCGACCCGTAGGCGAGCGACCAGAAAAGAGGAGCCGGCAGCGATGGCCCGCCGCAGCACGAAGACCCCGCCGCCCGACGACTCGTACGAGGAGAAGATCCTCGACATCGACGTCGTCGACGAAATGCAGGGCTCCTTCCTCGAGTACGCGTACTCGGTCATCTACTCGCGAGCCCTGCCCGACGCCCGCGACGGCCTCAAGCCGGTGCACCGCCGCATCGTCTACCAGATGAACGAGATGGGGCTGCGCCCCGACCGCGGCTATGTGAAGTGCGCCCGCGTCGTCGGCGAGGTCATGGGCAAGTTGCACCCGCACGGCGACGCGTCGATCTACGACGCCCTCGTGCGCATGGCCCAGCCCTTCTCCATGCGCGTGCCGCTCGTCGACGGCCACGGCAACTTCGGTTCGCTGGGCAACGACGACCCGCCGGCCGCCATGCGGTACACGGAGTGCCGCCAGGCCGCCGCGACGAGCCTGATGACCGAGTCGATCGACGAGGACACGGTCGACTTCGCGCCCAACTACGACGGCCAGGAGCAGGAGCCGGTCGCGCTGCCGGCGGCCTTCCCGAACCTGCTGGTCAACGGCGCCTCGGGCATCGCGGTCGGCATGGCCACGAACATGCCGCCGCACAACCTCTCCGAGGTCATCTCGGCCGCCCGCCACCTGATCCGCCACCCGAACGCGGACCTGGACACGCTGATGAAGCATGTCCCGGGCCCCGACCTGCCCACCGGCGGCCGCATCGTCGGCCTCGCCGGCATCCGGGACGCGTACGAGACCGGCCGCGGCACCTTCAAGATCCGCGCCACCGTCGAGATCGAGACCGTCACCGCCCGCCGCAAGGGCCTGGTCGTCACCGAACTGCCCTTCACGGTCGGCCCGGAGAAGGTGATCGCCAAGATCAAGGACCTGGTCGGCTCGAAGAAGATCCAGGGCATCGCCGACGTCAAGGACCTCACCGACCGCGAGCACGGCCTGCGCCTGGTCATCGAGATCAAGAACGGCTTCGTGCCGGAGGCCGTCCTGGAGCAGCTGTACAAGCTGACGCCGATGGAGGAGTCCTTCGGCATCAACAACGTCGCGCTGGTGGACGGCCAGCCGCTCACGCTGGGCCTCAAGGAGCTCCTGGAGGTCTACCTCGACCACCGCTTCGAGGTCGTGCGCCGCCGCAGCGAGTTCCGCCGCACCAAGCGCCGCGACCGCCTGCACCTGGTGGAGGGCCTGCTGACGGCGCTCGTCGACATCGACGAGGTCATCCGCCTGATCCGCTCCAGCGAGAACAGCGCGCAGGCCAAGGAGCGCCTGATGGAGCGCTTCTCCCTGTCGGACGTCCAGACCCAGTACATCCTCGACACGCCGCTGCGCCGCCTCACCAAGTACGACCGCATCGAGCTGGAGTCCGAGAAGGACCGGCTCAACGAGGAGATCGCGGAGCTGACCCGGATCCTCGACTCGGACGCGGAGCTGCGCAAGCTGGTCTCCGCCGAACTGGCCCAGGTGGCCAAGAAGTTCGGCACCGACCGGCGCACGATCCTGCTGGAGTCGTCCGGCGCCCCGGCGTCCGTGGTGCCGCTCCAGGTCGCGGACGACCCCTGCCGCGTCCTGCTCTCCTCCACCGGCCTGCTGGCCCGTACGGCGAACGGCGAGCCCTTCCCCGAGGACAAGGCCGCCAAGCGCGTCAAGCACGACGTGATCGTCTCGGCGGTCCCGGCGACGGCGCGCGGCGAGATCGGCGCCGTGACCTCGCTCGGCCGTCTGCTGCGCATCAACGTCGTCGACCTGCCGCAGCTCCCGGAGACGGCGTCGGCGCCGAACCTCTCGGGCGGAGCGCCGCTCACGGAGTTCGTCTCGCTGGACGGCCCCGAGACGGTGGTCTGCCTGATCACGCTCGACGAGTCCTCCCCCGGCCTCGCCCTCGGCACGGAACAGGGCGTGGTCAAGCGCGTGGTCCCCGACTACCCCACCAACAAGGAGGAGTTGGAGGTCATCACGCTCAAGGAGGGCGACCGGATCGTCGGCGCGGTCGAGCTGCGCACGGGCGAGGAGGACCTGGTCTTCATCACCGACGACGCCCAGCTGCTGCGCTACCAGGCCTCGCAGGTCCGTCCCCAGGGCCGTCCCGCGGGCGGCATGGCGGGCATCAAGCTGACGGACGGCGCCAAGGTCATCTCCTTCACGGCGGTGGACCCGGCGGCCGACGCGGTGGTCTTCACGGTCGCGGGCTCGCGCGGCACGCTCGACGACTCGGTCCAGACGACGGCCAAGCTGACCCCGTTCGACCAGTACCCGCGCAAGGGCCGCGCCACCGGCGGCGTCCGCTGCCAGCGCTTCCTCAAGGGCGAGGACTGCCTCTCCCTGGCCTGGGCGGGCGCCGTCCCGGCCAAGGCGGCCCAGAAGAACGGCACACCGGCCGACCTCCCGGACATCGACCCGCGGCGCGACGGCTCCGGGGTGTCGCTGGCGAGGACGGTGTCGGTGGTGGCGGGACCGGTCTAGCCCGGAGGCTCCATGGGAGCGGCCTCGTCCGGATCCTGTACGTCCTCGGGGTCCTGGACGTCCTCCGGATCCTGTACGTAGCGGAGAACGCCCCACATACCGGCCTCGTCGGCGGTGTGCGGGGCGTCGCTCCTGCACGCGTCGAGCCCCTTGCCGAGGGCGTGCGCGTCGATGCCGGAGCCGATGAGGACGAGCTGGGTGAGGCGTGCGCGGTCGGCGCCGCCGAAGCCGTTGGGGTTCCCGGGCCACGGCTCGGGATAGAACCGCAGGAAGGGTCCCACGGCGTGCACGGCGTAGCGGTTGCGGACGTCGTACGCCCCGAAGTCCACGTACCCCTTGATCCGGTACAGCCCCGCGGGCCTGCTGTCGAGGAACTCCATCAACCGGCGTGGGTCCATGGCCACTTCGGAGGTGAAGGAGAGGGTGTCGTAGGCGGCGTGCAGATGCTGCGCGTGCTCGTGGGATTCCTCGCCGTCCCGTACGTGCAGGTCGTCGAAGGACAGCTGCCCGACGCGCTCCTCGCCGGGCCGGCAGTCGAAGAGGAACTCGGGGTCGATACGGCCGTAGGAGGCCGGGACGACGGCAGCGCGGTCGACGAGGGACCGGACGAGCCCGAGGACGCGCTCGGCGTCCGGCGCGCGGTCGAGCTTGTTGACGACGACGAGATCGGCGAGGGCGAGATGCCGGTCCACCTCGGGATGCCTGGCGCGGGTGTCGTCGAACTCGGCGGCGTCGACGACCTCGACCAGCCCGCCGTAGACGATCCCCTGGAGCTCGCTGGCGAGCACCATGCGCACGAGTTCCTGCGGTTCGGCGAGTCCGCTGGCCTCGATGACGATGACGTCGATACCGGCGGAGGGGCGGACGAGCCGCTCGAGGTAGTCGTCGAGCTCACTGGCGTCGACGGCGCAGCACAGGCATCCGTTGCCGAGGGAGACGGTGGAGTCCCCGAGCGCGCCGGCGACGGCCATGGCGTCGATCTCGATGGCCCCGAAGTCGTTGACGACGGCGCCGATGCGGCTGCCACCGCTGCGGTGCAGGAGGTGGTTGAGGAGGGTGGTTTTGCCGGAACCCAGGAATCCGGCGAGTACGACGACCGGGATCTGCCGACTGCTGTGGCTCGGCTGACTCAACGTGCGACCTCTTCCACGCTTCCTTGTGCGCCGGATCGCGGCTGCGGCGCACGTGCGACTTGTGAATGCCGGACCAGGATACGAGCCGGAACAATCACTCCTGAGTGAACGATTGTTAGCAGCTCCTACGGGGCAGACGTTGGGCAAGGCGCCGGAGTGTGCGACCCTCGCTTCCCTCCGTGCGCCGCCTCTCCGCCTCCCTGCCGATCAGAGCCGCTCGGCATCCTGGGAGACGGCAAGCGCCGCCCACCGCTCGCCGGTCCCCCACAGTCGACCCGCACCCCGACGACCGGCGGACGGCCGCCTGATTCGGGGGTTGACATGGCCACACAGAACATGGGTTCGCGGGGACTGAAGTCTGCCGCCGCGGTCGGTATCGGTGTTGTGGCGGGAGTTCTCGCCACGCTGGTCCTGCAGCGCCAAGCACTCGAAGCGCTGCGCACCCGCTTGCAACACCTGGAGCGGCACACACACGCCGACCAGAACGCGGACGCCCGGCAAGCCGCCAACCTGGCCACTCAGCAACGCCAGCACTGGGAGCTCCTCAGCAAAGCGATCGACGATCCCGAACTCGCCGAGGTCCTGGACCTCTACGAACCGCCTGTCTCCCTCAAGCAGCGCCGCCAGTACCTCTTCGCAAACGCTCTCTACACCAACCTGCTTCTCTACTACCGCATCGGCAATCTGAGCAAGGACGAGTTCTTCAAGCACGTGCGCGGCATGTTCCAGAACCCGATCGTCAGGGAGTACTGGTACGCCACCCAGCAGCATCGGGCGAGTCTCGCGGACACCGATGAGGCAGAACTCGGACTGCTGGTGGACGACCTGCTGCGCCAACTCGAGGACGCGGACACCGAGGAGTGGTGGGTGGTGGGGGAGCCGCCGGGCGAGCCAAGCGGCGAATGACGCCTCGGACCGGCCCGGAGCGGAGGTGTGTCGCTCGGGCCGACCCTCTGCGAGATCGAGCTAGGCGTCCGGGATGTCCGTCTTGGCCTTTACCAGAGTTTCGCGAGTAATCACGACAATGCGCTCATAGTCAGCACGTGCCGCATCAGGCGGAAGCTGGGATTCCAGCGAATCGGTCATATCCGTGCCGATTACGGCGAAATTCCCATCCGCCAATTCGAAGATATCGGGGCAGGTGGCCCCGGTGGTGCTACCTCGATGGCGTGGAGCCACGCCAAGGCGGCGGACGATCTGACTCACTGTTGAAGTTCCCATCTCATACCAACAAGGCGACCAAGCACCTGCGCACGCAATGCCGTGCGCGGTGGCATCCTTGCAGGTCTGAGCGCAATCTCTGTCACACAGGCCGTTCACCCCACCGCATGGTGCGGGCAGAAACACTCGGGCAGAGCACCGATGGCGCCCATGCCCTCGTAGTGAACACTCCACCACCCCGGCAGGGTACGGCCATTTATTGGTTTGTTATCACCAAGGCGCGAGTTCCGCCTACAGGTCGAATGAACGACCCAAGAGTGACCGAAGTTGTCGAAGTCTCTCCATTTCGGCCTTGCAGGGAGACAAAACACCCGACACGAGTCGGCGAAGCACGTCAGAACAGCGGCACCGCCACCGGCGCCCCCGGCCCCACATACCGTGCCACCGGCCGGATGATCTTTCGGTCCTCCGCCTGTTCCAGGATGTTCGCGCTCCAGCCCACCACCCGCGCCGCGGCGAAGGTCGGGGTGAACATCTCGCGGGGCAGACCGCACAGCTCCATGACCACGCCCGCATAGAACTCGACGTTCGTGTGCAGCTCACGCCCAGGCTTCAACTCCGCCAGGATCGCCTCCACATGGCGTTCGACCTCCAGGGCGAAGTTCACCCGCGGACCCCCGAAGCGCTGCGCCACATCACGGAGCATGCGGGAGCGCGGGTCCTCGGTGCGGTAGACCGCGTGACCGAAGCCCATGATGCGGTCACCTGCGAGGACACGTTCACGGATCCACGCGTCGATGCGGTCCGGCGTACCGATCGCGTCCAGCGTGTCCAGCGCACGACTCGGCGCACCCCCGTGCAGCGGCCCGGACAACGCCCCCACGGCCCCCACCAGACACGCGGCCACATCCGCCCCCGTCGACGCGATCACTCGCGCAGTGAAGGTTGATGCATTGAAGCCGTGATCAATGGTTGAGATCAAGTACTGCTCGATCGCCCGCGCCCGCGCGGCGTCCGGCTCCGAACCGGTCAGCATGTAGAGGTAGTTGGCCGCGAAGGACAGATCCTCACGCGGCTCCACCGGATCGAGCCCGCGCCCCAGCCGGTACAGCGCCGTGAGCAGTGTCGGTACGGCCGCGGCGGCCACCAGCGTGTCCCCGCGCCGCGCGTCCGCGTCGATGTCGTACACCGGCCGGAACCCCTTCGCCGCGCCGAGCAGCGACAGCGCCGTCCGCATCCCGGCCAGCGGCCCGGACCCGGCGCTCGCCGCCGCGATCGCCGGCAGCGCCGCCCACACCTCCTCCGGCAGCCTCCGCAGAGCGGCCGTCTCGGCGACGAACCCCACGCGGCGCGCCGCGTCCGGCAGTTCGCCGTGGACCAGGAGGTACCAGACGTCCTCGAAGCCCCGGGTCTGCGCGAGCTCGACGGCCGAGTACTGCCGGTAGTGGTAGAAGCCCTCGAGCCCTCGGACGTCCCCGACCTCGGTGTCGGTGACGACGACGCCGGCGAGCCCGCGCGGCACATCGATGGTGGCGGCTGCTGACCTGTTGACGGACATGATTCCTCCCTGGACTTGATTCGACTGTCCATGCTTGACTATTTCTCTGTCAATATTGATTGAATCAATCTTAGTCAACGCAACCAATCCATGCATCGTCATGCCGATACGGTGACCCCCATGCGCGATCCAGAGCCCTCCCCCGGTCACGCCGAACGGCGGCTGACCACCAAGGAAGCCGCCGAACTGCTGGGCGTGAAGCCCGAGACCGTGTACGCGTACGTGAGCCGCGGCCAGCTCAGCAGCCGCCGTGTGCCCGGCGGCCGGGGCAGCACCTTCGACGCCCAGGAGGTGGAGACGCTCGCGAAGCGCAACCGGCGTGAGAGCAGCGGGAGTTCATCCTCGGGAGGCGAGCTGTCCGTCCGGACCCGGATCACCCTCATCGAGCCGAACGCGTACTACTTCCGGGGCGTCGACGCCACCGAGCTGGCCACGCACCACACCTACGAAGAGGTCGCCGAGTGGCTGTGGACCGGCCGCCTGCGCCCCGGCATGACGTTCACCGCGCCTGAGCCGTCCGTCGCCGCGGCCCGCCGTGCCGTCGACGCGCTGCCCGAACACACCGGCCCCACCGACCGGTTGCGGGTCGCGGCGATCGCCGCCGCGGTCGCGGACCCCCTGCGCTTCGACCTCTCCGAGGACGCCGTGCTCGGCACGGCGCGCACCCTCATCCCCACCCTGGTCGCCGCCCTGCCGCCGGCGTCCCGGCGCCGCCGCCTCGACGACGGCCCGCTGGCCCGCCGCCTGTGGACGTGCCTGAGCGGAAAGGAGGCCGACGAGGCCTCGCTGCGTGTGATCGACACCGCGCTCGCCCTCCTCGTCGACCACGACCTCGCCGCCTCGACCCTCGCGGTGCGCGTCGCCGCCTCGGCCCGGGCACACGCCTACGCCGCCGTCTCCGCCGGACTCGGCGTGCTCGAAGGGCCCCTCCACGGGGCGGCCAGCGGGCTCGCCCACCGCCTCCTGCTGGACGTGCTCGACGATGGCGACGCGGCCCCTGTGATCGCGGAGGAGCTGCGCGCGGGCCGCCGTATCCCCGGACTCGGCCACCGGCTCTACCCCGGCGAAGACCCACGCGCGCGTGTGCTGTTCGGTCTCCTGGAGGAGCTCCCCCACGCCGCCCCCGCCCTCGCCGCGGCCCGCGACATCGTGGCCACGACCGCCCGCCACACTCCGCTGCACGCCAACGTCGACCTGGCCCTCGCCGTGTTCACCGCGTCCAGCGGCATGCCGGCCACGGCGGGCGAGACGATCTTCGCCGTGGCGCGTACGGCGGGCTGGATCGCCCACGCCCTGGAGGAGTACGGCGAACGCCCCCTGCGCATGCGGCCCAGCGGGCACTACGTCGGCCCGAAGCCGCCCCAGGCGCTGCCCACGCCGGAGCCCGAGGAGGACTCGAAGGCCGCCGAGAAGTCGCGGAGCAGCCGGTCAGGTTAGGCTCACCTCTGTGAGTACGTGCTCAACCGTCTCCCGGGAGCTCGACGAGCCGATCGCGGGCACCGCGGCCACCGCGAGGACCTGGCTGCTGCTGGAGCAGCCGGGCCCCTGGGGCGCCAAGGCGCTCACGTCGAGCCATCTCGATCCGGCACTCGGCCGCGCGCTGGAGGCGGCCGCGGAGGGCACCGGCGTGCGGATCGCACTGATCCGGCGCCCGGGCCGTCACGCCGACTGCGGCACACCCGCCGCCCGGCAGGTCTACGCGGCCCACACCGCCCCCGGCGACGCGTGGCTGCACTCCGCCGTGGTCGACGATCCGCGCGCGCTGCTCGATCTCGACTTCGCCGCGCTCGGCCGGGGCGAGCACCGGACCTTCGACGCGGCGCTCGCGGCCCGGCCCCACACCGGTGGCCCGCTCGCTCTCGTCTGCACCAACGGCAAGCGCGACCGCTGCTGCGCCCTGCTCGGCCGCCCGCTCGCGGCCGAGCTCACCGCCTCCGGCGTGGAGGGAGTCTGGGAGGTCACTCATCTGGGTGGCCATCGCTTCTCGCCCACGCTGCTCGTGCTGCCCCACGGATACGCGTACGGCCGCGCACAGGCCCATGCCGTCAAGGAAGTCCTCAGCGGTGTCCAGGAGGGGCGGATCGTCGTGGAGGGGTGCCGCGGGAGCAGCGCCTGGGAGCGGCCCGGTCAGGCGGCCGAGCTCGCCGTGCGCGTAGCGGCGCACGAGTACGGGGCGGACGCCCTGCGGGTGGAGGCGACGAGCGTGGAGGCGACGAGCGGCGCCGCACCCCGCTGGCAGGTCACGGTCGCGCACGTGGACGGACGCCGGTGGTCCGTCGAGGTGGTCCAGGGCGCATCCCTGCCGCCCCGCCCGGAGAGCTGCGGGACGTCGGTCCTGGGCTCGCCCGCATGTATGGAGGTCGTGGCGATGCACCAGGTGAGGACCGCCGCACTCGCGAGGTGATGCGGTGGATCAACACCGTTCATCAATACCGCTCATCAATGCCGATCAATGCTTCCACCTGCGCCGTTCTGTATTGATCAAGAGATCCGTGCCACACCCCCTACGGCAGTTCCGGCCGGTCCACGTACCGTCGTGGTCATGAGCCCCACTCCCCCCGCCCGCCGTCTGCGCCTCGGTCTGCCCAAACGGGTGTTCTCCCAGGTACTGCTGATGCAGGTGGTGATCGCCGCGGGGGTCGCGGTGCTCGCGACGGGGCTCTTCCTCGCCCCTCTCAGCAAGCAGCTGGACCAGGAGGCGATGCGCCGCGCCCTGGCCATCGCGGAGACCACGGCCCAGGACCCGCAGGTCGCCGAGGGTCTGCTGACCACCTCGCCGACGCGGAACGGCCCGGTGCAGAAGGAGGCCGAACGGATCCGGCGGGCCACGCACGCCGAGTACATCGTGGTCCTGAACCGGCACTGGATCCGCTGGTCGCATCCCACCCCGAGCGAGATCGGCCGCCCCGTCTCCACCGACCCGAGCGACGCTCTGGGCGGCAAGGAGGTCATGGAGATCGACCGGGGCACCCTGGGCCGCTCGGCGCGCGGCAAGGTGCCCCTCAGGGACTCCGACGGCAAGATCATCGGGGCGGTCTCGGTCGGGATCAAGTACGACAGCGTGCGGGCCGAACTCATCGGCGCGATCCCGGAGCTGCTCGCCTACGCCGGCGGTGCCCTGGCCGTCGGCGCGCTGGCCGCCTGGCTGATCTCGCGGCGGGTCCAGCGCCAGACGCGCGACCTGGCCTTCTCGGACATCTCGGCGCTGCTCGCCGAGCGCGAGGCGATGCTGCACGGCATCCGTGAGGGCGTCGTCGCCCTGGACCGCTCCGGCCGCATCCGCCTCCTCAACGACGAGGCGCACCGCCTGCTGGGCATCGACGACGAGGCCGTCGGCCGGTCCCCCGAGGAGGCGCTCGGCGGCGGACGTACCGCCGACATCCTGGACGGGCGGGTGGAGGGCACCGACCTGCTCACCGTGCGCGGCCAGCGTGTCCTGGTCGCCAACCGCATGCCCACCGGCGACGGCGGCGCGGTGGCCACCCTGCGCGACCGCACCGAGCTGGAGCAGCTGGGCCGGGAACTCGACTCCACGCGCGGCCTGATCGACGCCCTGCGCGCCCAGGACCACGAGCACGCCAACCGCATGCACACGCTCCTCGGCCTGCTCGAACTGGAGATGTACGACGACGCCGTGGACTTCGTCGGCGAGGTCGTCGGCGACCACCGGGCCACCGCGGAGCAGGTCACGGAGAAGATCCACGACCCGCTGCTCGCCGCCCTGCTGGTGGGCAAGGCGACGGTCGCCGCCGAGCGCGGCGTCGCCCTGTGGGTCTCGGACCGGACCTGGCTGCCGAACCGGCTGATCGATCCGCGCGGGCTCGTCACGGTCGTCGGGAACCTGGTGGACAACGCGCTCGACGCCGTCGCGGGCACGCTCCACGCGCGCGTGGAGATCGAGTTGCGCGCCGAAGGGCGTACGGCCGTCCTCAGGGTGCGCGACACGGGGCCCGGCATCCCGGCGGAACAGCGCGAACTCGTCTTCACCGACGGATGGTCCACGAAGGAGCAGCCGGCCCATCGCCGGCGCGGTATAGGCCTCTCGCTGGTGCGCAGGCTCGCCGAGCGGCAGGGCGGCAGCGCCTCGGTCGGCGAGGCGGCCGGCGGCGGCGCGGAGTTCACGGTGGTCCTGCCGGAGGCGCTCACCGACCCGGCGCCCGAGCCGGCACCCGAGCAAGCACCCGAACCGGCGCTGACCGCGCCCCTGGAGGTTTCAGCCGAGGAGGAGTCGCGATGATCGAGGTCCTGGTCGTGGACGACGACACCCGGGTCGCGGCCGTCAACGCCGCCTACGTCGAGAAGGTGGCGGGATTCCACGTCGCCGGCGAGGCACACAACGCCGCCGAGGCGCTGCGTCAGGTGGAGGCGCTGCCCCGTCTCGACCTGGTCCTCATGGACCACTATCTGCCGGACGAGACGGGCCTGGCGGTGGTCCGGGAGATGCGCCGCCGCGGCCACCAGACCGATGTGATCATGGTGACGGCGGCCCGGGACGTGGCGACCGTGCAGGCCGCGATGCGGCACGGTGCGCTCCAGTACCTGGTCAAGCCGTTCGCCTTCGCGGGGCTGCGCACCAAGCTGGAGGCGTACGCGAAGCTGCGGCGCACGCTCGACGGCGGCGGCGAGGCCGAGCAGGCCGAGGTGGACCGCATCTTCGGCGCCCTGTCCGCCACTTCGGAACCGGGGCTGCCCAAGGGCCACTCCCCCACCACCGCGGAGCTGGTGCGCCAGTCCCTGATGAGCGCCGAAGGCCCGCTGTCGGCACAGGAGATCGCCGAGCGGACCGGGGTGAGCCGCCAGACCGCCCAGCGCTACCTGAAGCTCCTGGAGCGCACCGGACGGGCCAGGCTGACCCTCAAATACGGCGACGCGGGCCGCCCTGAACACCGTTACGTGTGGGCGACCCGCGCCTGAGGGCACGGCCTGTGGGGATGGGGGAAGGGGCCGTACCCCTTCGTTGATACGGATTCAGCCCTTGGCCTTCTCCACGAACTCGGTGGTGAACGTCTTGCCCAGATCCACCTTGGCGTTCTTGATGTTGGGGTTGAACGCCTTGAGCACCTTCTCGACCGTCTCGGGGCCGTCCTTGGGCATGACGCCGTCCTTGGTGAACATCGGCAGCGTGCTCTCGATGGCGGCGGCGTAGAGGAGCTTGTTGCCCTGGGAGTAGTCGGCGGGCATCTTGGCGGCGATCTGCGACGAGCTGTGGGTGGACATCCACTTGAGCGTCTTGACGAATGCATTGGCCAACTTCTGGACGGTGTCCTTGTGGCTGTTGACCCAGTCCGTCTGCATGTACAGGCTTGACGACGGGTAAGGGCCGCCGAGCGCCTCCTGCGACCCCTCGGGGGTCCGCATGTCGAGCAGGACCTTGCCGGCCTTCTTGTCCAGGATCGTGGCGACGGTCGGGTCGGTCGTCATGCCGCCGTCGATGGAGCCCTTCTGGAGCGCCGAGATGAAGGTCGGGCCCGCGCCGACGGCGACCGGCGTGAACTCGTTGACGTTCACTCCGTTCTTGACGGCGAGGTACTTGGTGAGGAAGTCGGTCGACGACCCGAGCCCGGTGATGCCGAGCTTCTTGCCCTTGAAGTCCTTGGGCGACTTGATGTCGCCCGCCGCCTTGTTGGAGACGATCTCCACCTCGCCGGGCGCCTGCGAGAGCTGCACGACGGACTCGACCGCCTTGCCCTTGGTCTGCAGATCGAGGGTGTGGTCGTAGAAGCCGACGGCTCCCTGGACCTGGCCGGAGACGAGCGCGGTCTCGGCCTGGACACCGGCCGGCTCGCTCAGCAGCTCCACGTCGAGGCCCTCGGCGTCGAAGTAGCCGAGCCGCTGGGTGAGCATCGCCGGCATGTAGATGACCTTGTCCAGGCCGCCGACCATGATCTTGACCTTCGTACCCTTGCCGTCCCCCTTGCTGCCGGAGCCGGTGGAGGCGGTGCTGGCCGCGTCGTTGGCACAGGCGGTGAGGGAGGAGACGGCGAGCAGACCGGCGGCGGCCAGGGTGGAGTATCTGACGGACTTGCGCATGGCGGTTCACGTCCTTGTGAGAGGGCGGTGCGGGAGAGAAGTGGGGGGTCGGGGAGCCGATTCGGGCTCCCCGGGGGCGGTTCAGCTGTCGGATCCCGCCGGCTTCCAGCGGAAGATGCGGCGCTCGGCGAAGGTCAGCAGCCCCTCGGCGGCGAGTGCCACGACGGCGAGGATGACCATCGCCGCGTACACACCGGCCGTGTTGAAGGTGCCCTGCGACTGCGCGATGAGCAGGCCGACACCCTTGGTCGCGCCGATGTACTCGCCGACGATGGCGCCGATCAGGGCGAAGCCGAAGCTGACGTGGAGGCTGGTGAAGATCCACGAGGTGGCGGAGGGGATGACCACCTGGAGCGTCACGCGCCGGTTGCTCGCGCCGAGGATCCGGGCGTTGGCGACGAGGTTGCGGTCGACCTCGCGGGCGCCCTGGAAGGCGTTGAAGAAGACCGGGAAGAAGACCAGGACGACGGCCGACGCGACCTTGGAGGCGGGGCCGAGCCCGAACCAGATCACGAAGATCGGGGCGAGGACGATCCTGGGGATCGAGTTGAGCACCTTGATGTATGGACCAAGGACATCGGCGAGGAAGGTGATCCGCCCGAGAACGATGCCGAACACGACACCGGCGATCACACCGAGCACCCAGCCGAGCAGCGCCTCGTAGAGCGTGTACCAGATCTGCTCGCCCAGGGAGCCGATGGCGGTCCCGTGCGTCATCCAGGTCCAGATCTGGTCCCAGATCTTCGACGGCATCGAGAAGTTGAACGGGTCGATGACCTTGGCCCGGGCGAGCGCCTCCCACAGCCCGAGGACGGCGATCAGGAGCACGACGCGGGCGGCCGTGACGACGATCTTGCGTCTACGGGCGGCACGAGCGCGCGTCTGCGTGCGGTCCGGCGCCTTGGCCGTGTCGACGACCGGCGTGCTGAGAACCTCAGGCGACATGCGCGGCACCCCTCTCACGGGTGATCCGGACCTCTTCGCCCAGGGACTCCCAGATCTCGCGGTAGATCTCGATGAAGCGCGGCTCGAGGCGCACGGACTCGACCTTGCGCGGCCGCGGCAGGTCGATGTCGAAGACCTGCTTGACGGTGGCGGGACCGGCGGTCATCACGACGACCTTGTCGGCCAGCGCGATCGACTCCTCCAGGTCGTGCGTGACGAAGACGACGGAGGCGCCCGTGCCCGACCACAGCTCCAGCAGCTCGTCCGACATCAGGGCCCGGGTCTGCACGTCGAGCGCCGAGAACGGCTCGTCCATGAGCAGGATCTCGGGGTCGTTGACGAAGGTCGCGGCGAGCGCCACACGCTTGCGCTGGCCGCCGGAGAGCTGGTGCGGGTAGCGGTCCTCGAAGGCCGCGAGCCCGACCCGGGCCAGCCATTCGCGCGCCTTCTGCTTCGCCTCCGCCTTGGGCACACCGCGAAAACGCGGGCCCGCCATGACGTTGGACAGGACCGTGCGCCACGGGAAGGTGGCGTCCTGCTGGAAGACGAAACCGACCTTGTCGCCCACGCCGTTGACCGGTTGGCCGGCGACCAGCACGTCGCCCTCGGTGGGCTCTTCCAACCCGCTGACGAGGGTCAGCGTGGTCGACTTGCCGCATCCCGTGGGGCCGACGACCGCCACGAACTCGCCGCGCCCGACCGTGAGGTCCAGCTCCCTGACGGCCGTGTGCAGACCCCCCGACGGGGTCTTGAAGATCTTGCTCGCGCCCCGTAGCTGGATGGCGGGGCTGGTGTCTGCGCTCATGGCCGTGGACGGTAGATGTGGCCCGCACCACAGCAGCAGCCTTGTGGGCGCATGCCGTTCTTTTGCTTGCAACAGCCTGTTGTGCTCATTTTGCTCGCGCTAGAACTGCGGAGCCGAAACACGGGCGAAACGTTCGCCAGGCCTTGACAGAAAGAGGCCCGATGATTGACGTCCTGGTCGTGGACGACGACTTCCGCGTCGCTGAGATCAACGCCAAGTACGTGGGAAAGGTTCCCGGCTTCCGGGTGGCCGACCGCGCGCACAACGCTGCTCAGGCGCTTGCCAGCGTGCAGCGCGGAGGCATCGACCTGGTGCTGCTCGACCACTACCTGCCCGACCGGACGGGGCTCGAACTCGTCCACCGCATGCGGGAACAGGGCCACGGCACGGACGTCATCATGATCACGGCGGCCAGCGACGTGGGCACCGTGCAGGCCGCTATGCGCCTGGGCGCACTGCACTATCTGGTCAAGCCGTTCACCTTCGCCGCCCTGCGCACCCGCCTCGACTCCTACGCCGCCCTGCGCCGCACCGTCGACCGGGTCGGCGGCCGCGGCATCGCCGGCCAGGACCAGGTGGACCGGATCTTCGGCGCGCTGCGCACGACGCCTGCCGCCTCCTCACCGAGCTTGCCCAGCGGCCACACGGAGCCCACGAGCGACCTGATCTGCGACGTGCTGCACCACGCCGACCACCCGCTCTCGGCCCACGAGGTGGCCGCGGAGACGGGCCTGAGCCGCTCCACGGCCCAGCGCTACCTCCGCCACCTCGAACAGGCCGGCCGCCTCCGCCTCTCCCTCAAGTACGGCGACACGGGACGACCGGAACACCTCTACGCATGGGTGGCGCCGTAGCCGGCATCCGCAGCCGGCACACCCCACCGGACGCCGTACGACGACGCCTACGACGGCACGCTGTGCCCTACGACGGCGCCGCGCAGCCGTTCCTACGCGGCCCCCGCACCCGTCAGCGACCGCACCTCGGTCTCCGCGTGCTTGGCCTCGTCCGGGGTCTCGGAGGAGGTGACCGTGCCGAGCCAGCCCGCGAGGAAGCCCGCCGGGATCGACACGAGGCCGGGGTTCTGGAGCGGGAAGTACTGGAAGTCGACGCCGGGGAAGAGCGATTCGGGGCTGCCGGAGACCACCGGCGACAGCACGACGAGGACGAGTGCGGGAACCAGCCCGCCGTAGACGGCCCACACCGCGCCGCGGGTGGTGAAGCCGCGCCAGAACAGCGAGTAGAGCAGCGCGGGGAGGTTCGCCGACGCGGCGACCGCGAAGGCGAGGCCGACCAGGAAGGCGACGTTGAGGTCGCGGGCCAGCAGGCCGAGGGCGATGGCGACCACGCCGATGCCCACCGAGGCGACGCGGGCGACGGCCACCTCGCTGCGCTGCTTCGCACGGCGGCGCCGCAGGGACGCGTACAGGTCGTGGGCCACGGACGCCGAGGAGGCGAGCGTGATGCCGGCGACCACCGCGAGGATCGTGGCGAAGGCGACGGCGGCGACGACCGCGAACAGAACCGTTCCACCGGTGGAGTCGGGGCCGCCGCCCAAATCGAGTGCGAGGAGCGGGATCGCGGTGTTGCCCGCCGCGTTCGCCCCGCGGATCGCCTCGGGGCCGACGATCGCCGCCGCGCCGAAGCCGAGGACGAACGTCATCAGGTAGAAGCCCCCGATGAGCCCGATCGACCAGAGCACCGAGCGCCGTGCCGCCCGGGCGGTGGGCACGGTGTAGAAGCGGGACAGGATGTGCGGCAGCCCGGCCGTGCCCAGCACCAGGGCGAGGCCGAGGCTGATGAAGTCGAACCGGGCGGTCCAGTCGCCGCCGTACTTCAGTCCCGGTGCGAGGAACGCGTCGCCGTGGCCGCTGCGTTCGGCGGCCGTCAGCAGCAGCCGGTCGAGGTCGCCGTGGAACCGCAGCAGGACGAGCACGGTCAGGGCGACCGTACCGGCCAGCAGTAGAACCGCCTTGACGATCTGGATCCAGGTGGTGGCCCGCATCCCGCCCAGCGACACATAGATGACCATGAGCGCGCCGACGCCGATCACGGTCCAGGCCCGCGCCGCCGGGCTCGTCCCTCCGAGCAGCAGCGCGACCAGGCTTCCCGCCCCGACCATCTGCGCCACCAGATAGAGAACGGAGACGGTGACCGAGGAGGTTCCCGTCGCGATCCGGACGGGCCGCTCGCTCATCCGGGCCGCGACCACGTCGGCCAGGGTGAACCGCCCGCAGTTGCGCACCAGTTCGGCGACGAGGAAGAGCACGACCAGCCAGGCGACCTGGAATCCGACCGCGTACAGCAGCCCGTCGTACCCGAACAGGGCGATGAGTCCCGTCAGCCCCAGGAAGGATGCCGCGGACATGTAGTCACCGGCGATGGCAAAACCATTCTCCATGGGCGAGAAGAGACGCCCGCCCGCGTAGAACTCCTCCGCGGAACCCTGCCGGTTGCGGCCGACCCAGGTGGTGATCGCCAGTGTGACGACGATGAAGGCGCTGAACAGGCCGAGCGCCAGCGCCTGATGATGGCCCGTCACGACACCCCGCCCTGGCGCGTCAGCTCCTGTGTGTCCCACCGCAGTTCGAGGGCGGCCCGGTCCCTGCGCAGCCGCGCATGCCGGGCGTAGGCCCAGGCGAACAGGAACGTCGTGAGGAACTGCCCGAGCCCCGCGAGCATCGCCACGTTCACGGAACCGGCCACGGGATGGGCCATCAACCCGGGTGCGCTCGTGGCTGTCACGACGTACCCCACGTACCAGACGAAGAACACGGCGACGCCCGGCACCACGAACCTGCGATACGCGCTGCGCACCTCCTGGAACGCCGCGCTGCGCTGCACCTCGAGATAGATGCCGGCTGCACTCTCGTCCTCGCCGGCGCGGCGCGCGGGAACGTCCGTCGGCACAGGGACCCGTCCGCCCGAGCTGTCCGACTCGCCCCATCCGGAGGCGAGTGCGTCGTACCAGGGGTCGTCGTACCTCACGTCTCCGGACGCCTCGGCGGGCGAAGGGCCGGACCCCTCGCGATACTCGGCCGCACCATCGGTGCCACCCCTGCCTGCGCGGGGACGGCTGTTGCTTGACTGCATGCCCAAGGATGGACAGAACGGGAAGATCCCCGACTCTTCTCCCCGCGCTCTTCACCCCATCAGGTGACTCACCCCGTCGGCGGTCTCGCCAGCCCTTTCGCATACGCGTAACGCACCGCCTGCGCCCGGTCCTTGAGACCCGTCTTCGCGAAGAGGTTGTTGATGTGGGTCTTGATCGTCGCGGTCGAGACGTGCAGCCTGCGGGCGATCTCCTGATTGCTGAGGCCCTCGGCGATCAGCAGCAGCACCTCGGTCTCGCGCGCGGTGAGCCCGTCCGGCGGCTCGGTCACGGACACGGGCTGGAGCTCCGGTTCCGGGGCTGACAACCGCTCCAGCAGACGCCGTTGGATGCTCGGCGACAGTCCCGCGTCCCCGGACAGCACGCTCTGCACGGCCCGTACGATCTCGTCCCCGCCCGCGTCCTTGGTGAGATAACCCCGGGCGCCCGCCCGCAGGGCCGGGAACAGGGAGTCGTCGTCCGCGTACGTCGTCAGCACCACGACCTGCGTGCCGGGGTGATCGGCGCGGATGCGCCGGGTCGCCTCCACGCCGTCGCAGCGGGGCATCCGCAGGTCCATCAGCACGACGTCCGGGGCGAGTTCGGCGACGAGCTGCACCGCCTCGTCCCCGTCCCCCGCCGCGCCGACCACCTCGATCCCGGGCAGCAGGCCCAGCAGCATCACGATCCCCTCACGCACGACCGTCTGGTCGTCCGCGACCACCACCCGCGCAGGCCGCTGCTCGGCCGCTTCCGTCATGCGGGCACCTTCAACGTCACCACGAACCCCTCCTCGTCCGGCCCGGCCTCCAGCGAGCCGCCCAGCAGCTCGGCGCGCTCCCGCATGCCGAGCAGACCGTACCCGGCGCCCGCACCGGCGAGCTCGCCCGGCGAACCGCCGGAGTCCCGTACGTCCAGCGTGACCTGCTGATCGCTGTAGTCCAGCCGCACCTGCACCTTGGCCCCGGGCGCGTGCTTGCGGACGTTCGTCAGGGCTTCCTGCGCGACCCTGCGCACGGCCTGCGAGGCCTCGGCGGGCAGCTGCCTGCGCTCACCCGTAATGGTGACCTCGGCGCCCGCCGTCGCACCGGCGAGCTGTGAGAGGAACTCCTCCAGCGGGGTCATCTCGCCGCGCAGCGCGGACAGCGCCTGCCGTGTCTCGTCGAGTCCGTCGCGTGCCATGCCCCGCGCCGCCACCACCCGGTCGAGGATCTGCTCGCGATCCGCGCCCCGCTCGATCAGCAGGCGGGCCGCCTCCAGGTGCACGAGCTGGGCGGAGAGGCTGTGCGCCAGCACGTCGTGGATCTCCCGGGCGATCCGGGCCCGCTCCGCGAGCGCCGCCGACTCCGCCTCCGCGGCCCGGGCGGCGCGCTCCTGGGCGAGCAGCCTCTGGGCGTTGCCGCGTGCCTCGGCGTCGAGCCGCAGCACGTACCCGGCGAGGGCGAGGCCTCCTGTGGTGGCCGCCGTGGTCAGCCACACGTCGTTGTTCACCGCGGCGTACGAGGACAGGGCGACGGAGGCCATCGGCAGGGCGACCGCCAGCGGAAGCCGCTCGAGAGCGGTGACGGCACAGCCGCACCACAGCACGAGCGCGGGTCCCTGGAATCCTCCGGCCTGGGCCGCGACGGCCAGCCCCAGCAGCAGGAGCATGCAGACCAGGGACGGCCACAACTTGTGCTGCAGGGTGGTGCGGTAGAAGGCCCAGGCGAGGAACGCGGCGACGACCACGCCCACCCCGCCGGCGACCAGCACCCAGCCGTGGACCCTGCTGCTGTGGAACGCGGCCCACAGCAGGAAGCCGAGGGCGGCCAGCCGCACGACCCAGGCGATCATGCGCCGGGGCTGTGAGGTGCCTGCTCGCCCCAGAGCCTCCCGTGAGGGCCAGCGTGTCCAGGCGTTCTCCGTCACACACGCTCCTTCCGCGCGGGGCGGACCATGGGGTCACCGTACGCCGCGGTGGTTCCGGCGGCCGGGGCGACGGCCTGGGCCCGCCATACGAGGATTCCCGAGCGGACCAGGAGGGTGGCCGCGAGGGCGGCGAGCAGGGCGGAGCTGTCCTGGTGCACGCCCACGGCGGAACCGAGTGCGTAGAGACCGACGCGCAGGGCGATGCCGACGATCCAGACGGTCACGCTCGCCTTGGTGCTCTTGCTCCACACCGAGCCGTCGGGCTGCGCCCATATCCGGGTGGTCCAGGCCCAGCCGGCTCCGGTGGCGAGGCCGATGAGCAGCTCGGCGCCGAGCAGGACGGCCGAGGCGGTGCGGTGATGGGCGTCCAGGATGCCGGGCTCGCGCAGTGCGACGACGGCGAGGATCAGGGGCACGAGCCACCAGCGCCGCCCGGCGCCTATCTGCTGGGCGCGGAACTGCCGGACGATCACCAGGACGACCACGGCCGCGATCACCAGCGCGTTGACGAGCCCGGACATCAGTGCCTCCGTGAGCGAAGAGGGATGTGCGGCAGCGAGTGCTGCCGACGCCTTCGACGCTACGGAAGTTCGCAGGTCAGCAGATCGGAGCGGGGGTGGATCGTGGGTGGAACCGGTGCCCGCCGTCGGCTCCACCCACGGGTGGAGCCGACGTACGACACCGCTGGTACCGGCCGGGGCCGGCTCCGTTCGGCGAAGCGCAGCGGCTACGCGTCGATGCGCGACCGGTCCAGCGTCGCGGCCGAGCTGGAGATGAACTCCTTGCGCGGCGCCACGTCGTTGCCCATCAGCAGGTCGAAGACGGTCTCGGCCGAGTCCAGGTCGGAGAGGTTGATCCGGCGCAGGGTGCGGTGGCGCGGGTCCATCGTCGTCTCGGCCAGCTGGTCGGCGTCCATCTCACCGAGACCCTTGTAGCGCTGGATGGAGTCCTTGTAGCGCACGCCCTTGCTCTGGAAC
Source organism: Streptomyces sp. NPDC057616 (assembly GCF_042800575.1). Taxonomy (NCBI): domain Bacteria; kingdom Bacillati; phylum Actinomycetota; class Actinomycetes; order Kitasatosporales; family Streptomycetaceae; genus Streptomyces; species Streptomyces sp. NPDC057616. Next base: position 52,959 of record NZ_JBHVGU010000041.1, read on the forward strand.
TCCAGCAGCTTGTCGCGCAGTTCCCGGTCCGAGTACGTGTAGACGTACTTGTCCTGGCCCTTCTTCGGCTGGACGATCTCGATGCGGTGCAGCGGCGGCACCGCGGCGAAGACCCGGCCCGCCTCGACCATGGGCCGCATGTAGCGGTGGAACAGCGTCAGCAGCAGGGTGCGGATGTGCGAGCCGTCGACGTCGGCGTCGGTCATCATGATGATCTTGCCGTAGCGGGCGGCGTCGATGTCGAACGTCCGGCCCGAGCCGGCTCCTATGACCTGGATGATCGCGCCGCACTCGGCGTTCTTGAGCATGTCGGTCACGGACGACTTCTGGACGTTGAGGATCTTGCCGCGGATCGGCAGCAGCGCCTGGAACTCGGAGTTCCGGGCGAGCTTGGCCGTGCCGAGCGCCGAGTCTCCCTCGACGATGAACAACTCGCTGCGGTCCACGTCGTCACTGCGGCAGTCCGCGAGCTTCGCCGGCAGCGACGAGGACTCCAGGGCCGTCTTGCGGCGCTGCGCGTCCTTGTGCTGGCGGGCGGCGATGCGCGTACGGGCGGCGGCGACCGCCTTCTCCATGACGACACGCGCCTGCGCGGCGGCGTCCCGCTTGGTGGAGGTCAGGAACGCCTTGAGCTCCTTGGAGATCACCGTGTTCACGATTCGCCGCGCTGCCGAGGTACCGAGGACCTCCTTGGTCTGGCCCTCGAACTGCGGCTCGGCCAGGCGCACGGTGACGACCGCGGTCAGGCCCTCCAGGGCGTCGTCCTTGACGATGTCGTCCTCGGCGACGCGCAGCATCTTCTTGGCCCGCAGGACCTCGTTGATCGTGCTGGTCACGGCGGTCTCGAAGCCCGCGACGTGGGTGCCGCCCTTGGGGGTGGCGATGATGTTCACGAACGACTTGAGGGTCGTGTCGTACCCCGTGCCCCAGCGCAGCGCGACGTCGACGTCGAGCTCCCGGGTGACCTGGGTGGGCGTCATCTGCCCGTGGTCGTCCAGGACGGGGACCGTCTCCCTGAAGGTGCCCTGTCCGGACAGGCGCAGGACGTCGCAGACCGGCTTGTCGCTCGCCAGGTACTCGCAGAACTCGCTGATGCCGCCGTCGAAGCGGAAGGACTCCTCGCCCTTGCTGCCGCCCTCGCCCAGGCCGAGCTCGTCGCGGACCACGATCGTCAGGCCCGGCACCAGGAACGCCGTCTGTCGCGCGCGCTGGTGCAGCGTCTGCAGGGAGAGCTTGGCGTCCTTGAGGAAGATCTGGCGGTCGGCCCAGTAACGCGTGCGCGTGCCGGAGCGGGTCTTGGGGATCTTCTTGACCTTGCGCAGGCCGCTCTTCGCCTCGAACTTGGCGTTGGCACCGTCGGCGGCGAAGGCACCGGGGACACCGCGGCGGAAGCTGACCGCATGGGTGTGCCCGTCCCGGTCCACCTCCATGTCCAGGCGGGCCGACAGGGCGTTCACCACGGAGGCGCCGACGCCGTGCAGACCGCCGGAGGCGGCGTACGAGCCGCCGCCGAACTTGCCGCCGGCGTGCAGCTTGGTCATGACGACCTCGACGCCGGACAGGCCGGTCTTGGGCTCGACGTCGACCGGGATGCCGCGGCCGTTGTCCCGTACCTCCACCGAGCCGTCGTCGTGGAGGATGACGTCGATGTGGTCGCAGTAGCCCCCGAGGGCCTCGTCCACGGAGTTGTCGATGATCTCCCAGAGGCAGTGCATCAGGCCACGACTGTCGGTGGACCCGATGTACATGCCCGGGCGCTTCCGCACGGCCTCGAGCCCCTCGAGGACGAGCAGGTGCCGCGCGGTGTAGTTGGAACCGTCCCGGTCTGCTCCTGCCAGCAGCGCTGTGGACGGCACGGACGTCTCGGCGGTCACGCGGTTCGCTCCTCGCTGAATTTCAGGTGGGGCCCTCGTGGGTAAGGGCGCGGCTTCGGTAGCCGTCAAGAGGGTACCGAGGCCTGGTAGAGCCGTTGTAACGCCACCCTCGGGCTGAAGTTAAGAGTAGACCAGTATCGCATACGTGTTCGATCCCTCGATGGGGTGAAGTACATATCACGTTCCCTTCCAGGCATGAACCATTTAGGCTCCGGGCACGTCCTCATGAACAACCGGCAACCCAGCCGGGAGGACGAGACCATGGCAGACCGCGCGAAACCGTAAGACACGACTGACACGCAATACGGCACATTCGCCGCCAACCGCCAGCAGACAGCCGTCCTCGAAGATTTTTTTCGAGGAGAAGCCCGGGGCGGGAACGTTTTGGGGCTGGTTGGATGTTGACCCTGGTACGACAGCTCGTCGAGCTAGAGAAGAGGCGACGTGACTACTGTTCTGACCCCCGCGAGCCCGCTGACGGCCGCTGACCGGTGCGACCGCTGCGGCGCGCAGGCCTACGTGCGCGTTGTCCTGCTCAGCGGCGGAGAGCTGCTCTTCTGCGCCCACCACGGTCGCAAGTTCGAGCCGGAACTCAAGAAGATCGCCGCTGAGATACAGGACGAGACGGAGCGGCTCACGACCGTTCCTGCATCCGCTGCTGACGAAGAGCGCTGACACCTCGCATCCACGACGAGCCAGATCCGGCACAGGCCGGCACACGGGCGGCGCGGCCCCAAATTCCGGGGACCGCACCGCCCGCGCTCGTGTCTGAAACGCCGCTCTGGCTCCCTCAGCGGCCCCCTGAGGGCCCACTGGCCCCGACGGCCCCCGAAGCGCCGACACTGCGCTCCCGCGCCCGTACGACCTCGGAGACGCGCGTGTAGACGCCGGGATTCCGCGCACGGCCGCAGCCGCTCCCCCAGGACACGAGCCCGATCAGCTTCCCCTGGGCCACCAGGGGGCCGCCGCTGTCCCCCTGGCAGGCGTCGTGGCCGCCTCCCGTCTCACCGGCGCACAGCATGCTCTTGGCAAGGTAGGCGCCCTCGGCACTGCCCGGATAGGCCTGCCGGCAGCGGGCGTCGGACAGCACGTGCACGTGCGTGGCCCGCAGACTGCGCGCGTAGTCGCCACCGCCCGTGAGATCGCCCCATCCGGAGATCATGGCACCGGTGCCCGGCTTGTAGGCGGCATCGCCGGGGCCGGCCATCCCGATCACCGAGCTCTGCGGAAGCGGTTCGGCGAGCGTCAGCAGGGCGAAGTCCCCGGCGTTGGTGGCGCTGTCGTAGTCCGGATTCACCCGGACCGCGCGCACCGGGATCTCCTGGCCGTCGCGCGAGAGCAGGTCCGTGCGGTTCGCGATGACCTTGAGGTCGCCGACGTTCTTCGGCGACGCCCCCAGGACGTCTTCACCCATACAGTGGGCGGCCGTGAGTACGGTCGTACGGCCGATGGCCACGCCGCCGCAGAACTGCCCGGCCCGCGTACCCCCGAACCGGTCACGGCTGGCCAGCGCCACCGTCCACGGGCTCTCGGACACGTCGATGGGGAAACTCCCTATGACGACGCCGCCGGCGGCCACGGGGGCGGCGGGGGCGGCGGACAGCAAAGGTATTGCGCTCGCTGCGGCCACAAGAGCCAGCGGCCGGGCGAATGCCCGGACAAAGAGTCGACGCATGCAGACTCCTCACTCTGGGTTGGTCCTGGGAGACCCAGAGTCATCCAGCCCGCCACACCCCGCACCCGCGCGACCACACGAAAGGCCCGGTCCTCCGAGGAGGACCGGGCCTTCGATGTCGTACGACCGGGCGTACGAACAGGACTCAGTCGAGGTAGTCGCGCAGCACCTGCGAGCGTGACGGGTGGCGCAGCTTCGACATGGTCTTGGACTCGATCTGGCGGATGCGCTCGCGCGTCACGCCGTAGACCTTGCCGATCTCGTCGAGGGTCTTCGGCTGACCGTCGGTGAGACCGAAGCGCATGGAGACCACGCCGGCCTCGCGCTCGGACAGGGTGTCGAGGACCGAGTGCAGCTGCTCCTGGAGGAGCGTGAAGCTCACGGCGTCGGCCGGGACGACGGCCTCGGAGTCCTCGATGAGGTCACCGAACTCGCTGTCGCCGTCCTCGCCCAGCGGGGTGTGCAGGGAGATGGGCTCGCGGCCGTACTTCTGGACCTCGATGACCTTCTCGGGGGTCATGTCGAGTTCCTTGGCCAGCTCCTCCGGGGTGGGCTCGCGGCCCAGGTCCTGAAGCATCTGGCGCTGCACGCGCGCGAGCTTGTTGATGACCTCGACCATGTGCACCGGGATACGGATGGTGCGGGCCTGGTCGGCCATGGCGCGGGTGATCGCCTGACGGATCCACCAGGTGGCGTACGTGGAGAACTTGTAGCCCTTGGTGTAGTCGAACTTCTCGACCGCGCGGATCAGACCGAGGTTGCCCTCCTGGATCAGGTCCAGGAAGAGCATGCCGCGGCCGGTGTAGCGCTTGGCCAGGGAGACCACCAGACGGAGGTTGGCCTCCAGGAGGTGGTTCTTGGCGCGGCGGCCGTCCTCGGCGATGATCTCCAGCTCGCGCTTGAGCTTCGGCGCCAGCTTGTCGGCGTTGGCCAGCTTGTCCTCGGCGAACAGGCCCGCCTCGATGCGCTTGGCGAGCTCGACCTCCTGCTCGGCGTTGAGCAGGGGGACCTTGCCGATCTGCTTGAGGTAGTCCTTGACCGGGTCGGCCGTGGCGCCCGCGGCGGCGACCTGCTGGGCCGGCGCGTCGTCCTCGTCCTCGTCGGAGAGCACGAAGCCGGCGCTCTCGGCACCCTCGGGCTCGTCGCCCTTGGGGGTCTCCTCGATCGCCTCTTCCTCGACGCCCTCGGCGTCGTCCTTCTTCGCGCTGGTCTTCTTGGCCGCCGTCTTCTTGGCGACCGTCTTCTTCGCGGCTGCCGGCTTCTTGGCGGCGACCGCCTTCTTCGCAGCGACCTTCTTGGCGTCGTCCTCGACCGGCGTGTCGGCGGCGGCCGGCGCCTCCGGGGCGGCGGTGGCGGTGGCCTTCTTGGCCGTCGCCGTCTTCGCCGCGACCGTCTTGGTGGCGGTGCGCTTGGCCGGACTCTTCGCTGCGACGCTCTTTCGGGTGCGCTTGGGCTCCGCGGCACTGACCATCAGCGTCACACCCTCTTCCTCGAGGATCTGGTTGAGGCTGCGCAGTACGTTCTTCCACTGAGTGGCCGGAATCTGGTCAGCTTCGAAGGCCCGACGCACATCGTCGCCGGCGATCTGCCCCTCAGCCTTTCCCCGCTCAATAAGAGCCATGACAGAGACGGACTCGGCGATCTCCGGCGGGAGCGTACGGGATGTGCTGGCCGACACGAACAACCTCTCGGAACGTTGGAAAACGGCTTCCGGCCCCGTCCATGACGGACAGGAGCCGACCGACGGCTTGGGGGATTGGGCCGACGGCGCGGGCGGGGGCCGGGGAGATGCACAGCGCCGCGAACGGCGTCCGTATTCCCTCCTCGGCTGTCACCTCTTAGGTCATCGCGCTGTTTCCACGAGTGTTACGCCCAATCTACGTGGCCCGAGTCACAGCCCGTAAGCGCTCAAAAGCGAACAGATACGGGCATAAGAGGTCGTCCTGGGGCCGGATCGCTGCCTTGCTGGAGTGTCACGCTGCCCTCACGCCGTCGGACCCCGCAGGATCTCCCCACTCCCCCGCGGTTCCACGGAAGCGGGGCAGCCGGCGCCACGTTCCACCAAAGGAAGAAAAAC
>NZ_JBHVGU010000041.1:58594-83109 GCF_042800575.1 Streptomyces sp. NPDC057616
CTTGGTTGGGGTTCCCCTCCCCCCCCACGCTTTAGACCCCCGCAGACCCTCCCGCATCCGGTGGGTTCCGACGGAGGCGGTACGGCGGCCGTGCGATGCCACAGGAGGAAGAGACATCTCCCGGCCGCGCCGCCCGCGGGGTGCGGTCAGTGTTCGCGCGGCGCGGGTACGACGCGCTCCACCTCGGGGTGGACCGTGAGCAGTTGGCGCATGGCCGACTCGGCCCCCGCGCCGTCCCCGGTGGCGAGGGCGTCGACGATGCGGCCGTGGTGCCCGAGCGACGTCTCGTTCGGCCGGTCACAGCCGGTGACCGGCCCCCCGGACACCTGGAGGGCGGCCGTCACGATCCCGGAGAGGTGGTCCAGCATCCGGTTGCCCGCGACCTGGATCAGCAGGGAGTGGAACTCGCTGTCGGCACGGGAGAAGGTGATCGCGTCACCCTGCCCCATGGCGTGCCCCATGATCTCCACCATGTCGCCGAGGCGCTGCTGGACGTCCTCGCGCCCGTGCCCCGCGGCGAGGCGGGCGGCGAGCGGCTCGATCGTCCAGCGCAGCTCGCTCAGCTCACGGCGCTGGTCGTCACGCTGCGGGCCGAAGGCGCGCCATTCGATGATGTCCGGGTCCAGGAGGTTCCAGTCGCTGACGGGACGCACGCGCGTGCCGACGTTCGGGCGGGCACTCACCAGGCCCTTGGCCTCCAGAACGCGGAGCGACTCGCGGACGACGGTGCGGGAGACCTCGAAACGCTGGCCGATCTCCTCGGGCACCAGCGGACGGTCGGCGCCCAGGTCACCGGAAACGATCATCTGGCCAAGCTGCTGTACAAGTTGGCCGTGGAGCCCGCGTCCGCGGCTGCCTGCGGCACGTCGGCCCACGCGCCCCAGCTCGGGTTCCGCGCCCTCCCAGGCAGGAGCTCCGACGCGGTCGACCATGGGGGTCTCCGCGTAGGGATAGCGGTCGAGTTCGCCCGGGCCGGCGAGACCGGAGTCTGCGGAGCGGGCGGCGGTCATCATGGTGTGCGCAAGGGTACTCACGGGACTTTTGTCGGCGCTCTCCCCAACTCCCTTGAGGGCTTTGGTGAAAAGCACACGAAAGGGTGATCGCTCACTTCGCCTCAATTGACGCCTTATCGGAAAGAAATGGGCTTACCTCCGGGAGTTGCGCACAGGGTGGGCGGGAAAGCGGAAGGGCGGTCGTCATCGGACCCTGCTGCGCACCGTGGTGAGCAGATATGCGCAGAGCAGAGCGGTGAGGGACAACGTCAGGGCGCCTCCCACAGGTTGGGCGACCACCCGCGCCGCGGCGGACAGATAACGCTCACCGCCGAAAGGCCACTGCACCATGAACACCTCCCGAAGCCTGAACGGAAATCCGGCCGCCGTACGAACGGACGATCCCACCAAGACCTTTTGTACGAGCGGAACGACGGCGACCGGTACGGCGAGCACCGCCGCAAGTCCCGCCGTCGTGGAACGGAATACACCCGCGGCCAAAACGCCCGCCCAAGCACATCCGACGACCAGCCCGAGCCAACTCGCACTCAGCGAAAGCCAGTCCGCGGGAACTTGCGTGAGCTCCCGTCCGTAGACGATGTAGAGCATTTCGGCGTCACAACCCAGCGTGGTGAAGGCCAGCATCAGCGCGGTGGCGGTGGCGACGAGGAGTTTCGCGGCGAGCAGCCCCAGCCGGCGGGGCACGGTGCCGCGGTCCGCCGCCAGCGCGGGGTGGCGGAACTCATCACCGAAGGCCAGCGCACCGAGCAGCCCCGCACCGAGCGCGGCGGGCGGCAGCGGCAGTTCCCGCGGCCACGCGGCCAGCAGCCGCGCCTGCGGGGTGTGCCCGGTCCGGGCCAGGAGGACGGCGGTGAGGACGGACACGACGAGGACGGCTGCCGCGGTGAGGAACCCGGTGCCGATACCGGTGGCGCGCCGGATCTCGTAGCGCAGGGGGCGGAGGGGGGAGGGGGCGGGGCGGGGGGAGATGGGCGGGGGAAGCGAAGACCCGTCGTCGGCCTGAGCCGCGGCAAGCGGTTCGGCATGCTCCCGACGGGACGAGTCGGACGGACGCGTGGAGTGCGCTTCAGCGCTTGCCGGACGGGGCTCATCGACCACAGCCGAGCCGTGCGGCGCCGTGTCGGCAACCCGGTCCACGTCCGCCTGCGGCGTCTCCTCGCGCGCCTGCGGCACGTCGGCCGCGGCTGGTTCGCGGAGGAGGGTGTCCGTCGCACCGGGCCCCATGTCTCCGACCTCGTCGGCGAGTTGATGTACGAGGACGCCGTGCCGGAAGGCCGTCTCGCCGACGTCCGCGCAGCTACTGCCGTACACCGACAGACGGTTGCCACCTTCGCGCACGACTTCGACGGAGCGCTGCGCGCCGCGGGCCTCCTTGGTGAGCAGGGCGGCGAGGCGCGGGGCGTGCGGGCTGCGGACGGCGACGCGGGGGCGCAGCCGGGTGCGGGCGAAGTCACCGGCGTCCTGGTCGGCGACGAGTCTGCCCTGCTCCAGCGTGACGACCTGGTGGGCGCCGCGGGCGGCCTCCTTGGGGTCGGCCGTGGTGAGCAGGACCGTGCCGCCCTGGGCCGCGTGCGCGTGCAGCATGCCGTACAGCCAGCGGGCTTCTCGGGCGGAGAGCCCGTCGGCCGGCTCGTCGAGCACGAGGGTGTGCGGGTCGGGCAGCAGGGCGCAGGCCAGCCCGAGGCGGCGGTCCATGCCGCGCGACAGCGTGCCGAGGCGCTCGTCGCGGAGTGCGCCGAGGCCCACCGCTTCGATGACCTCGTCGGCACGGCGGACGGTGACTCCGGCGGCGGCGCAGAGCAGGCGGAGATGGCCGCGGACGGTGCGGGACGGGTGTCCCGGCACGTCGCCCAGGAGGACGCCGACTTCGCGCGAGGGATGCGCGATGCGGTGCAGGGGGCGGCCCCTGAAGTAGGTGATGCCGCGGCCCTGTTGGAGTTCGAGCATGAGTCTGAGGGCCGTCGTCTTGCCCGCCCCCGGCGCACCGAGCAACGCGGTCACGCGGCCCGAGTGCGCGTCGAAGGAGATGTCGTCGACGGCGCACGGGGACCCCTTGCGGGGCATGCTGGTCAACCCGAAGACCTGGATCACGGCAGCAAGATAGCGCGCTATGTCCTGTTTTATGGGGATCGCGCGCCCACGCGGCAGTCCGTAACGGGACTGCTTGGACGTCCGTCGCCGTTCTCCGCCGAACCCGCGGCGGCCAGTTCGGACTCCGCCGTCACACCTCGGGGCGCAGCATCGGGGGGTTGAGCAGCGTGGCGCCGCCCGCCCGGAACAGCTGCGCCGGGCGTCCACCCTGCCGCGTGGTGGTGCCGCCGGTGGGGACGAGGAAGCCCGGCGTGCCCGTCACCTTGCGGTGAAAGTTGCGCGGGTCGAGGGCCACGCCCCACACCGCCTCGTAGACCCGGCGCAGCTCCCCGACGGTGAACTCGGTGGGGCAGAACGCCGTGGCGAGGGATGAGTACTCGATCTTGGACCGAGCCCGCTCCACGCCATCGGACAGGATCTGGGCGTGGTCGAAGGCGAGGGGTGCCACCGGTTCGCCGTCACGGCCGTAGCCACCCTGCTGCAGCAGCTCCTCGACCTGCGCCCAGCGCGCGTTGCTGGCGTCTCCGCCGGCCCGGGGTGCGGGCAGGTCGGGAGCGAGCGCCAGGTGGGCGACGCTGACGACTCGCATGCGCGGGTCCCGCTTGGGGTCGCCGTAGGTGGCGAGCTGCTCGAGGTGAGCGCCGTTGTCCTGGGCGGGGACGGACGGCTCGTGGGCGCGCAGCCCGGTCTCCTCGGCCAGCTCGCGGGCGGCGGCCTGCGACAGGTCTTCGTCGGCCCGTACGAAGCCGCCGGGGAGCGCCCAGCGCCCCTGGAACGGTGGTTCCCCCCTGCGGACCGCCAACGCGCACAGGGCATGACGGCGCACGGTCAGCACGACCAGGTCCACGGTGACGGCGAAGGGCGGAAATGCTGACGGGTCGTAGGGCATGCGGCGATCATAGTCGTCTGCTTGACGATAAACACTCCCTTCGCCGGTCGCTTCGATGGCTGATCCACAACGGTCCGATATGCGCCTCACCATGCGGTCCGGGCCGTTGTGCGGTGGTCCCTCGGCCGTGGTCACACGCCCAGTTGCAGCCCGTCGGCGGCCTCCTCGACCATGGCGAGGCCGAGTCTGCTGACCCGTACGGAGAAGGGGGCGCCTGCGACGCGAAGTCCCGTCAGGACGATCTCCCCGAGTGGTGCGCTGTGCACGGGGCGCAACGTGACCGTCCCGGCGGGGGCGTCCGGGCGGACGCCCGCGAGCGTGACCGTCAGCAGGACGCCGGCGGCCGCCGCGATGGCGGCGGGGCGGCAGGCCGCCGGGTGCGGGAGAGGCGCGCTGCCGTCGGTGCGCTGCTCCCCCGCGCACATCTCGGGCAGCCGGTACCCGAACGACTCGGCCGCGGCCAGAGCGCCCCTCAGCAGCGAGTTCGCCTCCTTCTCGTAGCCGGCTGCGGCGAGGCCCGCGACGGCGACGGCGGTCTCGTGGACCCGCACGGCTCCGGAGCGATGGCCGAACGGGTTGTATCCGGCTTCCTTCACCGCCAGCCCGCGCAGACCCCAGCCCGAGTCCATGGCGGGGCCGCCGAGCAGCCGCGCCAGCTGCCCGGTCTGCACCTTGCCGAGCAGCCCGGGTGCCAGTTCGCCCCCGCCGAGCAGGCCGGTGTCGAGGAGATGGACGGCAGCCGCACCCAGGTGCGGAACGCGCGTGCCGTCGGGGGCGCGGGCAGCTGCGGGTCTACCGCCGCCCAGGTCGTCGATCCAGAAGTCCTCCCGGAACGCCGTCCGCAGCGCCTGGGCCCACTGCCGCAGCTCGGCAGCGCCTGGTCTGCCGCAGGCGTCGAGCAGGTCGGCACCCAGCACCGCGGCGCGGTGGGCGTGGGCCTGGGTCTCGCAGCGGACGGGCCCGCCGGTTTGCGGGTCGCACAGATAGGTGCCGTCGCCGACGGTCGTCCGCAGCCAGGTCAGACAGCGCTCGGCCGTCGGCAGCAGCTCCTCCGTCTCGGAATCGGGCAGTCCCCAGCGGCGGGCCTCCGCGAGGAGTACGGGGAAGAGCAGGCCGGCTTCCGTGCCGGTGCAGGCTGGTGGGAGGTGGGTGCCCGCGTCCCGTCTCGGGCCGGGGATCATGCCCGACTGCGGTCCTGTGCCCCGGAGTTGGGTGCGGGCGAGGGAACGCAGCGTGCCTGCGGCGAGCCGGGTGCCGAGGGGCAGCACCATTCGGGCTGCGGCCAGGGCGTCGGCGGGGGCAAGGCCGCAGCGCCAAGGGGCTCCCGCCGCGAGATGCATGTCGGTCGGGTTCGTGGGATCGCGCAGCAGCAGGGCGTTCAGGTCCTCGACGCTCGTCCGCAGCAGTGGCTGGAGCCGGGGGTCGTCGCCGGATGCCTGAGCGGCAGCGAGGGGGCTCGTGGCCTTGCGGCCCAGGGACCGGACGGGGCCCGCTCCGTCCGGGCGCACCCGCAACTCCACGCTTCTGCTGCCGCCGGGAGGCAGTTCGAACTCCCAGCGCAGCAACCCCGCGGAAGCCAGCGCGTCCATGGGCGGCGGATCCGCGGTGACCGAGGAGGTTCCGGTGGGGCATGACCAGCGCAGGCCCGAGTCGTAGACGGTGGCGGGCAGTTCGGGCCCTGCCGCGCCGGATGCGATGGCGCCCATCTCGGCCAGGTCCGTGCCGAGGGCGACCTCGACCGGCACACGCAGGGGACGAAGTGCCGCACTGCGCAGTGTGATCCGTTCCGTCCCGTCGGCGTGGCGCATGCGCTCGACGACGATGTCCGGGTCGGGACCCGAGTGGGGAGAGGCACGTAGTGCACCCACGAAGCGGGCACTGTCGGCCGTGGTCATGCGAGCCTGCACGGCGAGCGGTTCGCGTCCGGACACGCGGAGTCTGCAACGGGAGAGCAGGCGTCGGCCCGAACGGTAGAACCCCTCCAGTCCCTGCCCCGTCATCTGTCCCTGGTCCGTCGAGATGGCAAGGGCGGGGAGAGCGACGCAGATCATGGTGGTGTGGGTGGGCGGCAGGTCGACCGGCCGGCGGGGCGGTGCCGACGAGGTCGGGGCCTGCATCGCGGGTGGGGACAGGGGACGGCCCTGGGTCTGAGTTGTCGAGGACGGCAACGGGTGCGGACGCTCCGGTCGCCTCTCGGAGAGTTGGGTCGGGCCCGCCGATCCGGCCGCGCGACCGTCTGGGCGCGAGGGTGTGGCTCCGGGCCCAGATGTGGTCGGGGGCCGGCCCGTCGTTGCGGGAGTGTGTCCCTCCTGGCTGATGCGTGAGAAGGCGCGCGTCGCGTCGGTCGTGAGCCGGGACTCCGGCGGACCGGCGTGGACCGCGTGCGTCGGCGGATCGGTGCCCAAGCCGGGAGCCGGGCCCGGTCGGTCGACCGGGCTGTCGTCGGCGGCGGAAGGCGGAGTCAGCTGGTGCATGGCGTGGCTTCTTCTGCGCTCGGTGCGCCTCGGGCGTGTGCGGCGCCGGGTGGGGGTCCGGACGGACGTGACTGGGTGGCGGCACGGGCATCCGGGTGCTCCGCCACACAGGTGAACGGATGCGGGGACCTTCGGGTCACGCTCACGTCGGGCTGCGCCTGAACTCGATGCGACCCCACCGACCAGCGCTTCCTCGGCTGACGCTCACGCCTCCCCCTCGGTTCCGTCGGTTCCGGCGGGCCGGTTCCCGAGGCCGGTGTGCAGGTTTCCGGGCCGGCTGCCGCGACGGCGCACGGCGCTCTTTCCGGACGTACGCGGGCGCGTGTGCTCCGTCCCTGCGGCGCCGGGGCGGGTGCCGTCTGCCGCGAGCGTCCGCTGACGAGGGATCCTCGCTCCACTCCCCCGCTCTGACTTCGCCGAGCGCGGATGACCGCTCACCGCGCCGCGCTGACGGACTCGGCGTCGCGAGCGAGACGTCGGCCCGGCTGTTCCCGGAGCGGAGTGAGCGTCGGCCGTCTCGACCCCCGACAGCTCTGCAGTCCCCTGCGCCTCGTTCTTGCAGAGGTCTCCGGCCGCGCTGTACAGCGCGTCCTCGCCGAGCTCTTCGTCCGCGCCAACCCGCTGAACTGTCTCCTGCCCTCGGTCGCGGTCCGATCGCTCGGCACGCAGGCAGCGGCGGATCGACTCCGGGTCCAATCCCTCGTTGCAGGCCTGGTGCAGCAGGCGAGCGAACAGGTAGCCCGGATCGGCCCCCAGCGCCATGGCCAACGCCTCGCGGGCCTCCAGGTCGTCGCCCGTCGACCAGGCAACCCAACCGGCCAGCGTCAAAGGCGCCGCCGCGTGCTCGCCGTACGGCCCGACGCACCTGCGAGCCAGTGCTCGCCAGAGCCGGAGTGCCGTGGCCGCCTCATCGCCTTCCATCCATTCGGCCGCCCGGTCTCGGGTCACGCGGTCCTGAAGGCCGAGAATCATGGTCGCGGCCTCGTCGTGTGCGAGCAGTTCGTCATCGCGGAGGTCCGACATGAGCGCGCCGGACACGGGCGCTGCGTCCGCCAGTCGGCGCATGATGCGCGCGGCCAGCTCCAACGTCTCGTCGGCCACGCCCGCGCGACTGACGTCGTCCAGAATCCTGGGAATGAGCGCCATGCTCGCGGCGTCCAGGGCGCTCTCCTGCTCCAGAGCTGCGGCGGTCTCCCAGGGTTGCAGCCTGGCCCGCAGTTCCCGCAGGGTGCCGCGCACCTGGAGGCCGGCGTAGGTGGCAGCGGCCGCGAGGACCGAGGTGCCGGGCAATCCCATGGGGAGGCCTTCGGGTGGGCAACAGGCCTCGTTCACGCAGCAGTACGACCAGAAGCGGCCGTCCGAGATGCACAGCGCCTCGATCACGGGCACGTCGAGGAGACCGCATTCGACGCGAAGTTTCTGGGCCAACGGACGCAATCGCTCCATGACGTCCCGCCCCGACTCGCCCTTCCCCGGCTCCTGGCAGAGGTAGGCGACCATCTGCTCGGGCCGGGCTCCCCTGCGCTCGCTTCCCTTCACCAGGCCCTGCGCCAACTGCCGTGCCACGGAACCCCAGTCGTCCGCGGCTGCCGGAATGCCGAGCCGGGCGCGACCGCCGAACCGGCCTCGTACGTCCTGGTCGTGCAGCGCGGCCAGGACGATGCTGTCCTCGGGGCGGTATCCGAGCAGATACGGCAGCGCGTCGGCCAGTTCGGCCGGGGTGCGGAGCGTCACCTGATGCTGGGCGCCGTGACTGTCGTAGGCGGTGCAGTCGACGTGGCCGGGGTGTACGTCCGAGAGAGCCGCGTTCGGGTCCGGGTGGCCCGGCCGCTCGTCGTTGAAGCGTCGCGAGTTGAAGCACCCCGAGGCCTCGTCGCCGAATTCGTGCCCGTCGTGCTCCGCAGCCTTGCCGTTTTCGGGGGATCCAGTGGTTTCGCTGTGATTCGTCATGCCTTGACGATCTCGCGGATCATGAGACTCCGCTTGACCCTGTGGATAAGTCGGGCCAGGGACACGTCAATTCGAGCTTCGCTCGGGCGGCCCTCCTCACGTCTCTCCCCCCTTCGCGCCCCCGCGCTACCTCCTCGCGCCTCCCACAGCGCCAAGGACCCGCCCCTCACGCAAAGACTCAGCCTGTCGCCGCAAGAACCAACGGAAGCACCTGCCCGCTGCCCGCCCGGCGGAGCAGTCGCCCGGCAACCGCAAGGGTCCACCCGGAGTCGGTGTAGTCGTCCACCAGCAGAACAGGCCCAGGCGAGCCCGCCAGCGCGGCCCTCAGCTCCTCCGACACGGTGAACGCATCAGACAACGCCCGCAGTCGCTGTGCGGAGTTGCTGCGCCGTACCGCATGCGCACCCCCAGGTCCGGTGTACGTCAGGGCACCGAGCAGGGGGAGGCGGCCGACAGTCGCGATCCCCTGGGCGAGCGAGCCCACCAACTGCGGGCGGGTCAGGGACGGCACGGCGACGATCCCCACCGGCCGGGCCATGGCGTCCGCGACGTCCGGCGCCCAACCGCCCGGCGAGCGCGCCCAGTCGGCGAGGACCGCCACCGCGGCCTGCAGCACGTCGGAGGGGACCGGAGCGTCGGGTGCGTTCTCCGCCAGCAGGGGCCGCAGCCGGTTGCCCCAGCCGATGTCCGACAGCCGGCCCAGGGCACGCCCCGTGGAGCACTGCTCCCCGGCCGGGATGCGGCCCTTGAGTTCGACGCCCAGGGCCGGCATGCCCGTCGGCCACATCCGGCGGGGTTCGATCTCGACCCCGGGGCGGTCGAGTTCCTTCGTCGCCGCGGTCAGCGTCTCCGGCGAGACGGAGGAATCGGCCCAGGAGCCCGCGCAGTTGTCGCAGCGGCCGCACGGGCGCGCGCCCTCGTCGTCCAGCTGCCGGCGCAGGAACTCCATCCGGCACCCGGTCGTGCTCACGTAGTCACGCATGGCCTGCTGTTCGGCGCCCCGCTGCCGTGCCACCCAGGCGTAGCGCTCGGTGTCGTAGACCCAGTCCGCGCCCGTGGTCGTCCAGCCGCCCTTCACGCGCCTGACCGCGCCGTCGACGTCGAGCACCTTCAGCATGGTCTCGAGCCGGCTGCGCCGAAGGTCGACCGCTGCCTCCAGTGCGGGCACGGAGAGCGGGCGGCCGGCGTCGGCGAGGGTCGCGAGGGTCTGCCGTACCTGCGTCTCGGGCGGGAACGCCGTGTCGGCGAAGTAGCGCCAGATGGCCTCGTCCTCCTTGCCCGGCAGCAGCAGCACGTCCGCGTGCTCGACGCCGCGGCCGGCGCGGCCCACCTGCTGGTAGTAGGCGATCGGCGAGGACGGTGAGCCGAGATGGAGCACGAAGCCCAGGTCGGGCTTGTCGAATCCCATGCCCAGGGCCGAGGTCGCGACCAGGGCTTTGACCCGGTTGGCGAGCAGGTCGTCCTCGGCCTGGAGCCGGTCGGCGTTCTCCGTGCGCCCGGTGTAGGAGGCCACCGCGAAGCCGCGCTGGCGCAGATACGCGCTGGTCTCCTCCGCGGCTGCCACCGTCAGCGTGTAGATGATCCCGGACCCGGGCAGCTCGTCGAGGTGCTCGGCGAGCCAGGCCAGGCGGTGTGCGGCGTCCGGCAGTTGCACCACGCCCAGCCGCAGGCTCTCCCGGTCCAGGGGGCCGCGCAGCACCAGTGCCTCGCCGGAGCCGGTGCCCAGTTGCTCGGCCACGTCGGCCGTCACGCGCGCGTTGGCGGTCGCGGTCGTGGCCAGCACCGGCACGCCAGGGGCGAGGTCGGCGAGCATCGCCCTCAGCCTGCGGTAGTCCGGGCGGAAGTCGTGGCCCCAGTCGGAGATGCAGTGCGCCTCGTCGACCACGAGGAGGCCGGTCGTGGCGGCGAGCTTGGGCAGCAGCTGGTCGCGGAAGTCCACGGAGTTGAGGCGCTCCGGGCTGACGAGGAGGACGTCGGTCTCGCCGCGCTCCACCTCCTCGTGGATGGTGTCCCACTCCTCCGGGTTGGCCGAGTTGATGGTGCGCGCGCGGATGCCGGCCCGCTCCGCCGCCTCGACCTGGTTGCGCATCAGCGCCAGCAGCGGAGAGACGATCACCGTCGGGCCCGAGCCGCGCCGGCGCAGCAGGGCGGTGGCGACGAAGTACACGGCCGACTTGCCCCAGCCGGTGCGCTGCACCACCAGGGCGCGCCGGTGATCACGTACCAGGGCCTCGACGGCCTGCCACTGGTCCTCCCGCAGGCGCGCGGAACCGCCGGGATCACCCACCAGCTGAGCGAGGATGGTGTCGGCTTCGGTGCGGAGCTCCACTTCGTCCATGCCCCCATGCAACCCGACGGCACTGACAAACAGCCACTTCACCCGCTGTGACGATCGCGTGGCGAACCGTCGCCGGGCCATACGTGCGGGGAATCACGGACTACACGGCCGTGGGAGGGTGGGGCCGGCCCTGTGGATCACGGTCGCCCCAACGACGTACGAACCTGAGGTGAACGGCGGCCTCATGGGTCGTGGCGCAACACTCTGGGTAGGGATATAAACCACACACCTCCCGATTCCGGTCAGTGGCCCCAATTGCTCGTTGCCGCATCCAAGTTCGACCGCAAGAATTGAACTCCGCTCCCCGCACGGTTTCGTCCGTGGGCCCGGTAGGGCTCTGTTTGCGGTGCGCGCTCCCCCGTACAAGACCTCCGCCCGTAGTGCGGGCGTGTAGCCGAAGGGAGGACCGTGACCTTCGGATTCGCTCCGTCCTCGGCGGCCGCGTCGGTATCGGCCGACCTGTCCGCCGCGTCCGCCAACCCCCTCGCCCGCATGCTCGAACCCGCGGAGTGGGCCGCAGCCGGAATCCCTCTGCTGCGCAATCCCCGGGAAGTCGTCAGCGGGCTGCACGCCCGACATCATCCCCGGCCCGCGACCGCCGTCGTGGCCGTGCTCGATCCGGACGAACGGCTGTGCGCGAGCGCCTCGTTCACCCGTCGCGCGGCCGCGGCCGACGGCTGGATGTTCCGCAACACGCTGCTCGCCCAGCTGCGCCGGGTCATCCCGCACGATCTCCGGCGCCGCACACCGGTGCGCACCGCCGTGCTGCTGTACTGCCGCGAGGGCGACGCGCGCTGGACCGAGGAGGACGGCGCCTGGATGTGGGGCCTGCGTGACGCGTGCACGCTGCACGGACTGCGCTGCGGGGCGTACATCACGCTGACGCGGGACGGCTGGCAGGTCCTCGGCGAGGGCCGTGGCGGACGCCGCCCCCACGCGGGGTCGACACCGGAGCCCCTCGGCTCGGCCGAGGCACCGCCCCCGCTGCCGCGGACCGGCGGTGCCGCCTCGGAGGTCCTGCGCCGCGCGGCGGCCCGCTGAGGGCACCGCGGGCGGTCCCGGCACTCCGCTCGGCAGGCACTACCGGCGCTTCCGAGCAGCCGTACGCAGATTCCGCAGCCCGGCGAGCCGTACCGGCACCTCCGAGCCCGGCGGCCCTACCGGCACGTCCGAGAGCCCCGCGCAACCGCCGGCGAACGCACACGTTCGCCGGACCTGCCGGGATCCTCAGGGCGTTCCGAAGCGCCTGCTCGGCGCATGCCGAAGCGTCCTCTGTGCCTGTGTCCGCCACTACGGTGTCCGGGCCGCCACTACGGCGTCCGAGCCGTTCCGGTGTCCTTGCGGACGGGCCGGAAGGGGCTCAGACGCCCGCACCCAGAACCGAGTTGATCTGCTGCGGGTCGCCGCAGACGATCAGCAGGGTGCCGGCCCGGGAGAGGGCCAGCGGCAGCGCGGTGGCGGCGGCCGTGTCGGAACCGCCGTTGACGGCGACCACGACCACGGGACGGGCGGCGGCGCGAGCGGCGGCTTCGGCGTCCATGTAGAAGACGTCGTCACCCGCTTCGTGCTGCGCCCAGTAGGAGGCTTCACCGAAGGACAGCTCGTGGGCGGCCCACGGGTGCTGTTCACCGGTGGTGATCACCAGGACTTCGCCGGGGGCACGTCCCGAGTCCAGAAGCAGGTCCACGGCTTCGTCGGCGGCGTCGAGCGCACCGCCCACCGGAGCCGGAATCAGCTGGATCTGCGGGGTGGCCGAAGCGGCCGGGGCCGTCGGCCCGGGCTTCACCGTGGCCGTGTCACGCGACGAACGCTGCGCCGGCGGCGCGGGCCGGAGCGGCCCGGGACGACCGGGACGCGGCGGAGCCGCAGGACGCGGACCGGGTACAGGACGAGGGGTCGGCGCGGTGCGGCCGGTGGCCGGCGTGGCGCGGGGACCCTGGGCACTCTCGTGAATCTGAGGCTCCTCGGGAATGAGAGGCATGAGCTGATATTTATCAAACGTTGGTGCGGCTCGCGTCGGCGGGTGGCACACGAGTGCGAGCGGAATCGTCAGAAGTCGAAGCCGAGCTGACCCTCGATCTCCGGAACGCTTCCGTCCGCCAAACTGCGGACCTTCTTGAGGTGCCGCCACTGGGGCAGCGCATCAAGATACGCCCACGACAACCGGTGGTACGGGGTGGGCCCCCGCTCCGCCAGTGCGGCCTTGTGGACGGGCGACGGATACCCGGCGTTGTCCGCAAAACCGAAGTCTGCATGGTCGATACCCAGTTCGGCCATCATTTTGTCGCGCTGAACCTTGGCGATCACCGAGGCCGCCGCGACCGCCACGCACGACTGGTCACCCTTGATGACCGTACGGACCCGCCAAGGCGAGCCGAGATAGTCGTGCTTCCCGTCGAGGATCACCGCGTCGGGACGGACGGGCAGGGCCCCGAGGGCGCGCCCTGCCGCCAGACGCAGCGCGGCGGTCATCCCCAGGTCGTCGATCTCCTCCGGAGAGGCGTGCCCCAGCGCGTACGACGTCACCCACGTCTCCAGCTCCACGGCAAGAGCGGTACGCCGCTTGATGGTGAGCAGCTTGGAGTCGGTGAGACCTTCGGGGGGCCGACGCAGACCTGTGACCGCCGCGCAGACGGTGACGGGACCGGCCCAGGCGCCGCGCCCCACCTCGTCGACACCGGCAATGATCTTCGCTCCGGTCGTGGCGCGGAGCGAGCGCTCGACGGTGTGAGTAGGGGGTTCGTACGGCATGGCGCCCCATAGCCTACGCCCCGTGGATCACCCGGCGACACCCCGGTTTGCGTCAGCCTGGCTCCGGCCGTCGTGGCACGCCCTCAGTTGCCGCTCGGCCGCAGCAGCGGAAGCATCAACTGGTCGACCATGTCCTCGAGATCACGATCACCCCATTCACTCCCGCGCATCTTGTTGCGGTACATCATGATGGCCGGGATGGCGTCGAAGACGTAGTCGTTCGCGGCGTCGGAGCGGACCTCGTTCCGCTCTATCCCACGGGTGATGATCTCGCGGAGCAGCTTGAGCACGGGTTCGACGATGCCGTCGAAGATCACGGCATGGAAGCGCTCCGCCTGGACGGGATCGCATTCGTGAATCACGGAGCGAACCGCGAAGCCAGGACGGGAGAACATCGCGTCCCGGGCTCCACGGCACAGCGCGAGCAGATCCTCCCGGACGCTGCCGGTGTCCGGGGCCTGCTCGAGGCGCGGCAGCCCGGCCTGGAGCGCGTCCGCGACGAGATCCTCCTTGGACGGCCAGCGGCGGTAGACCGCCGCCTTTCCGGTCTGGGCGCCGGCGGCGACGCCCTCCATGGTGAGGCCGTTCCAGCCGACCGTACTGAGCTGTTCCAGGGCGGCTTCGAGGATCGCGCGTTCGAGCACGGCGCCGCGCCGACGGAGGGAGGCTGCCTGAGCGGGGGCGGCCGTCCAGCGCGAGGTAACCATCTGAGTGTCTCCAGCTGGCATGAGGAGCGGGCATTTACGGGGATGGGGTGGCGCCACGCGGCGACTTCGGGGGATACGCCACGCGACACACCAATTTAAGTGAACGCTTGCGTTCTCTATCGGGGACTCACTACCTTTGACGAGACAGTGAACGCGAGCGTTCACTACCGTATTCGTGGGGGACCCATAGTGACAACCTCTCAATTGATCAAGGAACAGAAGCCGGGTGCGGCTCGCCGGGAGGGACACCCCGGCATCGCGCTCGCCGTCATCGCGGCCTGCCAACTCATGGTCGTACTCGACGCGACGATTGTGAACATCGCGCTCCCGCACATTCAAAATGCGCTGGATTTCAGCACCACCGACCTCACCTGGGTCGTCAGCGCCTACACACTCACTTTCGGTGGCCTCCTGCTCCTGGGCGGCCGGGCGGGTGACATCCTCGGCCGCCGCCGGGTCTTCATGACCGGCATCCTGTTGTTCACCGTCGCCTCCCTGCTCGGCGGACTCGCCCAGGAACCCTGGCAGTTGCTGGCCGCACGAGTCCTGCAGGGCATGGGTGGCGCGATCGCGTCGCCCACGTCTCTGGCACTCATCACCACGACGTTCCCCGAAGGACCGGAACGGAACCGGGCGTTCGGCGTCTTCGCCGCCGTCTCCGCGGGTGGTGGCGCGATCGGTCTGCTCGCGGGCGGCATGCTCACCGAGTGGCTCGACTGGCGCTGGGTGCTCTTCGTCAACGTGCCGATCGGTGTCCTGATCGCCGTGCTCACGCCGATGTACATCAGCGAGTCGGAACGGCACAGAGGACGCTTCGACATCGCCGGTGCCGCGACCTCGACGGTCGGTATGGCCTCCCTCGTCTACGGGTTCATCCGTGCGGCCGACGAGGGCTGGCGGGACAGCCTGACCCTCGGCTCCTTCGCCGCTGCCGTGGTCCTGCTGGTGGCCTTCGCGCTCATCGAGTCCCGGGCCAAGGAGCCGATCACCCCGCTGCGGATGTTCGCCGACCGCAACCGCTCGGGCACGTACGTGATCATGCTGACTCTCGCCGCCGCGATGTTCGGCATGTTCTTCTACATCGTGCTCTTCGTGCAGAACGTGCTGGGGTACACGCCGATCCAGGCCGGACTGGCCTTCCTGCCGGTGACGGTGGTGATCGCGATCGGCGCGGGTCTGTCGCAGCGGTTCCTGCCCGTGCTCGGCCCCAAGCCGTTCATGGTCACCGGCTCGGCTCTCGCCGTGGTCGGCCTGACCTGGCAGACCTTCATCAGCTCCGACAGCACGTATGTCGGCGGGGTGCTCGGTCCGATGCTGGTGTTCGGCTTCGGCATGGGGCTCAACTTCGTGACGCTGACCGTGACGGCGGTCTCCGGTGTCGCCCAGCACGAGGCCGGCGCGGCCTCCGGGCTGCTCAACGCCATGCAGCAGGTCGGCGGTTCGCTCGGCCTGTCCATCCTGACCACGGTGTTCGGCTCGGCCAGCAAGAACGAGGCGGAGAAGCAACTGCCGAAGTTCCTCACCGGCGGTTCGCCGGAGCAGAAGGCGGAGTTCGCCAAGACGCACAATCTGCCCGGCACTTGGGGGCACGAGGTGCTCGCCCAGGGCATCTCGATGGCCTTCGTCGCCGCCGCTGCCATGGCCGTGCTCGCCCTCGCCACGGCATGGTTCGTGATCCGGGTCCGCAAGAGCGACCTGGAGGCACTCTCGGGCGCGGCAGCCGCGCCGGTCGGCTGATCGGGGCGAAGCGCCCGCACCGAACCGCGGATGGCCGGACCGGGTCCAGGGGACCGATGGCGAGGATGCCGGTCCGGCCATCCGCACTCTCCCCGATGGGCAGAGCGCAGCCAGAATCAGAAGCGCCGCCGACACCACCACGAACTGCATGACCACCCCCGGAACCTCGCGTGACTCCCGCCCGCACCGACCCGTGAAGCACACGGTCGATGCCAGGACAACGGACAGGCGGTCACGCAGAGTTCCCGGCGAACACGGAGAGTCTTCAGGCGTCGTCAGGCAGACGTCCGGACCCAATCCGGCAGGTCTTCGGTCCGCTCCACCCACTCGGCCGGCGGCATCCCGGCCTTGCCCGCCCCGAGCACGCCGCCCACGATGGCGCAGGTCGTGTCCACGTCGCCGCCGACCCGTGCGGTCGTCCAGAAGGCCTGCTCGTAGTCGCCGAGGGACCGTGCGGCCGACCAGAGGGCGAACGGCACGGTGTCATGGGCCGATGTACGCCGTCCGCAGCCCAGTACCGCCGCCACGGTGCCCGCGTCACCGTAGTCGAGCATGTCCCGGGCGCGCCGCAGGCCCGCGCCCACGGCGCTCTTCGGGATGAGGGCGACGACGCCGTCGAGGAGTGCCTCGGGGCTCGGCGGGCCGCCGGAAGCGGCCGCCAGCGCGGTGGCCGCAGCGACCGCCATGGAGCCGACGACGGCCTCGCGGTGCTGGTGCGTGGGGTAGGCGGAGATCTCCGCCTGGTGGGTCGCCTGCTCCGGGTCGTCCGCGTACCAGGCGCCGAGGGGGGCGATCCGCATCGCCGCGCCGTTGCCCCACGACCCCTGTCCTTTGAAGAGCGCGGCGGCCAGCTCGCGCCAGTCGCCGCCCTCCCGGACCAGTCGCAGCAGGCGGTTGACCGCGGGGCCGTACCCGCGGTCGAAGTCGTGGTGGTGGGCGAAGGAGTGCGCCAGGGCGTCCTGGTCGATGCGGCGGTGGGCGGTCAGGACGGCGACCACGGAACAGGCCATCTCCGTGTCGTCCGTCCACTGCCAGGGGCCGGGCGGGAGTTCGCGCCGCTTGAGCAGGGGGAGGTTCGCCGGAACGAAGAACTGCGAACCCAGCGCATCCCCCACCGCGAGTCCACGCAGGCTGGCCAGGGCGCGGTCCAGGCGCCCGTCGGGAGAGGAATCAGGGGTCATCGATTCGCCACTCTATCCGGTGATCCCGTACGGCTCCGGATCCCGCCACCGTTCGAAAGGCCGGTCAAGCGCGTACTTCCCGTCCTCCCCGAGAACGAGCATCCGCATCTCCGCGTTCCCGGGGTTCGACAGCGACTCGAATTCCGCGACCGTCCAGTGGAACCAGCGCATGCAGAACAGCCGCATGGCGAGGCCGTGGGTCACCAGCAGCACGTTCGACGGATGGTCCTGGGCCTCGAAGCTGCGGAACAGGCTCTCCAGGAAGCCGCCCACCCGGTCGTACACGTCGGCTCCGGACTCCCCCTGGGCGAAGCGGTAGAAGAAGTGGCCGTACGCGTCCCGGTAGGCCTTCTGCAGGCGTACGTCGTCGCGGTCCTGCCAGTTGCCCCAGTCCTGCTCCCGCAGCCTGGGCTCCTCGCGCACCCGTATCAGCTCGGGGTCGAGGTGGAAGGCGCGCAGGGTCTCGTGCGTACGGCGGTAGGGCGACACGTACACGCTGACGCGCTCGCGGCCGAAGAAGTCGCGTAGCCGCTTGCCGGTCTCCTCGGCCTGTCGCCATCCGCGCTCGGTCAGTGCCAGTGCGTGATCGGGCTCGCGTTCGTAGACGGTGTCATCAACATTGCCCGTTGACTCTCCGTGCCGGACAAGGACGATGCGCCGTGGTCTTGCCATGCCAAAACCCTAGATCGGGCGACGGCTGATCGAGCACTCGTACGGGCTCCATACGGCGTAGGTCACACATTTCCTGCACCACAGGTCACACCGGAACGCACGAACAACGGGTGGGCGGGTCCAGTTCTCAAACGGTCCAGGTGGGCTCGAGCTCGACGATGTCGCCGGCGAGTGCCGCGACGTCCGCCTCCGTCTGGGCCCGCAGCGCCAGGCGCTCCACACGCTCCACGCGGTACTTGCCGTGCTCGGCGGACGAGCGCCACATCGACAGGACCAGGAACTCATGTCCCGGCGCCTCGCCGAACAGCCCGCGGATCATGCCCGGGGAGCCCGCCATGGCGGGGTTCCACACCTTCTCCTGCATCAGCGTGAAGTGCTCGGCGCGGTCCTCGTGGACCCGGCAGTGGGCGACCCGCACCAGGTCGGCGTCCGTGAAGCGCGGCTCGAAGCCCGTCTTCACGTCGAAGCGGTAGTCGAAGAGCTTGACCTGCGCATCCTTGAAGGTGCCCACCTGGGCCGCCGCCAGGCGGTCGTGGGAGCGGGCCATGAACGAGTCGTAGAAGGCGCGGCTCTCCCAGAAGGCGAAGACGTGCGCCACACCTGTCCGTCCCCGGCTCCAGCCACCGCCCTGCCCCCGAAACCCCGGCTCCCCCAGAAGCCCCGCCCACTTTCGCTGCCCCCGCTCGAAGCCGCGGCGGTCCACCACGGTGCAGCGAATCCACTTGACCAGCACCGCGCCATGGTAAGGCCACGGAGCGTGGCGTCGGTCACGCTCCGGCGGACAGCGCTGCGGCACAGGGCGGTGCATGCGTGGCAGGATGGACAACCGGCCTTGTCCGTCCCGCAGTTCAGGGCGGATGCCGCGCATGAGGGACGGGGAAGGGGAAGTCTGGTGAACGGCCTCAACAAAGCGATCCGCAAGGCCGAAGTCGCACTGAAATGGGACCCGAGTCCGACGGGAGAGCCGCCCACCGATCTCGACATCATCGCCGCCACCTATCTGGCGAGCGATCCGTACGGCCAACCCGTCTACGCGGTGCACTTCGACAGCCGGTCCCCCGACGGCACCATCTACCTCAACCGGGACAGCAAGGACGGCAAGGGCTTCGGCTGGGACGAGGTCATGACCCTCGAACTCGACCGGCTGGACAGCAGGTACGCGCGCGTGGTGGTCGGCGTCATCATCCAGCAGCGTGGGGCGGAGCGGACCTTCGTCGGGGTGCGCAACCCGGGCATGCGGATCCGCGAGGGCTACACGGTCCTGGCGGAGGACGACTTCGGCAGCGTTCTCGGGGCGACCGCGGCCACGATCGGCGAGTTCGTACGCGACGAGTCGGGTGGTTGGCACTTCCGCGCCGGTATCCACGGCTTCGAGGACGACCCGGCGACGTTCACCAGGGTCATGGGGCGGGCGCACCAGTCCTGACCAGCGCGTCAGAGAGAAGGAGGGGCGCCGGCTCTTGGCCGACGCCCCTCCTCTGTCAGGGACTACCTGTCGGACGGGGCGTCACCCCGCCCGCCGTCAGCTGCAGCCGCTCGTCGAGCCGCAGCCCTCGCAGATGTAGCAGGAACCGGCCCGCTGCATCTTCGTACCGCAGGAGAAGCAGAGCGGGGCGTCGGCCTGGATGCCCAGCTGCATCTCGACCAGCTCGGCGCTGGTGTGCGCCTGCTGCGGGGCGGGCTTGGCCGCCTCGCCCTCGGCACGCGGCGTGGCCACTGCCTTCAGCTCCTGGGCGCGCGGCGCCGACTGGGCCAGGCCCTCGACGTCGACCTCGTCGTCGGCCGGCTCGTACGAACCGGTCTCCAGGTGACGCTGGCGCTCGTCGGCGGAGTGGATGCCGAGAGCGGAACGCGTCTCGAAGGGCAGGAAGTCCAGCGCCAGGCGGCGGAAGATGTAGTCGACGATCGACTGCGCCATCCGCACGTCCGGGTCGTCCGTCATGCCGGCCGGCTCGAAGCGCATGTTGGTGAACTTCGACACGTACGTCTCCAGGGGCACGCCGTACTGCAGACCGACGGAGACCGCGATGGAGAAGGCGTCCATCATGCCTGCGAGCGTCGAGCCCTGCTTGGACATCTTCAGGAAGACCTCGCCGAGACCGTCGTCCGGGTAGGAGTTGGCGGTCATGTAGCCCTCGGCGCCGCCGACCGTGAAGGACGTCGTGATGCCGGGACGGCCCTTCGGGAGGCGCTTGCGGACCGGGCGGTACTCGATGACCTTCTCGACCGTCTCGCGGATGGCCGCCTCGGCCTTCTCCGTGATCTCCGTCTTCTCCTTCTCCTTGGTCTTGGCGGAGAGGGGCTGGCCGACCTTGCAGTTGTCGCGGTAGATGGCGAGCGCCTTGACGCCCAGCTTCCAGGCCTCGAAGTAGATCTCCTCGACCTCCTCGACGGTCGCCGACTCCGGCATGTTGACCGTCTTGGAGATGGCGCCGGAGATCCAGGGCTGGATCGCGGCCATCATGCGGACGTGGCCCATCGGGGAGATGGCGCGCTCGCCCATGGCGCAGTCGAAGACCTCGTAGTGCTCGTGCTTGAGGCCGGGAGCGTCGATCACATTGCCGTTGTCGGCGATGTGGGCGACGATCGCCTCGATCTGCTCCTCCTGGTAGCCCAGGCGGCGCAGGGCCTGCGGGACGGTGCCGTTGACGATCTGCATCGAGCCGCCGCCGACCAGCTTCTTGAACTTGACCAGGGCGAGGTCGGGCTCGACACCGGTGGTGTCGCAGGACATCGCGAGACCGATGGTGCCGGTCGGGGCGAGCACGGACGCCTGGGAGTTACGGAAACCGTTCTTCTCGCCGAGGCGCACCACGTCCTGCCAGGCCTCGGTGGCCGCGGCCCACACCGGGGTGTCGAGGTCGTCCATGCGGACGGCCACGCCGTTGGCGTCGGCGTGCTGCTTCATGACGCGGTTGTGGGCGCTCGCGTTGCGCGCGTACCCGTCGTACGGGCCGACGACCGCGGCGAGTTCGGCGGAGCGCTTGTACGCGGTGCCGGTCATCAGGGAGGTGATGGCACCGGCGAGGGCGCGGCCGCCGTCGGAGTCGTAGGCGTGGCCGGTCGCCATCAGCAGGGCGCCGAGGTTGGCGTAGCCGATGCCGAGCTGGCGGAACGCGCGCGTGTTCTCACCGATCTTCTGCGTCGGGAAGTCCGCGAAGCAGATCGAGATGTCCATCGCGGTGATGACGAGCTCGACGACCTTGGCGAAGCGCTCGACGTCGAAGGACTGCTTGCCCTTGCTGTCGTCCTTCAGGAACTTCATCAGGTTCAGCGAGGCGAGGTTGCAGGACGTGTTGTCCAGGTGCATGTACTCGCTGCAGGGGTTCGAGCCGTTGATACGGCCGGACTCCGGGCAGGTGTGCCAGTGGTTGATGACGTCGTCGTACTGGATGCCGGGGTCGGCGCAGGCCCAGGCGGCCTCGGCCATCTTGCGGAACAGGGACTTGGCGTCGACCTCCTCGATGACCTCGCCGGTCATCCGCGCGCGGAGGGCGAACTTGCCGCTCTGCTCGACCGCGTTCATGAACTCGTCGTTCACGCGGACCGAGTTGTTGGCGTTCTGGTACTGGACGGACGTGATGTCGTCGCCGCCCAGGTCCATGTCGAAGCCCGCGTCGCGCAGCGCGCGGATCTTCTCCTCCTCCTTCACCTTGGTCTCGATGAAGCCCTCGATGTCCGGGTGGTCGACGTCGAGGATGACCATCTTGGCGGCGCGGCGGGTGGCACCACCGGACTTGATGGTGCCGGCGGAGGCGTCGGCGCCGCGCATGAAGGAGACCGGACCGGAGGCGTTGCCACCGGAGGAGAGCAGCTCCTTGGAGGAGCGGATGCGGGAGAGGTTCAGGCCGGCGCCGGAACCGCCCTTGAAGATCATGCCCTCTTCCTTGTACCAGTCGAGGATCGACTCCATGGAGTCGTCGACGGACAGGATGAAGCAGGCGGAGACCTGCTGGGGCTGCGGAGTCCCGACGTTGAACCAGACGGGGCTGTTGAAGCTGAAGATCTGGTGCAGGAGGGCGTAGGCCAGCTCATGCTCGAAGATCTCGGCATCGGCGGGCGAGGCGAAGTACTTGTTGTCCTCGCCGGACTTCCGGTAGGTCTTCACGATGCGGTCGATCAGCTGCCTGAGGCTGGTCTCGCGCTGCGGGGTGCCGACGGCGCCCCGGAAGTACTTGCTGGTGACGATGTTGACCGCGTTCACCGACCAGAAGTCGGGGAACTCGACGCCGCGCTGCTCGAAGTTGACCGAGCCGTCGCGCCAGTTGGTCATGACGACGTCACGGCTCTCCCAGGCCACCTCGTCGTACGGGTGCACGCCGGGGGTGGTGTGGATGCGCTCGATACGCAGTCCCTTGGCCGCCTTGCTGCCCTTGGCTCGGGAACTCCGTGCCGGACCGCTCGCCGTCTCTGTCATGCCGCCTCCCTGTAGGGGCTAAAACGCCCTGAAGTGCCCCGTTGTTCCCGTGGCACGGTGTTGTGACTGGTGTTGCGGGCAGCTCGCGCTGCCCTCCGCAACAGGTCTTCGGTCGCCGCCTCGCGGCCGGTTCCGGGGCCTCGGCCCGGTGCCGGCCGCCCGTCAGTCGGCGGCGTGGGCGGGCTCGGGGACTTCTACAGTCCCTCCGCGCCCGCGATCGTCTTCCTGGCTCCCTGCGACGGCGTCCTCGCGGTCTTCGTCGTCCGCGGCGGCGGGTCGCGCCCCCTCCCTGAGTTCCGCGATGGCCGCCTCGAAGTCGTCGAGCGAGTCGAACGCCCGGTAGACGGAGGCGAATCGCAGATACGCGACGAGGTCGAGCTCCTGCAACGGGCCGAGTATGGCCAGCCCCACGTCGTGGGTGGTCAGCTCGGCGCTTCCCGTGGCCCGCACCGCCTCCTCGACCCGCTGGCCGAGCTGGGCGAGTGCGTCCTCGGTGACAGGCCGTCCCTGGCATGCCTTGCGCACGCCGTTGATGACCTTGGTACGACTGAACGGCTCGGTGACCCCGGACCGCTTGACCACCATGAGCGAACACGTCTCCACGGTCGTGAAACGACGGGAGCAGTCCGGACACTGGCGGCGCCTGCGGATCGACGTGCCGTCGTCGGTCGTACGACTGTCGACGACGCGGCTGTCGGGGTGCCTGCAGAAGGGGCAGTGCATAACTCCCAACCCTCCTCACAGCAGACTCAATAGCCTCGCCGGGCCTCACGAGCCCCTCGAAGCAGCCCTAAGCATAGGCGATCTCTCGGAGTCCGAAGACCCGGGGGAACACAACTTCTGGGCTGCTGATGAAATCCAACCACTAGATGTGGTGTTGGGCCAGCCATACACGCCACGCGCGCGTGTCGCGCTCGGATTGGCATGTGCCACGCGCCCGCGGCGGCACACCGGATCCGCAGGTGCACGGGCGTACCGTTACGGCACATGCGGAGATACCGTGGGCGCCGCAGGGAGAGGACGTGGGGCTCCCGCAGAGATGGGAGTCTGCCTCCTGTTGACGGAATGCCGGGTGGCAGACTGGGCAGGAACCCACGAGGTCAGTATCCCGGCGGTGAAGAGTACAACAATGGGCCCTTTTGCCCGCCAGGTGCCGCGTTAGCTATACACCCAGACACATGATCAAGTCAGGCCGTCCGCGGTTTTTCACTCGAACGTGTGTTTGGCGCAACCTTTCGAAACCAACTACCGTTGTCCAGCAGGGAGACCATCGAGAGGGGCCGACGTGACCACCACCGCAGACAGTGCCACCATCACTGCCCAGGACCGCTCCCAGGGCCGACTCGAGCCGGTGCATGCGATGAACGAAGCCGTGAACCCTGAGGGGCACAAGCGCTCCCTGCCGGGCCGACCTCCAGGCATCAGGGCGGACAGTTCCGGGCTCACCGACCGGCAGCGCCGGGTGATCGAGGTCATCAGGGACTCCGTGCAGCGGCGCGGCTACCCGCCGTCGATGCGGGAGATCGGCCAGGCGGTCGGCCTGTCCAGCACCTCCTCGGTCGCACACCAGCTGATGGCACTGGAGCGGAAGGGCTTCCTGCGGCGCGACCCGCACCGCCCGCGCGCATACGAGGTCCGCGGTTCCGACCAGGGCACCTCGGTACAGCCCACCGACACCGCCGGCAAGCCTGCCGCGTCGTACGTCCCGCTCGTCGGCCGCATCGCCGCCGGTGGCCCGATCCTGGCCGAGGAGTCCGTCGAGGACGTCTTCCCTCTCCCCCGCCAACTGGTCGGTGACGGCGAACTGTTCGTCCTGAAGGTCGTCGGCGACTCCATGATCGAGGCCGCGATCTGCGACGGCGACTGGGTCACGGTCCGCCGCCAGCCCGTCGCCGAGAACGGCGACATCGTCGCGGCCATGCTCGACGGCGAAGCCACCGTCAAGCGCTTCAAGCGCGAGGACGGCCACGTCTGGCTGCTCCCGCACAACGCCGCGTACGAGCCGATCCCCGGCGACGACGCGACCATCCTCGGCAAGGTGGTGGCAGTGCTGCGCCGTGTATGACGGCTGCGGCGGGCGGCGCCTACGGGCCGCCCTCTGATCCGGGCCCCGGGACCCCTGCGCCGGTTCCGGGGCCCTGTGCTGTCCGGAGCCACCGGGGTGCGTGAAGGACCCGCCCCGGTGGCTGCCTACCTGTGACCAGGGGTTGGCCTGGTGGGGGGGCGGGTCGAGCTAACCCCCGGTCACTACTCCCCGGTCACTCCTCCTCTGCCTTCTCCACGGCCTGCTCCCCT